>CAIZPP010000001.1 GCA_903934875.1 uncultured Methylococcaceae bacterium
ATCAAATAGTTACTTGATAGTGGGTATTTAAGAGCAGGTTATTCGGTTAACCTGAAGGGTTAACGGAATGTCTGTTTTAGGTATATATTTAAGATGAAAACGCTGTACATAAAGATATTTCCATACCACGGTGTCCTAGGTTTTTCTGTAACATATTCCTAATCTGGATGGCCTATGTGTTAATACATCGCAAGGAGTCCCAGTTTGTATTTATGTGCGGCAATAGCAAAGCATCACCCATTCCAGCCTCTCCATTACCGAATAATTCTATTCTTAAATCGGTGCGTGATGTACGGCCTTGTTCTACGAATTGCAATCTTGTTTCTACGCGAAAATACACAAAACGCTCTTGGCATTACGGCGCAGGCGTCGCAAAGAATTCCTTTGCTAGCATCAATTCAGCGTTATTTCACGCAAAAATCAGATTTTTCCCGATATACAAATCTGGCGGGCTTTGAAAAAATCGACTCCATTTCAAACACTTTTCAATCCCAATGGAAAACTCATGCAACCCCCACTAGTCGGCATTGATTTACGCTGGTTTGACGCCAGCTATGGCACAGGCATGAAATTTGGAAATCATGGGCTGGATTTCACCTATGTAAGCATTCCAATCGACGAAACGGCCGAGCAGAGTCACATTGAAATGATGCAATTGGCCTTGGGGACAAATTTGTATAAGGCAGTGTGCTGTCTTAATGCGGACAGTGTCGGTATGTGGACACCCCTAATGGACATTAAAGGTGAAGCGGTCGAGCCTTTGTTTCACGTCCTATCGGCATGGAACGGCAGGGCCTTGCTGCACGACCGCAGAGTCAACACTGAAATGCGCTTCGGGGAGGGGCAATGTACTTTCCAATTTATTGACGGTTTTGACCAACGGGTCATGGCTTCGGGAGATGGGGCGATAGAGTCGGAGTCTTTTGTGATCGGCTATTCGACGCTTTGCCAATTGCTGGGCAGGTCGAATACACTGGAGTTACTGGCACGGTTGGGCGTTGCCAAGGTGCAATCTGCGAATGCCTTGCCCGTACCCAGGCATATCTGCGCCATTTTGCATGCTTGCTTTACCTCACCATTTACCGGCAATCTCCGCAAGCTCCATGCGCAAGCCAAATTATTGGAATTTCTTTGCGCCTTGGCCGGGCATTTTTCCCGCAATCTCCCGCGCCAATCCAAGCAATACAAGCCGGATTTGTTGCAGCACATGCACCAGGAGTTGACCCGTCTGGAGGGTGCGCCGCCTTGTGTGGATGAATTGTCAAGACGCTATGGGCTGTCGGCACGGGCCTTGAAGAAAGCATTCAAAGAGGAATATGGGCAATCGATTCATGCATTCGTCAAAAACTACAGGCTTGATTATGCCCATGCGTCATTGCAAAACACAAAGCGCCCTTTAAAACTTGTCGCGGCGCAGTTGGGCTATTCCCACGTCAACCATTTCATCAATGCGTTTAGCAAAAAATTCGGCTACCCTCCTGGAAGCATTAATCAACGTGCAAACTGCTAGCCCTGGCAATTGGGCTGGACGATAATTAAGGCCTAAAATCCATACGTCTTATCAAGTAACCAGTTGATGTTGAAAACGCTGTAAAATGGGTAATATTTACTTCTTTTTCTGGAACTTGAGCACTAAAATTATGCCTAACTATATATGATTGCAAAACCAGCCGATAATATTTATCGGAATGGCTCATGATAATCATTTAATCTTTGTTCATCAAAGACCTGAGGTTAAAGCAATGTGGCGACTATTCACTGAGTGTAAGAGAATTAGCAATTGCCTTTGCTATAGGGGACAGTCTAAATCTATTTATGAGATCAAGCTTGAGGAACTCATAAAGAAAATGGGCATAACGGTGGATGTCGAATCGCTTATTGAACAAGAAATGCGTATTCATTCTGGTATCCCGCATTATGAGGCAGCACGGCTCGCGCTGAATAAATTTCGTGCCAACCACCATTATGTCGACCCTTGGCCAAATAGCAAGCGTTGCTGATGCTAATTTACGCTACCGCAATCGTGCGGCGGATTGGTCAATTTTTATCCATTGGCCGGTAAGCGGCATGGACAGTGAATTCCTTCAGGTTTGCTGACAAAGTTTTCCACAGATTTTGTGGATAAGTTGATATTGATGGCTACGGAAGCAAAGTGGTGTGTTGCGACCCGTCGCCGCTACTTCGGCGATGCGGCGGCGAGTCGCCGCACTCCGCATCCATTCGCGGCTATATTGATGCCTTTTACCGACCGGTATGGCCCGTACTGATCGCCTTCAGTTGGCGCGTGGTGGGGCCAAGCGCCCCGCGCAATTTATTGTGCCAGCGCAGGGTCTATCCAGCCTTGCTGGGCAAAGTATTTCGCCAGTTCGGCGGCGATTTTCTCGGCGATTTTTTTCGCCTGCTGCGCGGAAGATGACTTGTAGCTCTTTACGCCACTCATCGCCGCATTGGTGGCCACAACCGCTGCCGTGCCGGCGCCCGCCGCCGCACCAGCAGGCCCCATGACCGCCGCGCCCGGCATGTTGCCGCTGTCGGCATGGGCATCGAAGGCGATGATCTCCTGCATGCCGGAGGGTTCCGGTGCCAATACGCTGACCGCGCTTTCGACCGAAGACTGGCCCATGCCGAGACCGATGACGTTCCGGCGCAGACGGTTGCCCTCGTCAATCTTGGTAAAGCGGCCGGTAATCAGTATCGAGCCGTGGGTGACCGGCATGTTTGAGGTGGCCCGCAAGGGATTCAAACCCATATTGGCTATTTTCACCGTCAACTCGGTTGCCAGGGCATCAGCCACTTCGCGGCCGAGTTGGATTTCTTCGGCGGTCTGGTCCTTGTTTTCCATGTTCCTGCCTAGCTTTGCGAAGATGCTAGAGTTTTCCTGTATATCCGCCGGTGTCACGGCGAAATTATAGACTAGTACTCGATCCGGCCTAGGCAGGCCGGTATAGGCAACTTCGTTGGTCGCCCGGACATTGGTTTTTGCGCAGCCCACGGCCAACAAAGCCAAAGTCAGGGCTGCAAGGTATTTGAACAGGAGTTTTACACGCATAATTACCTCTTTATGGTTTAATCAAAATCTAGGATAGACTACGCTCGCTTAACGGTGCCACGCCGCCGAGCCGCCGTGCGGCCCGGTGGCATAGCCCGAACCGTGGTTCCAAGCTGCAGTGCCGCCGTTGGCCCCATGCGCATAGCCCGCGCCATTGTTCCAGGCCGCCGTGCCGCCGTTGGCCCCATGCGCATAGCCCGCGCCGTGGTTCCACGCAGCAGAACCACCGTAGCCGCCATAGGCCACCCCCGAACCGTGGCCATACACTGCCGGACTGCCGTAGACCACCGCCGGGCCGTGGCCATACACCACAGGGCCGCCGTAACCGCCATACATGCCACCGCCCGCCGGGTAGTAGCCCGGCTGGGCACAACCGGCAACCGACAAGGCCAAAGCCAGAGCCGGCAGGCATTTCAATAGGGATGTTGCACGCATAATAGACCTCTTGTGAACCGATGCATTAGGGTTGCGGCCATATCGGCGGCAACGGCTTACCACGCCGCAGCGCCGTGTGGGGTCATGACCGCGCCGTTGCCATGCGGTCCTTCGACAGCGGCGCTGCCGTGGTTCCACGCGGCTTCGCCGCCATGTGCGCCATAGGCCGCGCCAGAGCCGTGGCTCCACGCCGCCTCGCCGCCGTAGGCGCCATGGGCCATGCCCGCGCCGCCTGACCATGCCGCCTCGCCGCCACCACGGCCATAGGCGACACCCGACCCGCCGCCGCCTGCCGCGACACCGCGAGGCCCTGCCGCCATCCAGGCACTCGCCGACAGCGGCACTGACAACACCAGGGCTACCAACAATTGCATCATCGCTGTCCGTTTCATGGTTTTGAACTCGCTGGTTACTGGGGTGAAATCTCGGACCTGGAACCAAACTCGATTTCTTTGGCCGTTTGGGGTTTCTTGAACACAAATTGAGAAGGAACCAGTTTTGGTTTGAGGTTCCAGTCCAAAAATTCGACTTGGAAGCGTGGGAAGTTGGTGACGGACTTGTAGGTGGCCGCCAGACGCCGGGGGAGCGAATTGGCATCAATCCAGACTTCCCAATTCGAAGCAGCCCCCATGAAGGCGAAATGATCGCACGGCACGCCGTTCACTTTGGCCTGCCCCACCACAATGGCATGGGTCAAGCCCTTGGTCAGTTCGGCATACGGGTTGCTCATCAGAAAATCCGCCGCCGGAAAGTCGATGCTGGCCTTTTCCATGACAAACGGCAGCATCTCGTCTATCGTGCCCGGTGCTTTCGCTGTGGCATACAAGTTCTTTTGCAGGTCTAATGCCGAGACATCCGTGCCATCATAATAAAACTGGAAGTGCGGCAAGTCGCCCGCCACATTGGAGCGCAATTTGTTGGGCCTCTCCAAAGCAAGCTCGGACTCGACGAAGTGGGTTAGGAATTGTCCGGTTTTGGCCGGTATTTCCACTGTGCTGCGGGAACGGTAGGTGAACGCCTTGGCAGCCGCCAGCTTGTCGCTCATGGCTTGCAGGCGGTCCAGCGCCTGCTGTTCGATGATGGGGGCCGGGGCGGCCACAGTCGGCGGGATGGCCGGTTGTTCAACTGCCTGCGCCACCGGCTGCACTGCGGCGGGTGTTGGCTTGTGGGCGCAGCCTGCCGTACCCAGCGCGAACGCAACAGCGGCCAATAGCGCCGGGCGGGAAGCAGTCTTTGCGAAATTTTGTGGTTCAATGTGCATACTCGATCCTCAATGTTATTGCGTTTGATTTGTTCGTCACTTTTCGGACGCTGCCTAATAGGGTGCCGGTACTACTTGGTAATAGACCGACGAATTGCCGAAATACGGCCTGAACCAATTCGGGCCGCATTGATAGAACTGGACATTGCCGACCATTGCGCTGCCGCAATTGCCGGGTAGCACGGTTACTTGCGTCCCAAATGGCATCTGCGACGGGTAGCCCGGCGCTTGGTAGTAGGCGGGGGGTGGCGCCGAATTGGCCGCTGCCGCACCGGCCATGGCACCCACGGCCAAGCCGGCTACAGCGGCCGCCGCCACTTGGCCCCCGCTGTAGCCGCCGCCGTAATAGCCACCCCCAACCACAGCCACTGGCGGGCGATAGTAGCCGCCACGGTTCCAGGCCACGGCACCGCCGTAATGGCCATAGGCCGCGCCTCCACCCCAGCCCCCGGCGGCGACGCCGCGGGGGCCGGCAGCCACCCAGGCGTGTGCCGGGATGGCTACGGCCGCCGCCAAGATGGCAACGCCGAAGACAAAACGGATGTGATTTTTGCTCATATCTATAACAACTCCTTCACTTTTGCGTGTACCAATAGCCGAGCAGCAATACGGCATCCAGCCCCAACAACGACAGACGGACAAATACTGGATGCCGTTTTAACGTATTCCCGTTCATGGCTGTTTCCTGAAGTGGTGATGGATGCCATATTATGATCTTTAAAAATTGCGTTTGCTGGGTTTTGTTGGCATTATTTGATGGAAAAAGCCTTTAATTTGATCCAGCCCAAGGGTGCAATACGGCTTACGCTTATTGCGCACTTGGACATCTAGAACTTCTCCACGTCGGGTGGTGGAAGGTCCACGTCGACATGGTAAAAACCGTAGCCTATGATTTCCAAATTACGGATAACGGCATCCTGTGTTTTTCTGTCATCCAGAAAACCTGGTAAATCGTAGCCATGGATATAGGCATGGATGAGTTCAATGCTTTCTAAAGCAGATGCAATAAACACAAGCCTGTCTTTCATAGAGGCAGTGCCTCTTGCAAAATACGCGGCTTCAGGTGTTTGTTCAAGGAACGCTCGCTGACCACATCCGCCTTTCGCCCCAAGGCATCCGATAACGCATCAATCAAACCGACTTGATCCAACAACGACGATCCCGGCAGGAAATCCACCAATAAATCGATATCGCTGTCTTCCAACTCCTCGCCGCGAACGGTAGAGCCAAACACGCGGACGTTAACAGCGTGGTAATGACGTGCGATGAAATCAAGACAGGGAATTGCTGATCGGGCAAACACTCTTCGGCTTGGCCAAAGACAGGCTTGTCGTCCCCGACAACAGCAGTCGTCGGGCGCATTAAGTACCCGCGCCCGACCATCACTGCCTTTAGAAAGTCTCAAACTTGTTGAGGTCGATGCCGGGCACTTGTTGCAGCACGTTGATCATCAGGTTCCGGTCGCACCCGTCGGTCAGCATCGGCAGGCCGACGAGCAGGGCGAGCTGTTCGGGGTCATGGACGACCCGGTGGTGGAGCAGGGATGCGCCTACGTAGGCATGCCAATAAGGAACGTCCTTCTTGCCGACGGTGGCGAAATGCCAAAGCACGTCAAGCACGACGGGGTGGTGTACGCGTGGACCGCGGCGGCCGCCGTGGATCAAATCGCCGACATTTTTCGGATCGGGATTCCCCTTGAGGATATCTGTATAACGCACCAAAGCCCGCGCCAAGCTATGCACATCGGTCGTGGTGTAGACTTCGACACCGTCGGGAAAAGAAGGCATCAACGGGAGGATGCCCTCATGGTAGTATAAAGCGATATCAGCATTTGCATTCATCTGGCCACATGCTCCTAAGGAATAAAGAGTGAAGGAAGATAGACCGGCCCAAGCTTAGGCGGTTAGTAGTATGATCACCGCTGCGTAGATCGGCAACCTTTGCCGACGTGTGCGTAACATCAGCTATTGACTGCTAATCTTACGCCTGTTTTTGACGATGATCTAGCAGCAGTCGGGCAAGGTGACGGTTATGCGAAAATTGGCTTTCCACTTAAGGCAGAACAGTTGTACCAAAGGCTTAACCGTTCGCCCAGAGCTCTGAGCTTGTCGAAGGGTCGGGGTGGACGGTTAAGCCGTTCATGGTTCGACAAGCTCACCACGAACGGCTTAACCTTAAACTGTCCCGCCTTCAGTGAAAGGCCCGAAAATATAGTGGACCCTTATGTCAAGACAGTTTACTGTCGAATTTAAGATGTTAAAATTTGTCATTTTCCTTCTCTTGTTGAGCGGGCAAACTATTGCTTGGCCCGCCGCCCGAGACGCTGTTTTCCTTAGCATTCACTTCACTTGTCACGGTAAGCGGAATCATGATCCTTGTACCCGGAGATCGTCACCGTCACAAAACCGCTGTTGTCGGTGTTGATGTGATCCCAATAATACAAAGAAAGCTTTCCCTCCTGCGGGGCGGGTGCGTCAAATTGGGTGCCGACCAGAAAAAAGGTCTTTCCGCCGTCCAAGCTCCCAACCAAGCTCCCGTAAGGGAAAGTATGGCCAGCCGGTGAAGTCCAAGTGCCGTAGACACCGCCATGCTTGTTCCCGGCGACCATGCCATTGGCGTTTGAAATCCTGTCGCCCGCGCCGCTAGACCAAATGTCGTCCTCCGCGACCTTGACGATCAACCTGTCGCCCTTCGCGACAGTGATTCCTGTCTCCAGCGCGATTCCGCCGACGAAGCTGTTCTCCTTCGCCTTCACATCAATAGTCACGGCAGCGGGAACAGTGTCGACGGAGACGGTGACGAAGCCGCTATTGTCGCTGCTGATGTGATCCCAATAATATAAAGAAAGCGTTCCCGCATGCGGGGCGGGCGCGTCAAACCGGGTGCCGGCCAGGAAAAAGGTCTTGCCGCCATCCAGGCTCCCAACCAAGCTCCCGTAAGGAAAAGTATGGCCGGCCGGTGAAGTCCAGGTGCCATAGACACCGCCATGCTTGTTCCCGGCGACCATGCCGTTGGCGTTTGAAATCCTGTCGCCCGCGCCGCTAGACCAAATGTCGTCCTCCGCGACCCTGATGATCAACCTATCGCCCTTGGCGACAGTGATTCCTGTGTCCAGTGCGATTCCGCCGACGAAGCTGTTCTCCTTCGCCTTTACTTCGAGTTGCTTTACTGCCATGGTTGATGTTCCTGAACGTTGAAAAGGGATTAAAGTTGACGATGCGACGACTGAAACGCCGTCCTGGTTCGGGCGCACATCCTAGCCGACAACTAATTATAGGTTGGGAATTGTCATGCCCGCAAGCTGGGGTCTTCTAGTCTATATAGTGAATTTAAAAAATCTGAAAAGAGTGGCCCAACGACCGATTTAAGTGGCGCGGCGGGAAAGCCCCGCCACGGAGCCAAAACGTAACCCCGCGTCCGCTTGAGCGTTGGGATGGGCGGCCGAGGTTGGAGGAAACGCCGGGAGTGCATGGCTTTTCTCTTTGCCCTTGCTTTTTTGTCGGGCAACAAAGAGACGTTGCCCGACCCGGCTACACGAAACGACAACCGCAGCCAGCCAAGCCACGGTGCGGTAGACGATCCAGTCCCCATCTCGTGGGGCGCAATAGCGAAGCGTATTGCGCCGCATGGTTAAAGCTTGCATACGGCGCAATACGCGGCTGGGGCTGCTATTGCACCCTTGAATGCGCCTTACCGCGTTAATCTTACGCCTGTTTTTGACGATGATCTAGCAGCAGTCGGCCAAGCTGACGGTTATGCGAAAATTGGCTTTCCACTTAAGGCAGAACAGTTGTACCAAAGGTTTACCCGTTCGCCCTGAGCCCTGAGCTTGTCGAAGGGTCGAAGGGTGGATGGTTAAGCCGTTCATGGTTCGACAAGCTCACCACGAACGGCTTAGCCTTAAACTGTCCCGCCTTAAGTGAAAGGCCCGAAAATTAGTAGGGGTCCCAGTTTGGCCTGCCGGTGTAGTTGCCCCAACTGCCCCAAGGCCCCATCGGACCCCAGCCGTTTGCGGAACTGGCCGCCATATCGTTGTACATCAATTGCCGGTTGGAATTCTGCCGGTCCACCGCGATTTGCAACAACTTGCGGTGTTCGGCCTCGCGCCCCACATACAGGCAGACGCAGCCGTCAGGGTCCGGATAGATATAATAAGTGTCGTCATCCCTCTGCATGCGCGTGATCGTGTCCGCAGGCAGCGAGTTGAGCATCTGCTGCCGGTCCGCCCGGTCCGCCAGCATGATTTTGAAGCCGGCCTCGCGCAACTGGCTTTCTTCAAGCCGGTTGTCCGACTCCTTGATCTGGGCGCAGGCGGCCAGGCTGAATGCCAGCCAGGCGAGGGAAAGTGTCCGTGACAATGGTTTCATGGGGATGCAGACGTTTTGGTGGTGGCCGGTGGGTTTCTCCACCAGTGTGTGAAGACGGGGGGATTTCCATGATAGGGCAAGTATTTTTTGAGTGAAACAGGAGTCCCGGTTTGTATTTATGCACAGCATTTTTATCTTAACAAAGTATATTAATAAAGGACGCTCAATTAAACCATCTCGTGTGTACGTGCCTTGCAAAATGATATAATATATAAATAACTCTTTGATATTAAAAATGCTGTATTATTCATCATCGAATGTTTCAAATACTTCGTTTAAGTCAATAGACAAATCCGGGAATAAGTGAGATGAAACCTTGTCGCAACTGATATACATGGCTTTTAATTGATAACCGTTATGTTCATCCAACACAAATTGCTGAACCATTTGTTCGTGGGGATAAACCAGCCAATATTCCGTAACGCCGCTTTCTTGGTATAGTTGGTATTTTACTTTTATATCCTTTTGGATTGTCCCTCTGGAAACAATTTCGATAATCCAGTCCGGTGCGCCGTTACAGCCTTGTTGATCCAACAATTGAAGATTACAAACCACGCAGAGGTCAGGCTGTACGACGGTGTGTATGTCTTGACTGGCTAAGATAGATTTCCTGCGGTCATAAAGCCTCACATCAAAGGGTGCGGCATAAACGCGGCATTTTTTACGAATAAAGTAGTTCGATAATAGCCTGCTGATATTCATGGAGATGTTTTGATGCTTTACATTCGGCGCAGGTGCCATCAAGGATATTTTGCCCTTAATCAATTCCAGCATTTCATCCAACTGCCAACTGAGATAATCAGCGTAGCTATAGGTTTTATTTAAGTCCAATTGTGAGAATTGTGTTATCTTTTCCATTGTTGCTTGCGCTCCGAATCCGAGTTACGAGTTATTGCGCCTTACCGCGTTAATCACCATCTAAGTAGTGTCTATGACAGTGCCTAAGGTCCTTTGTCCCTCCACCACGGTGGATTGTCGCTACGCTCCGAAACCGCCTTACGAGTTACGAGTTTAAGTGGCGCGGCGGGAAAGCCCCGCCACGCAGCCAAAACGTATCCCCGCGTCCGCTTGAGCGACCGGTTGCCATGAAAGGATTGGGCGACTTTCATCAGCCGTATTGCGCCGCATGGCAAGATTAGCATTCGGCGCAATATGTGGCAAGCCGCTATTGCGCCCTTCACGAATGCGCCTTAACGCGTTACGACAATCATCAGAAGGACAGCGCAATTGGGCTACGGTACGCCGTCAAGCTCGCATAGTGAACGGGCAGGCTTTCCCAGCGCACCTAGCCCACCCTACAATGTTGCCGACTTGTGCGTAATATTGAGTGAATAACTGATGTTACGCAATCGTGTAGGCTGTAGCCCGGATGTTGTATAGGGGTAGGGAAGGCTCACAACCTCCCCTCCCTCCGAACCGTGCTGGCGGTTCTCCCGCACACGGCTCTCCAGTCGGCAGTTTCCACTTCGGGACGGACTAATGAACAACTTCCCAAGGGTGATTCTATCATTC
>CAIZPP010000002.1 GCA_903934875.1 uncultured Methylococcaceae bacterium
CGCCCGGCGCACGGCGAGGGAATAGGCCTCAATCGTTTGGGGCTGCATGCCGTTGAGCTTGAGGCGTTTGAGGTGAGTCTGATAATTTTGCTCGAAATTCTTGATATTCGGGGGTGAAGATGATTCCATGAAGTGCAACCTCGCAAGTCTGTTAAAAACCCCGACATTGGGGCTGAGGTGCAGTTTAATTCTTTGCAAGGCTAATGAGAATGGCTTTTCTCCGCGTAGCGGCTTCGTCCAACCCGTCGCTCAAGCGGACACGGGTCAACGTTTTGTGTGTTGCTCATAGTTCCTCCTGCCCGTGCCGCTTAGCTTGGGCGTTGGGCCTAATAAAATTAAAGACCTTTTCCATTCTTTTACGAAACCAATATTGAACATCCCCTTCAATTACTCCAATTATAAATAGAAAAATTAGCCAACCAATTCCAATACCAATGGGCCAACCAATATATCTGAATACACTATGCTCGATGCAATTATCGGTAACATCATAGGGGGAGCAATTTCCGCTACCATCGGCGGATTTATCGGCTACTATTCTGCTAGACGGGTTGCCGCTTACAGTGCCAAAATTCAAGCCGCCATCATTTACAGAAACGCCCTTGATAGTGATTTTATCCAAAACCTTACTGGGCATATTCTCGTTAATGCTTTGCAGGGTGTTGTCACTGGTTCGCTGGATGGGAATGTAAGGATTGAAGGGGCTTACGCCCGACATAAACGGGCTGTGAGGGAATTCAAATACCATCTGGACAGAAAAGAAAGGGATAGCTTGGACAAGGCTTGGAATGAATACCATGGCGGCAATGAAGATTATCCTGATTTCTTTGTAATGTATGGTATGCCGGGGGATAAAGACAAAGAACCTGATAGAGGGCAGCAACTTCTTAAACATAGGCTTGAAAAACTCCGCAGCATAGGCAGTTAAAAAAAAGAGCCAAGGTCCGTAGGGCGCAATAGCGGTACTCCGCGTATTGCGCCGGATGCTAGACTCCGAAGAGCCAAAGCCCTCGGTCCCCGGCGTTGTCTCCCCGTCCACCAGCCCAACCCGTCGCTCAAGCGGACACGGGTCAACGTTTTGTGTGTTGCTCATAGTTCCTCCTGCCCGTGCCGCTTAGCTTGGGCGTTGGGCCTGCAATTGCGCAGAGTAGGCTTCAGCAACCGACACAATGCGGTTCAAGCAAAGTCACAAGGTTGTTGAATTGATTAATTCAACAGTTTGATTATTAAGTGTTTAACCCCTTTTAAATTTTTTGAGTGGTGAGTGCTATTAATACTTTTTTTTGTAAAGCCATTTTGGCAATCTTTCTGTTGATCGCAGGTAATTCCTATGCGGCAACCATTACTGCTAATGTCAGGGCACTTGGCTTTGTTGGCAGCCCTGGGCTTCCAAGCCCCGACAGTGTTAACTGGAACTTTTCGGCATCTGGCGGGGCAGCTACCTTGACTTTTGAATTAGCGGGGTACAATACCCTTGATGGCTGGAACAATTGCTGCACAGACATTTTCACTTTATCCGTAAACGGAAACTCGACGATTGTCGGTTCCTACTGTTTTGGGGGAGTCGGATGTGGTGGCGGAAGAGACCTCACTCTTTCTAGCCCTGCTTCCACCTCAGTCATGGTAAACACCCCTGCCTCTCAAACTATTGATTTCACGGTTCCTATTAATCTCATTAACGGTGCTAATACGATCACCTTTGCCTACCAGAGTCCTAACTCTTATAACGGTGGAGTGTATGGTAATTTGACCCATTTGGCCGGTTACCAAGGGTTGAGCGACGAAGGGTGGGGGATTAACTCAGCATCTGTTACCACAACTCCTATCCCTGCTGCGATCTGGTTAACTGGTTCTGCATTAGTCGGTCTGGGCTTTTTTTCCGCCGCAAGCCGAGGTTCGCAATCGTAACGCGGGAAGGCGCACAGGGCCATAGGCCGGATGGAAAAAAGCCAAGAGCGAAAAGCAAAGTGCAAGGGCCACTCTTTTCTAGTCCGCCGCCCAACCCGGCGCTCAAGGGGACGCGGGGTTACGCTTTGGCCTGTTTCCCCTAGTTTCGTCCGCCCGCGCCCCTTAGCTCGGGCGTTAGACTTATTTAGTTATTTAGATGGAGAGAAATCATGGGTCAGAAAATGGCAGTTTCAAAAGTAAGATGCGTTAATGTAACGAATCGCATCAATCTCTCTTTTTTTATGGCAGTAATTATTTTATCAATTACAGCATGTAGCACGACTAAAACTGCAGCAAAACCAAAATCTTCTCTTGATGAGAAGCTAGAAGAGCTTAACAGCCGACCACCTATA
>CAIZPP010000003.1 GCA_903934875.1 uncultured Methylococcaceae bacterium
GTGTCGAACGGGTGTTTGGTGGAGATGAAGAGGATCGAACTCTCGACCTTCGCATTGCGAACGCGACGCTCTCCCAACTGAGCTACATCCCCGGATTCTGCGGAAATCTGATGACAACCATAGTAGGGTGGGCTAGGCGCACACACCAAGAAAGTTGGATTCAACAGTGTGGCTTGTGTGCGCCGTAGCCCACCGGACGGGCGGCGGGTCAGCAATGTTGTGACGGCGTGCATCAAGCATGTAGGCCGGGCAACATCATTTCCGTTGCCCGACTTTCCTGCCCGAAAGCCCAAATGTCGGGCGCAATGCAAAGGGACGCGCCCGACCTACGCTAGCCCACCCTACGCTTTTGCCGAAGTGTGTGTAACATCAGACGGTAATCAATGTAACGCTTTTTGCAAAGTTTTTCAAGAGAGACTGAATAGGTTTCAGAAACCGAGTCGGTCTTGCCACGCACTTAGGCGTTCTGCCGCTGCCCAAACCACGCCAATTTTTCATGCAATTTGACGACTTCCCCGACTATGACCAAGCTGGGGGCTTTGCTGTCGGCTTGGGCAACTTTGTCCGGCAAATCGGCCAAGGTTCCGGTCAATACCCTTTGGTGGCGGGTGGTGCCTTGTTGAATCAACGCGGCGGGCAAGCTGGCCGGGCAACCGTGGCGTATGAGTCCGGCGCAGATTTGCCCCAAGCCTTGCAGGCCCATGTAAATCACCAAGGTTTGCTTGGGGACTGCCAACCGCTCCCATTCCAGGTCTATCGTGCCGTCCTTCAAATGCCCGGTGACAAACGCGCAGGACTGGGCATAATCGCGGTGGGTCAGCGGAATGCCGGCATAGGCGGCGCAGCCCGAGGCGGCGGTGATGCCGGGCACTACTTGGAAGTGGATGCCTTCTGCCATCAGGGTTTCGATTTCCTCGCCGCCGCGCCCGAAAATAAACGGGTCTCCCCCTTTCAGCCGCACCACCCGGCGGCCGGCGTGTGCGATGTCGGCCAGCAGCCGGTTGATTTGGGACTGGGGCAGGGTGTGGTGGCTGTTTTGCTTGCCGACGTAAATTTTCTCGGCATCTTTGCGCACCAGCCTCATGATGTCCGGCGACACCAGCCGGTCATAAACCACCACATCGGCTTCTTGCATCAGGCGCAGGGCGCGTAAGGTCAATAAGTCCGGGTCGCCCGGTCCCGCCCCCACCAGAAACACCATGCCGGTTTTCTTAGCGTCAATTTCTTGTAAACTCTGTACCAGCCGGTGGGCTGCCTCGTCTTCTCGTCCGGCCAGGGCCAGTTCGGCGACCTCGCCTTGCAGTGTGTCTTGCCAGAAACGACGGCGCAAGTCAGCATTGACGATGGCTTGCTTCACTGTTTGTCTGAAGCGCTGGGCTAGGCGGGCCAATGCAGCGTATTCAGGCGGAATCAAGGTTTCCAGTTTGACGCGCAACAGTTTTGCCAACACCGGCGACGCCCCCCCTGAAGAAATCGCCGCCACGATGGGCGAGCGGTCGATGATGGCGGGAAAGATGAAGCTGCACAACTCGGGGCAATCGACGACGTTGACGGGAATGTTGCGGGCCTGGGCCGCTTGGAAAACTTGCACGTTGACCGAATGTTCGGAGGTGGCGCTGACCACTAGTTTAAAGCCGTCCACATCCGAAGGGGCGAAAGGCTTTTCCAGCCACACAATATGGCCTTGGCTATGCAGTTCGCGCAAGGGCTGGGCCAGTTGCGGCGCGACCACGGTGACGTTTCCACCAGCTTGGCGCAAAGTCTCGGTCTTGCGCACCGCCACCTCGCCGCCGCCGACGATCAAGCAGGCTTGGGCGCTTAGTTTGAAAAATAATGGTAAATAATCCATAGCGGTCTGCTTTTGATAGAATCATCTGACTATTGTATGTCGAGAGATCAAGAAAATGACTATACCGGAATTTGATTTTGAAGTGGATGCCTGCGGCCTGATGTGCCCCTTGCCGCTATTGCGCTTGAAAAAGGCGCTGCAAGGGGTGGAAAATGGGCAAGTGGTCCGTGTGCTGGCGACCGACCCCGCCGCTGTGTTGGATTTCGGCGTGTTCATTGAGCAGGCCAGGCATGATCTGTTGTGCAGTTACGAGCAGGATAGGATATTGTATTTTTTTATTCGCAAGGGGGGGTGATATGAATTTTATACCTGCTACGACTCGCCGTAGTGCTTTCATTGCCTGCCACCCCGAAATTCCTTTGTACGATGTCGATGATTCGCGTTATGTGGATTTGACCGCTGTGCGCGGCGGCGAAAGCTTGGTGCTAAATATCGCCTTAGCCATTGAGTGGGCAGAGAACCCCGACTTTCATCAGCGGTTAGTCACTCAACAATCTTCCCGTGAAGGCAGACCAGATCGGGTAGATACGCCTGATTTTCACCAGCAGTTAGTCACGGGCCATCCCGGCTGTGGCAAGTCCACCGAGTTGTTTCGATTGAAAGCCGAGTTGGAGGACAAACGGTTTTTTGTGGTTTATATGGATGTGGCGGACATTCTTGATTTGGGCGACATCACCTATTTGGACATTCTGGTGGGCATTGCCAAATGTGTAGTTGAAGAACTGAATAATGCAGGGCTTGAGCTTAACAAGCAATTGCTGGAAGAGTTGAATGATTGGTTTGCTGACAAAACCAAAACCAGTACCGAAGAAAAGAAGGAAGAAGGTGAAATTAAGGCATCTGTGGGAATCGGTGCCAGCCTTCCATTTTTGACTAAATTACTGACTGATATCACCGGGCAAATAAAAAACAGCAGTAGCCGCCGCGTGGAAATACGGCGCACACTGGAGCCGGAGCTGGATGTTTTCATCCATCGCCTGAATATCCTGGTTGATGCCGCCCGTGCCCAGCTTAAAAACCAAGAATTTGTCGATTTGGTGATTATCGTCGATCAATTGGAGAAAATGGTCTACCAGCCCAGAAAAGACGGTGAATCCAACCATACCGAATTGTTTGTCCATCATGCCGGCCATTTGAAAGCCCCGCATTGCCATATTATTTATACCGTCCCGATTAGTTTGGCACTCACCGCCAATTTAGCCGATATCTACCCTGCCGGCAAACCGTTCGTGATCCCTATGGTGAACTACCACAAACAGGCTGGAAGGGTTAAACTGCGGGAGATAATCGAGCGCCGGATTGAAATTAATACGGTTTTTGAACAGCCAGAGGATTTGGAAACGCTCATCGACATGAGCGGCGGCGCGGTGCGTGATTTATTGCGCCTAGTCCGTTTGGCTTGCATGGGCGAGGGTGCGCTGATCACCTGGGAAGATGTGGCCCGTGCCAAGCGCAATATGATCATGGACTATGACCGCTTGGTGAAGCGGGACGATCTGGCCCGGCTTAAGCAGGTGGACGAACAAAGATGGGTGGACCGGACGTTTGCCGATTTGCTGCGCCAACGCATCATCCATGAATATCAGAATGGGGAGCGCTGGGCTGATCTGCATCCGGCGGTGCGGGAAATTCCCTGGATAAAACGCGAACTGAATCCCCCGTCTAAAGTGCAATTATGAACTTATTAGAGGGTGATGATGACGGCAATCAATCCGAGCTACCGCGCCTGTTGTGGGTATTGCGCAACGGCAAAGGGTTTGGGCTTTATTTTGTCTGTTGCAATGCGCCTGCTTATCGCCGCGAATTGGTCGAACAAATCAAAGCCGAGTATGCGCTGCCTATTCTGGAATTCGACCTGACTGGACATGACGGCGAGGCTTATATAGACCACCGACTGTTGACCTGGGCCAAAGACCAGCCCGCCGGTGCGCCGGTGTTTTTATACGGTTTGGAAACGCTGCTGCCCACCCGTGACGAAGACCGCCAATTCCGCACGATCCAAGAAATCAACTGGCGACGGAATGTCTACAGCCAGCTAGGCCGCAATCTGGTTATTTGGTTACCGGAATATGCCCTTACGCTGTTCGCACGGCAAGCCTCAGACTTTTACGACTGGCATAGCGCGGTGTTTGAGTTTCCGGTGCCGGAGGCGGATAAAACAGGTTTTATCGAGCAATCTCTGTTGGAGTTTACCGACGGGGAAACCCATGCTGCTAACCGGATGAGCTTGGCGGAAAAAAAACGCTGGATGGGGGTGTTGAAAGGATTAATGGATGAAACGCCAAAGGAGAGCTTGGAATATGCCAGGTTGTTGGATGATTTAGGGCGTTTGCATCGGTCTTTGGGGGAATACGGAGAGGCATTAAAGTGTTTTCAAAATCGCTTGGATATCTTCAAAGCAGTAGGTGATAAAGTTGGCGAAAGTACTACACTATATCAAATCGCACGGATTTACCGAATTCGTGGTGAACTTGATAAAGCCTTGCGCGATTTTGAAGCGGCATTAGCGATAAACCGTCAGATGGACAACCGTTTGGGCGAAGCGGATATTTTAAAAAGCATAGGAGGGTTTTATTATCGGCAGGGTGATTACACCAAAGCATTAGATTTTCTTCAAAAAGCTAGAGTGATTATGCGGAAAATGAATTATCGGCAAGGCGAGGCTCAAACCCTTCAATATTTTGGATCGATTTATTTTGCCTTGGGTGATACTGTGAAGGCTCTGGACCATCTACGAGAGGCTTTGGCAATCAGTCGTGAGGTAGGTAATCGAGTAGCTGAGGCTGGTCAGCTCGATAATATTTCATTTGTTTACCTTACCCTTAGTGATTATCAACAAGCTTTAGCGCATGTTGAAGCCGCGCTGAAAATCCAGCGTGAAATGGGTCATCGGTCTGGAATATGTATCAGCCTTTGCCATTTGGGGCAACTCTATGCCCGCCAAGGCAACCTTGCCGAAGCCGAACGGGCTGGGTTGGAAGCCTACCGCATCGCCAAGGAAATCGGCCATACGGATGGTTTAAAAGCATTGGACAAACTGGCGAAAGACTTGGGGCAGGACGGTTTGGCGTATTGGGAGGCCCAGTTGTAGATGGGCTTAAATCCGTTGTCTTGTTACCGTCCTTTGCCTGAATTTCGGTATTACAGCGTTTTCATCTTGAACATATAGATGGCTGAGGCAGTAAAGCTACATTCGATTTGCCCTCACCCCAACCCTCTCCCGGAGGGAGAGGGAGTTTGCTCGTTCCCAAGCTCCTGCTCTCATCGTTATACACAAGTGCCGATGTTCGATAAAACGCCGTCATTCCGGTCATGGATGCCGGAATCCAGCGTCCAAGGATGGCAAGCTAGGGGCCACGACAAGCGCCCGCGTACTCAAGGACAGGAGTCTGTCGGA
>CAIZPP010000004.1 GCA_903934875.1 uncultured Methylococcaceae bacterium
CGCCACCCCTGCTCTCGCCGCTCTTGGCCTAGAGCCGAAGGGCACACCGGCAACTCGAACTGCGCGCGCACAAGTCCGGCCTAGCAATTGGGCTGAACGATGACCAAGGCCGTAAATCTTTATGTACAGCGTTTTCATCCTTAAAATATTCCTTATAAAGGATATTCAGTTAACGCTTCGAGTTAACTGAATATCCTACCCTTTCATGCAAGCTATCTAGCCAAGGTCGGGCGCGTCTCTTTGCGTTGCGCCCGACAAAGGCTGAGAAGTGCCAAAGCCCTGCGTCCCCGGTGTTGTCTCCCCGTCCGCCCGCCCAACCGGTCGCTCAAGCGTCAAGCGGACGCGGGGTTACGTTTTGGCTCCGTGGCAGGGCTTTCCCGCCGCGCCGCTTAGCTCGGGCGTGGGGCTTGGATGGGTGCCTTTGTCGCGGCGTGGAGACCCGTTTGAACCCGTAAGCCCGTTTCGCCGCGATGCTCAGATCCTATCCCATTGGGTTTCAAATTCAGGAAGTTTACAAATGGCTCTTACAGACCAACAAGTTGCAAACATCATCTTCAATGAAACCAGATTACTTTCTGGTGACGATATTGCGGAAGTACGCAAGAACATTGCTCACTCGATAATCAACGCTCAAGCCAGCACTGGACGCCGCCCTGAAACGGGGCCAACTGTCGCTCATGTTCCAAAACAAGAAACAGAAATTTACACTGCATGTACAGAAGCTGTCACAGCCGCCCGCGCGGAACGCGCAAAAGGCGCAGACCCTACAAGGGGGGCAACGAACTTCAACTTCAGAAAAAACAACTGGCGTGGCGACTTCTACGGCTTAAAAATACAAACTCAAGTTGGCCCGCTTGACAATTCTTATCCAACCGCAGACCTTCCGGCATCAAATATTTATGCAAACACCTATCGCAAATAAAATTTGGTTGTTACTTGCGGCGTTCTTGATAGCCAGCCAGGTCATGGCTGACGGAACAGAAGACATCAATCCAAACAATAAAATTTGCAAAGGCAAAGTTGAATCACGTCTGCAATGTCGCTGGATTGAAGGCACGGTTTCAATTTATAACGGTACACCATCTATTCGTATCCGTCAGCGCGGTAAAAAGCATCTCTATGCTGTTGGTCCAGCCGAACAAGAATGGATGCCGGCTGATTTGAGATCGAAACTCACCGTTGACAACGCTATAGAGGCAGATATTAAAATTTGCCCAATCAGCAAAGGGCAGCAAAGGGGGTTGCCTGTCGTCTGTATCGACGAATCCCACATAAAGAAAATCAAGCCCTTAGAGCCAACGCGGTAAGGCGCAATAGCCGTATTGCGCCGAATGGGAAAGAGCAAAAGCCATGCACTCCCGGCGTTTCCTCCAACCCCGGCCACCCAACCCGGCGCTCAAGCGGACGCGGGGTTACGTTTCGGCTTCGTAGCGGGGCTTATCCGCCGCGCCGCTTAGCTTGGGCGTTTTGATCCGTAAGTACCTATAAAAACTCGATATGCCGATAATTTCACGCTTTTTTGGTATTACCATACGCATGTACCATGATGACCATCCACCGCCCCATGTTCATGCCGAATACCAAGGCCACGAGGCTTTCATCGAAATTGAAACAGGCACGATAATCAAAGGGCATTTGCCACGTCGAGCAGCCCATATTGTGCGGGAATGGTGCATGGAACATAAAATTGAACTAGGGTATAACTGGATGCTCGCCCAACAATTTGAACCGCTTGAACACATACCTGGAGCCGACAATGATTAAGCTCATCCAAGCCACAGCTCAACCCGACTTTTGTATGAAGCTGGTTTTCTCCGATCATTCCTGGGGTGTGCTGGATTTCAAGCCGACTTTGCGGCGCACGGGGAGCCTGCTGGAACCCCTACGCGACCCTAGTTATTTTGCCCGTTGTTTTATCGATATGGGTGCAGTGTGCTGGCCAAATGGACTGGAGCTAGGGGCCGAGTCGTTGCGACAAAAACTGCAAAATGCTGACGCGCTCCATAAATCGGGGCAAGAAGCTGCTTGAAGGGCCGTTGGGCTGAACTGTGGACGGGTTTCCGCCGAATGTTATCTGGTAGGACTCAGCATTCGGCGGATCACATCCCTGAATTGTTTTTTGAGGCTGTATCACCATCAGAAATCCACGAACGTCTTCACCAAGAGGTATACATAATGCATCGATCCAGCGCTCCCGCGCCACGAAGCGACTTGGTGTTTTCGAGTTTTGTGGGGTGGCGTGGGGGCGCTGAACGCGGACGTTAGGCTCTTCGTTAGACTCTATCAGAAACCACCCTTTGGTTCAGCAGTGTCGCAGAGGCTAGCTAGGTTTATGATAATGTCTAATGGGTATGTGAAGTATGAGTAAATCTGGCATTGGTCATCGTTTAGCCCAGCGCGGTTAGATGGGTGAACCCGCTTGTGGAGTGCGGCGACTCGTCGCCGCC
>CAIZPP010000005.1 GCA_903934875.1 uncultured Methylococcaceae bacterium
GAGTGCGGCGACTCGTCGCCGCCTTCTGCGTCCAGCGGCGACGAGTCCCCGCCTTTTCCGTCCAGCGGCGACGAGTCGCCGCACTCCACAAGTTGCCATCCTCTAGGGATGACTGCGTAACATCAGTTATTAAGAAAAAACGCTGTTGAGATTACCTGAAGTGAACGAAACAAACAAACGCCAAAGACCTTTACCCCTTTACCGTGCCGAACAAGTGCGTGCCATGGACAGTTACGCCATTGATCGGTTGGGTATTCAAAGCATGGAATTGATGCGCAGGGCCGGTGCCGCCGCATTCGCTGCCTTGCGCAGACGTTGGCCCGGCACACGCACGCTGTCGGTGGTTTGCGGCTCGGGCAATAATGCTGGCGATGGCTATGTCCTAGCCCGGCTAGGTGTGGATGCCGGCATGGACGTGCGGGTCTATCCACTGGCAGCGCCGGAAAAATTGCATGGCGATACCTTAGTTGCCTGCGAGGAATACAAGGCCGTTGGCGGGTCGCTGTTAGATTTCGTGCCCGCCGATTTTGAAGGTGCGCAGGTACTGGTTGACGGTTTGCTTGGAACAGGGCTTGACCGCAAAGTGGCAGGACTTTACGCTGAGGTCATCCGGGGCATGAACCGTTTTAGCGGGGAGGTGTTGGCGCTGGACATACCCTCGGGACTCCATGCCGACACCGGGCGGGCCATGGACGAGGCTGTCAATGCCAATTGCACGGTGACCTTCATCGGCTTGAAACAGGGCTTGTTCACCGGCGATGGGCCTGAGCATTGCGGAGAGCTTGTTTTTGCAGGGTTGGATATGCCGCCATCGGTGCAGGCTAGCCAGCCTGCCTCAGCGTGGTTGTTGCCGCCTTGGCAATCCCGCCTGCCACGCCGGGCGCGTGGAGCGCACAAGGGGAATTTTGGCCATGTGCTAGTGGTGGGTGGTGCGCCTGGATTTTCTGGCGCGGCCAGGATGGCGGCGGAATCCGCCGCCCGCGTGGGGGCAGGGCTGGTCAGTTTGGCCACTCACCCGGACCATGCCGCGTTGATGAATATTATCCGCCCGGAATTGATGTGCCATGCTGTCGCCAATGCAGATCAATTGGCTCCGCTGATGGCCCAGGCCAGCGTGATTGCCGTCGGGCCAGGTTTGGGTCTGGGGCAGGCGGGCTGGGGGAGAGTGCTGTTCGAGGCCGTGCAGGACTCTGGATTGCCATTGGTGGTGGATGCGGACGCGCTCAATCTACTGGCCCTCGCCCCCCTCAAGCGAGACGATTGGGTTCTTACCCCACACCCAGGCGAGGCCGCACGCCTATTGCAAATTACCACCGGTGCGGTCCAGGCTGACAGGTTTGCCGCGATAGCCGCCTTGCGCGAGCGGTTTGGCGGAACGGTGGTACTGAAAGGAGCAGGCACCTTGATTCTCGGCAGGTCCAGCACCGAACCCTCCGTTTGCACCCAGGGTAATCCGGGCATGGCCACAGGTGGCATGGGCGATGTCCTCACCGGAGCGATTGCGGGGCTATTAGCGCAGGGTCTGGATTACGATGAGGCTGCAGAAATCGGCGTGTGCCTCCATAGTGCGGCGGGTGACAAGGCGGCGGAAGATGGCGAGCGTGGCCTACTGGCGGGGGATTTGATGCCTTGGTTACGCAAATTGGTGAATTTGTGAAATGACTATACAGCGTTTTTAATATCGAAGAGTTACTAGATAGCTGGTATGAAAGGGTAAGACATTCAGTTAACTCGAAGCGTTAACTGAATATCCATCTTTTAGGTATATTTTAAAGATGAAAACGCTGTAAAGCACTTATGAACCCCTCAGCTCCTCTTTTAGTTTATCTGCCCGACGAGGCGGCGACCTTGTCCTTCGCTGGGCGTTTCTACCGGGCCTTGCCTTTTGGTTGCCTGGTGTTTCTGCGCGGCAATCTTGGGGCGGGAAAGACCGCTTTCGTGCGTGGCTGCCTGCGTGAGGCTGGTTATAATGGCGCGGTGAAAAGCCCGACTTTCACTCTTGTGGAGGAATATTTTTTGGGGGGGTGCGCTGTCTACCATTTCGACCTATACCGCCTGGCCGACCCCGAGGAATTGGAATGGATGGGAATGCGCGATTATCTGCGCCCGGACGCAATATGTTTCATCGAATGGCCGGAACGGGGCGAAGGCGTGCTGCCGGATGCCGATGTGGAGATAGACTTGGCCATTGAAGGCGCTTCCCGCAACTTGTCGGTTATGCCTATTTCCAGCATCGGTCGCAAAATCAAGGAAAATTTAATGTAGGTAGTTTTACGGATGCCGCAACTCCCGCTTGGCTGCTAAAGTAAGCCATAGCCCGGTTGAGACTCCTTATGCATCCTTCTGGGGCAAGGATGTTGTGGATGGAGCGGAGCAGTTTGCTCCATTTCACAGTCGGAACACCGGGCACCACCTAAGGCATCGACATCATACGTTTAATGTGTGCCTTTTATTCCATTCAATCCTAATTTAGCGGTATTTCTAAAAAGACTCATCAGCCTCCATTCAACGCATGAGCCTATGAAATAGACTAATGATAAGAATATAAAGCTGTAAAACATGACGTACTCTGCAATTCCTAAGGCCGCTGCGCCGATCCCTACCAGCCCAAGCGTCGATGACAAGGCGACAATGACAGCCGTTGTCTGCGGTACGGAAAATCCGGCACGAAGTAAAATATGGTGCAGATGGTCATGGCCGGGCGAAAACGGGCTTCTGCCCTTCATTATGCGTCTTAACATGAGGCTGACCGTATCCAATATTGGTATGCCCAGTATCCATACGGCAGTGATTGGTGCAAAAGCCTTGGATGATTGGTCAGCCAAATCAATGGCGAACCATGCCAGCAAAAAACCAAGCATCATGCTTCCAGCGTCGCCCATAAAGACTGCTGCTTTGGACCGCCAAGGCGTTCGCATGTTGAACATGATAAAACCAAGCACTGCGCTTGCCACTAAAAAAAGCAGCGATGCCTGGGTTTCATTTCCACTCAGCAGGGCCGCGCCTCCGAACATCAGCAGATCGACCAACACGATGCCGCCCGCTAAACCATCAATACCATCCAACATGTTGATCGCATTCATCATGCCGACCACACAGAAAATGGTAAAAGGCACTGACCATGAATCCAGTTCGACTGGTCCCCATCCGAACAAATCACCCAAATTAGTTAGGGATACCTCGCCAAGGTAAACCATTAATATGGTTGCTGTTGCCTGTGATAAAAATCGGCTGCCGGGACTCAGGTCAAACTTGTCGTCGCATACCCCGGTTATGACTACCAATATTAAGGGAGGGAAGATCGCGAATGAGACATCGCTTAATGAATCATGCAAAAACGCTGTGAGTGTGATTGCCAGCAGCATTGCCACACCGCCCGTGAGCGGCACATCGCCGCTATGGTCTTTTCGTCCAGAAGGTACATCCATCAGTCCCAAACATTTTGCTGGTTGAAAAAGGAGATTGACGAAAAGTATGGTCGCTAAAAAAGCGAAGAAATACCAATAAATAATGTCCATAAGATTAATCTGAAGAAAAAAGTTGTCAATTTTACACGGCTATACCGTTATAACGCGTGAACGGTAGTGGGATATCCTAAAAATTGCCCTGCTATCCGGCATGAGTCCAAAGCTGTATGCTTTAACAAAAAGAGCCGTTTAGATCGGGTTGGTTCTGTCAACTAAATCTGAGCTTCAATCATACAGTGTATGGCAATAGTCTTTAAGCAAAAAACAGACCAACAATTAGCCCCTTGAGTCTGCTGTTGGCACTGTTTAAACGTAAACCTATTCCCTGTGTAGGTAAACCGCTGGGTCTCCAGCTGGTCTTGCTCGCTTCTTAGACCATTGGAACAGCAATTTTACTTCTAGCGGTGCTTGCTTAAGCATAGCAGGCATCACCCCCCATGTTAAGAGCTGTCTCCCTGGCACGACGCAAAGTAAGTGCGGTCTACATGTGCGAGGACATAAGGAAGCTGCTGTTCAGCACCATTCTGCCACTTACATTTTCCCATAAATGGCGTTGTTGACCAAAAAATCAGATTTTTTCCTATATACACAGGTCACGGCGAAAAGCTAAAGTATTCCTGCGGAGATAAAAAATCACTTGCAGGGTGCGGATTTTGCGTAAGTTCTAATGCATTCTGAAAAGTGTGCCCGACCTTCCCGTCAACTTGACAAGGGCAGTCATTGGTGCAATATTTAGATCATATTTTAGCTGAATTTATTTTATTGGCTGAAGTTAAAGATGATTGCAACGGGTGGCTGTTGTCGGCTTGCCTCTTAAAGTGTGGCTCTAATTAGCATAATGTGTTGTGGGGAGGTTGAATTATGAACAGATTGATCAAGCCGCTTATGTTTGCGATATGGCTGGGTTCGATGTTGGCCCCCGCCTACGCGGATGTGGCTGCTGATGTGGCGACTGCAGTTAAAAATGCTGCTAGCCCAGAGGCTGCTGCTGCAATCGTCTCCGAAGCCGTGGCTAACGCCCCTAGTCCCGAGGCAGCGGCTGCAATTGTTTCTGCCGCCGTGGCTGCAGACCCAGGCGCTGCAGCGGCGATCACTGCGGCGGCGGTCACCGCCGCGCCGACTTCGGCGGCTGCGATCACGACGGCGGCGGTCAACGCCGCGCCGACTTCGGCGGCTGCGATCACGACGGCGGCGGTCACCGCCGCGCCGAACTCGGCGGCGGCAATTACGACAGCGGCGGTTACCGCCTTGCCGAGTTCGGCGGCGGCAATCACGACGGCGGCGGTCAACGCCTCGCCGACCTCGGCGGCTGCAATCACCACGGCGGCGGTCAACGCCGCGCCGACCTCGGCGGCTGCGATCACAACGGCGGCGGTTACCGCCGCGCCGACTTCAGCGGCGGCAATCACCACAGCGGCAGTCACCGCCGCACCTGCCAGTGCAGCGGCAGCGGTAACAACTGCCGCTGTGACCGCCGCGCCGACCTCGGCGGAGGCAATCACCACAGCGGCTGTTACCGCCGCGCCGACCTCGGCGGCGGCGATCACGACGGCGGCAGTCACTGCCGCCCCTAGCAATGCTGGTGCAATTGTCGCCGCTGGTGTCGTGGCGAGCGGAACTGCCGCTGGTGCCACGGCTGTTGTCGCTGCCGTTGCAACTGTCGCAGCCAGCACACCAACGGGCTTGCCGGCTGGTGGACAGCCAACGACTGCGCAGCTTACCTCTGCTGTCACTCAGGCAGTATTGAATAATCCTGCAAATGCGGCGAGCTACAATGCTGCTGCCCAAGCGGTAGCAACTACGCCAGCTCAGGCGGTGGCGGTCCAGGCGGCTGCTACTACGGCTTTACAAACCGCAACCAGCAACCCGAATGCAACCCTCGCCTCGCCGAATTAAAGAACCGTTCTGAAATATTACTGATACAAAGAGACTGTAAAATGTTAGTAGCTATATCTTGGTTTTTTTATCGCAAATTTGCCGAGAATGGAAAATATGGCCTTGCAACTTGATTTAAGGCAGGTAGTCTAATGGGTAATTGCGAAAGATTAGTCTTGTCCAGTTTGGTTTAATTAATAACAAGTTTTTTTGAGAGGCTGTTATTACTGTTTTTCTAACCATAGCCACTGGGGGCGCATTATTTCTGTTGATATTCAAAATGTAGTGAATCAGGAAGATGCCCAAGACAATCTTGTTGAGTTGAGCAGAAATAGATGGATATTCAATGCACTAATCGGTTTATATGTTGTCGCTCCCTTGCCGTTGGGTAGCAATCGGCCTTGGGCTTGGGGGTCATTGGCGGGTTATACATGTTTGTTGTTGGCCGCTTGGTTGTTTGCATGGATGCGCGGGAGTATGCCGCTGTCGCCCGCGTTACGCGAGCGTCCGGCAAAAGTGGCGGTTGGTTTGCTGGTGTTGGTCGTAGCATGGATATTTTGTCAAACCCTGCCATTATCTCCGACGTGGGTAAAGTCGCTATCACCGCATACTTTCGAACTTTATCAAGTAGCCCGCGATGCGGTACCGGCAGTCAAGGAGTCCATGCCTCTGTCGTTGGATAGCGACGCTACGTTTGCCGCTGGAATTCGCAGCTTGTTTTTGACGGCAATGTTCCTGTTGCTGGTGCAGTGCCTAGACTGTCGTAGGCGTTTGAAAGTTTTTTGCTTCGCCATTGTAGTGTCAGGTTTTTTCCAAGCTGTTTACGGCAGTTTTACGGCACTTTCAGGAATAGCCTACCCTTTTGTGGGGCAAGGTGTGGCAACCGGAACCTTCGTCAACCGGAACCATCTGGCCGGTTACTTGGAGATGGCGCTAGCGATGGGGATGGCATTGCTGCTGATGGGGAGCAGGCATGGAGGTATGCAGGGCGGTTTGCGCGGGATGTTGAAAATATTGCTAAGTAAAAAGGCGCTGGTTAGGCTGATGGTGATCATGATGGTCGCTGGATTGATTCTTACTCGTTCACGCATGGGCAATACTGCGTTTTTCAGCAGTTTACTAGTGACTGGGTCGCTGGCCATCAGTATTTCCAAGTATTTTCGTACTAGGGCATTTTTTTTACTCTTAATCAGCGTGATACTAGTGGATATATTGATGCTGGGCCAATGGTTTGGGTTGGAGAATGTTGCCGAACGGCTACGGCAAACTTCAATGGTTAGCGAGCATCGCGATGAAGTTGATATCTATGTAGTACCCTTGGCTAAGGATTTTTGGCTTACTGGCGCAGGCGCTGCAACTTTTATGCATGTCTTTCCAGCATATGCCCAAGAAGATTTGGGTGTTTTGTACGACCATGCACACAATGACTATTTGGAGTTATATGCGGAATTAGGAATTATTGGCTTTGTTCCGTTAGCAACTTTTGTTGTGTTGGGATTTTGCCAATCCTTGTGCGCGCTACAATGTGAACACCGCAGCCATGTCAGAGCCATAGGATTTGGAGGTTGCATGGGAATTATTAGCTTAAGCATTCATTCAGCGGTGGACTTTAACTTACAAATCCCGGCAAATGCAATGCTGTTCATGGCAGTCATCGCGATTGTTTATGTTGCACAGTGTGCACATGACAATACCGTTAGGGGTTCTGAAAAATCATGAGATTGCTATGCGGATTATTCATTGGATAACATTTATTCTGCCATTTTGCGCGGTTGTGGGTACAAGTCAGGCCGATGACAGTACGCCGTCATCGACTCCGAGTACGGGTAATGCGGGTGGGAGTGCGACAAGCGGCGGCACGGGTAACGCGGGAAAAAATGCGCCTAGCGGCGGCAGGGGTAGCACAGATGTTAGTACCCCTAGCGGCGGCACAGGTAACACAGGCGGTGGCGCTCCAAGCTTCGGTACGGGTAACACGAGTTACAACCCGTCCGGAGGTGGAATGCCAGCGGATGGAAGCGATTTTTCCGACATAGTTAGCAAAAAGCCGTGGACGTATGGCATTGGCCCTTTTGATTTTTCACCCATGTTGGAAGTAAGCGAGTCTTACAACGACAATATCTGGTTCAATAATATTGGCCCGAACAACCAGGGCAAGAAAAGCTCTATGCTGACGCAAGTGAAGCTAGGTTTGCAGTTGGAACTCAATTACGGGCTTAACCGCTATGCCTTGCAATACGGCTTTAGAAGCTGGACTTGGCATTCCAGTCCTAACGACGATTATCTGGATCAATTTGTCGGTACTAAGGAGCATATCGAGTTCACTGACCGCAATAAAGTTGATTTCATCGCCAATTATATCGATTCCCACAACTTGCGCGGCACCTATTTCACCGCGCCCGGTTTGCCAGGTTCGCAGTTGAACCAACTCGCCACATTTTACGAATACAATGCTGAACTCAAATACCGTTACGGTGCGGCTAGCGCACAGGGTAATTTGGAACTGATCACCGGTTTTAGCGATCTAAACTACAATCCTATTCAGGGAGCCGATCTTACCACCTATAACAAAACCCGAATCTACTTAATCCCTGGGTTTTATTACAAGATCATGCCGAAAACTCAATTGCTCGCTCAGGTGGAGGCGACTTGGTACAAATACCATGAATCGTCCAGCGCTGCGATTTATGATTTTAATTTGCAGCGCTATTTAATTGGTGCTAAATGGGAGGCCACAGCGGAAACCACGGGTATCTTGCGTTTGGGCTATATGACGCAGCAATTTAACAGCGGAGCTAACGGTACGAGTGGTTTTACTGGTGATATTGGCATGGAGTGGTCACCACTCAGCTATAGCCGCTTTAACATCAGTGCGTCAAGGAATATCAACCCAACCTCAGGCTACGGCACCGCAAATATTACCAACCAAGTCTCGGTAGGCTGGACGCATGATTGGAGTAGCAGGCTTTCCACTCACTTGAGGGTGGGTTATACCAATATAGATAACCAGCATGTAAATACTACGACAGTTAATAGCAGCAATATCTACAGTAACTATATTAACGCCAAAGTAGGTGTCGAGTATGCCGTGCGAAACTGGCTAAGTGTCGGACTCAATTATTCATACAATAACTTATCCTCCAGTTATAATGTGCAGAATTACGATCAAAACATCGTCATGCTGTATTTTACCTTTAACCCAAATGCGGCAGGGCAAACCAGTGCGCCTTGGACCTTTAATTTTTAATATGGCATCAATCAGGCAGTGGTTTGTAATGCTGGCGCTTGCCATTCCCCTATTCTTGCAGGCGGCGGAACCGGCACGTTCAGGGTCGCTATCCAACTATCAGTTGGGTTCCGGGGATAAGATAAAAATCCAAGTCTACGGAGAGGATGGATTGAGCATGGAAACCAAGCTGACCGATGCCGGCACAATACTCTATCCCTTCCTCGGTGAGGTCCGTGTGGCTGGCATGACAGTCGGCCAATTGGCTGACCGCATCGTCGAGGGACTCAAAGGCCGTTACTTGGTCGATCCTAAAGTCAGCGTCAGTGTGCTGGAATACCGAGAGTTCTTTGTCAATGGCGAAGTCAAAAGCCCAGGTGCTTATCCTTACCAGCCCGGTTTAACGGTGCAAAAAGCGGTGTCGATGGCGGGTGGTTTTACCGAACGGGCATCGCATTCCGATATCACTTTAACAAAGGAAAAAGACCCTGATGGTAAACCAGGAAAAGTCGATCTAAGTGAGCCGGTTTCGCCCGGTGATGTGTTGACAGTAGAGCAGAGTTTTTTCTAATGGGTGAATTGACAGCACAAAAAAATAATAGACGGGCTTTGCGGACGCAGCAAGAAGAGCCTGATTTAATCGGTGGCCTTGAGGAAGAGGAAATCGACCTTAAGCAATATTGGCATTTGCTGCGCAAATATCTGTGGGTCATCCTCGGACTGGCATCATTGGTGGCCGTATTGGTATCGCTGTTCGTTTCCACCATTCGACCAGTTTACCGTTCCACCGCAACCCTATTGGTGGAAGGCCAGGGTAACAAGGCTTTGACCTTGGAGGAAATATATCGTACGGATGCTTATCAAAATGAATACTTCCAAACCCAAGTGGAGATTTTGAAATCTCGCGACTTGGCGCGTAAAGTCATTAGTCGGCTCAAGCTGGGCGAAAAACCCGAATTCCTAGGCTATCCTGATGATAAGCCAATGCTGCCGTGGCGCGATTGGCTTGCTTGGTTGCCTGCACTGAAAATACCTGGTGTTACAGGCGAAAATGTAAAACCCACGCCCGCATTTGCGCCCGATCCACAAGATGGGCTGATAGGAGTGTTCAAAAGCCGTCTTACCGTGGTGCCTAGGCGCAACACCCAATTGGTTGATATAAGTTTCGAGTCCAACGACCCCCGTTTGGCCAAGGAGATTGTTGACGCACTGGGCGAGGCTTTCATTGAAAGCAGTGTTGAGTCACGGGTATCCGTTACGCGCAAAGGATCAGAATGGTTAGGTGATCGCTTACAGGTATTACGGGACAAGCTCGCCGCTTCCGAAAAGCAATTGCAGGACTATCTGGAGAAAGAGCATTTGCTTGATGTGGGGGGGGTGTTGACGCTGACTAGTAAAGAAGTGGACAGTAATAGCCAGCGTCTTGCCGAACTGCGCAGCAAACGAGTCGCGGAGGAGAACCTGTATAATAAAATCCGCTCGCTAGGCGACAATGTGTATAAAAACATTGAGGTAGTGCCTGAGTTATATCAAGATAGCGGGGTGCAAAGCCTCAAAACAAAAGAAGCGGAAATTTTAGGCAGGATATCGGACCTAGGCCAGCGCTATGGACCCGACCACCCAAGTATGGTGTCGGCGCGTTCAGAACTTGAGTCCATTAATACCTTATTGCGCAGACAGATCAGCACTATCGTCAACGGTATTAAAAACCGCTACGATGTGGCCAAGGCTGATGAACAGGCGGCATTGAGCAGTTTAGAGGCTAACAAGAGCCAAGTTCAGTTAATCGGGCGCAAGCAAGGCATGGTCAGAGAGTTGCAGCAGCAGGTTGAATCGAACAAAAAGCTTTATGAGACGTTTTTTGACCGCTTTAAAGAAACTTCCGAAGCCGCCGACCTGAAGGCACCAAACATCCGCTTCATAGACAGGGCTAATTTCTCGGTGACACCGGTTAAGCCGAAAAAGTCAATGATTGTAGGGCTTAGCTTTGGCGGGACTGCTTTCATCTGTATTTTGCTCGCACTACTGCTAGAGCGTGTGGATTCAACACTGAAAACCCCCGATGATATTGAGTCCAAGCTCGGTGCTGCTGTGGCAGTGCTCGGGGTCATCCCGCTGTTCAAGGAAAACAAGCGGAGGGCAATCGAGAATCAGGAAGTTGGCCGAATGGTGCAGTTTTTCCCTAAGTCCAGTTTTGCCGAAGCAATACGCACAGTGCGTACTAGCATGGTGCTTTCCGCACTGGACCGCCAGCACAGCGTTTGGTTAATTACCTCATCTGTGCCGGGAGAAGGAAAGACTACCTTGGCTATGAACATTGGGTTCGCGTTGGCACAAATGGAGACAGGCGGGGTGTTGTTGATTGACGGCGACTTACGCCGTGCCAACCTGGGTAAGCGCTTCGGACTGCCTTCACGAGCGTTGGGGCTGTCGCATATCCTCGCCCATGAGGCGGAAATAGATGCATGCATCCATAATATTCCCGACACTAAACTGGATATCATGCCAGCGGGTTTGATCCCCCCCAACCCTTCGGAATTGCTATCTTCGCAAAGATTTTCCCAGCTACTGGAAAATTTGCAATTGCGCTACAGCGTTATCCTACTCGATTCGCCCCCGGTGCATAACGTCAGCGATGCCTATTTGCTTGCCCAGTATGTGCAATCGGTTATTTATGTCATACATGCAGACAAGACCCCTGTGGACTTTGTCAAGCGCGGCATGAAAGGTTTGCTGCATTTTGGCGATTCCGTGCCCAGTGTTATCCTTAATAAGATCGATTTCGATAAAAAACACCGCTATGGCGGCTACTATAATAATTATTATTACCAACATTACTATTCGAAGAACCCGTATGGGGACGACAAGACCCCGTCTGAGGAAAGCCGCAAACAAGAAGCTTAGGGGACTGTTGTGGCGCCTTTAGTAAAGCGTTTCTTCCCCCCTGCATTTCTTCCAAGCAGTGCGAACATCTTGTCCGCTATGTCAGTGGGCGTGATTCTTGCGCTCCTTGGGAGGAGTCAAAGCTTACTACCTTACAGCGTTCTCAACATCAAAGAGTTACTTGTCGAGCCATATCATTTTGCAAAGCAATTCACACACAGGATAGTTTAAATGAGTGTTCTTTATTATTTTTCTTTGGTAAGAATAAACGCTGTACATGAATGCAAATCGGGACTCCTTGCGGCGAAAAATTGCAAATAGGCCGTTTTGACGGTCAACAAAATACGTTGCCAAAAACGACGGAACACGGCTACGGCTGTTGCGCACTATCGCGTTGAGGGGAGTCAATAAGTGCATTATTATACGCGTTTAAATGATTGGTTAGCATACATTTCAGAAATGGGTATGTGAAGCATGGGGATATATTTATGTACAGCATTTTCACCATTAAAATAAACATAATAAAGGGTATTCAGCTAACGTTTCAAGATAACTGAATATCTTGCCCCTTCATTCCATCTATCAAGTAACTCTTTGATGTTGAAAATGCTGAAGTATATTTTTAAGATGAAAACGCTGTATGATCGACTTACACTGCCATATACTACCGGGTATTGATGACGGTCCTAAAACCTTGGGCCAATCTCTGGCGATGGCCCGCCATGCTCTCAGCAACGGTATCAGGCTCAGCGTTGCCACCCCGCATATTCACCTTGGATGCTATGACAACAACTTCGACAGTATCCGGGACGCACAACAAAAGTTCCAACAAGCATTGGCAGAAGAAGGTATTGCATTGCAGCTTGGCATGGCGGCTGAGGTGCGCGTGGATGCTCATTTGCCGGGCTTGGTCGAAGCTGGGAAATTGCCCTTCCTAGGGAATTGGGAGGGATATCTCGCTTTGTTGATCGAGTTCCCCGACAACCATTTACCCGCAGGGTCCGAAGCGCTGGTCCTATGGCTGATTGACCGGGGTATCCTGCCTGTAATTGCTCATCCCGAACGTAACCGAGCTTTCGTGAGCCATCCTAACAAGCTAATACCGTTTGTGGAACTCGGTTGCTTGATGCAAATTACCGCCGCCTCGCTGACCGGACTGTTCGGCACGGACGTGCGGCAATATGCGGTCTCATTGGTGCGACAGGGTTTGGTTACCTTCATGGCATCTGATGCCCACAATCTCGAAAAGCGCAGCCCTAACATGCTGCCGGCGCTGGATCGCCTGCATGCCTTGATCGGTAGAGAAAAGGCAGATGATTTGGTCAATGGCAACCCGCAAAAATTGTTGGGGCAAATACAGCATTCTCAACATCAAAGAGTTACTTGATAGCTAGTGGGTGGTGCTGGATATACGTTTATATGGAAGGGATAACTGTATATCATTTTGTAGTTTTATGATAAAGATGAAAACGCTGTACATGAAGATATTTCCAAGTGTGTTAATACATGGCAAGGAGTCCCAGTTTGTATTTATGTAGAGCATTTTTATCTTACAAAGGAAAATAATAAAGGAGCCTCAATTAAACTATCTTGTGGGTACATGCCTTGCAAAATTATATAACCTAAAAGTAACTTTTTGATGTTAAAAATGCTGTAACAAGTAACTATTCGATATTCAAAACGCTGTATGACAAGAAAACTAGCGTGGTTTCCCATTGCTTTATTGATATTGGCAGCGGGATATTGCTTCCGCATGGCATTGGCGGATGTCTGGGCCACGCAGGTCCGCTATGAACTGGGGCAACCCCGTCTGTCTGACGAAGAATGGCTGCGTACCGGGCAAATACTGAAGCAGTCTCTATTGCTCGCACCGGATCATGCTTCGAATTTGGAGTTGGCAGGGCAGTTTTACCAAGTTCAAGGTTATCGGCAGGCTCTGCCACAAGCTCCAGTTGACCGTTCTGACAGCCGAAAGAAGGCATTGAACTATTTTCGTCAAGCTGTCACGCTAAACCCGGCGTGGCCTTACCTTTGGGATCGGTTGGCCTTGACGAAAATGAGCCTTCAGCAATTTGACCGGGAATTAAGCGGTGCGCTTGACCGCGTTGTAAAACTGGGACCGTGGGAAAAAACGCTGCAATACAACGCCGCAATCATCGGGATGGCCTCTGCCGAACAACTTGATATGCTTGGTCGCGCGGCGATGTATTTTGCTATGGAGCAGAGTTTAAAGATGCAAGACCAGGATACGCAAAAAACTTTGCTGGCTCAATTCAAACTTAAAAAACTTTGTATTGGGATTGAAGCTTTTAGTGTCAGTCTGCCGATTTTAAGTAGGCGGTGTGCAGATAAAGCATTTTAATTTGAAGTGGATTGATGCTACAGGCAAACCATTATAGCCGTGTTCGGGTAAAGCATGTCATTAGCTTGTTTTTAGTTTATGTGCTATTAGCGCGGGGGGGGCAAGCCCGTGCTAACGATAGGTATGGCAACTTATTTCCAAACGGCGGCTTTGAGGACGCAGCCCCGAAGTGGACTTCGAGTGTCAATGATCCTGCACAGTCGGGCGCGCTGGTCTTGTCGAATTCACCGCAGGCTAAAGAGGGGCGGCAATCCGCCATGCTTTCGTTGCCGGGGCAAGGTTCAGCGAGCCTTGCAAGCCCTCTCGCAGCGGTGGAAGCCGGTGAGGATTACCTGTTTAGCCTTTGGTACCGCTCCGAGGGTTTTAGCAAAGATGGCCGTTATGCCGGGGTCAATGCATCTTACCGGTTGGCTTGGTATTCTGCAGATAAGATGGTGCTAGGCCAATTTAACATTGGCCTGCCTTATGGCGCAAAGCCAGAATGGTCACAACAAATCCGCACTTTGAGTGCTCCTAAGAATGCGGCCTACCTAGGCCTATCCTTGGCCATGAACGCTGGCGAAAAGTGTCCGCCTTCGACGCTTTGGATAGACCATATCCAACTCCGCCACTGGCCTGATGAGGCTAAAATGGGGGGAAAGACTATCAGGTTTCATATAGGCACTCAAGGATATTTTAGCCAAGAGCTGTTCCGCAAAGTGTGGGATGACGATGCCGACGACGGTTTTGCGGCGATTGCCAATACCCGCTTTGTCAGCAAAGCGGGCTATCTGGCTGGGGGGATGTATACACGGCTACTCTCTCCTGGCGTCTATCGGGTTACCTTCCGGGTAAAAGTGGGGAATATTCCAACCGAGCCTAAGTCAATTTTGCAATGGGATATCAATACTGCCGATACGGGGAAGCTGAGGGACGGAATGCTGTACTCGAACGATTTTACGGCAGAAAAAGTTTACCAAGATTTTACTTACCGATTCGTGGTGGTTCCAAGCTCGGCTTGGGTGGATTTTCGCGCCTACTGGCTAGCTTCGGTGACTACATGGATTGATACGATTACTGTTTCCGAAGAGAAAATCTTTACTGGGGATGACCTTAAAATGCTGCTAGAGTAAGCGTTCTTAAAATATGATCCAAACCCTTTTAATTACGATGCTGCTGCTGGCAATGGGTGTCGCTGCTGCGCAGCCAAGCGTAGACTTGGCAACGCTGGTGAACAAGGCGGAGCATTGGCCTGCTGTGATTCCTATCCAGCAGACCGACCCGGTGAACAAATACTTCTATTTGAAAACCGCTTCGGAGTTTCTGCAAGACATCTATGGCAAGGCCGGATACTACCTAAAGCAACCTAAACCTTATCCAAACATGGGGTTTAATGTCGGAAATGCCAACTGGTTGGCTTATGCCTATTCACTCAATGGCGACGAGGCATATGCGCAACTGGCGGCAAACTATTTAGAGCAAGCCCATAGTCTCATTGTGGAGCCGCAGGAGCACAAAAAAAATACCACGCCAAGCAACTTGGCCGTTGTTGACCTCTACTTCATCGAGCAGTGCTTGCAGAAAAGCACGGCCTATACCACTCAACACAAGCAATGGATACGCGAGATCGCCTTAAAGGCAATGCCGTCGTTCCCGCAAGACACTGTCGAATACGGCTCATTCAACCGTTCCTTCTTGTCTGCGTTGACTGGTGAGGCGCTGCTGGCGCTGGTGCCTAACGCTCCCGATGCCGCTAAATGGCGCAAATTCATTGACACGGTATGGGGATACTGGTGGCAATTCCGCGACCAAGACGAAAGTAGCGACCACTACACCGCCTTGTGGTTTCGTTATTTGCTGGAGTGGATTGAAATCCGCGGAGTAAGTAAGGAGTTCTGGACAGATTCCGGCGTGAAGAAGCTGATGGAACGCTATCTCTACATCGTTTTTCCCATGGGTGCATTTCCGCATTACTCGGATAGTGCGGGCTGGAACGTCACTTGGGGGCACTGGGTCTATATTTTTGAGTCCTGCGCGACGCATTACCGGGATGGGCGCTTCAAGTGGGCAGCTCGCCGCATTTATGATTATGGCAGCAATCGCATCGAAAAGCTTGGCAGTTGGAGTTATACCGGTGAAGAGGCCGGCTGGTCGCTGTTGCGGGCCTATGCAATTGCCGATGACACCATTCAGGAGATGCCACGGGAATACGATGTGGCCTTGTTGATGCGGCATAAAATAGTGCAGCGGAGTGAATCGGAGCGCAAAGCTACCCAGCAGTCCTTCGATCTACTGCCGGAGATGGCACCAGACAAGTTGGTCTTCTACGGTGGCAGCAACCGCGATGCCCTTTCTCTTCTCGTGGATGCTGTCGATCAATCCGGGCACAGTCACAATCGTCATCCTGCCTTGCTGGCCTTGGCCGACCACCAGTCCGTGCTGGTAATGTCCCTTGCTTACATGGAACGCCGTCAGGAAGACCACAACATGCCGCTACTTTACGATACCGAGGGCTATCCTTACGATAATACGCCTTACTATATCAAAAGCACGAATAACCAGCTTGAGGATGCGGTTGCCGTTGACTTGGGCTCGGTTGGGTACGGCAAAATCCGCGAGAAAAATTTCCACGGCTACCCCGCTGTCATCGAGCGGGAGATTGTTTTCATCAAAAATGCCGGGGTTGTGGTGAAGGATACATTGTCGCTGGGCCACAATCTGGACACACGCTGGGGGCAGAATTATCGGGTGCGCAACCTAGGTCCGGATTATGGTGCTAATTGGGCGAATACCTATCTCGGTGAGTGGGTCCCGTTGCGCGGGCTTGGGATAGGCGCACCTGTTTACACACGCTGGCGCAACAGCCCGCGTGATTTGCTGATCTACTTCCTGCCGGAAAAGAACGCTAGCCTGCAGGTTGTGGATGAAGGCTTGAAAGACAGTACCCTGCCACTGCCACTCCGTCTACAATATGTCTTACGCGGGCCGATGAAAAATGACACCCCGCAGACAAGTACTGCGCTGCTGCTGCCGCATGACCCGGGCGATGGAAAGCCTTTTGCAGATTCCGTGAAGATTCTAGCCAACGATTCGCTACATACCGTAGTGCAATTCAAGGATGCCAACGGATTTATCAATTTGGTGGTGCTGAACAGTAGCGGTGGGGCGATTACCGTCGGCAAATTATACACCGATGCCAAGCTTGCCTATGTGCAGAGCCAAGGTGGCAAGGTGAAAAGCGTCAGTCTTTACGGTGGCAATAAGCTCACTCTAGGTGGCAAAGATTTGGCGAAACTCGCCCCGCAACCGAAGGTGAACGAGGTACCGCCGCCATAGGTATAGGAACATCCTAGAATTTGCACTTCGTAATACTAGCTACCCCCTAATCGCTACAAAAATGAATGAAGTGTAGAAGGATGGGCAAAGGCCGCTAGGCCGTGCCCATCAAACCGCCCAAGATGGGCACGGCCTAGCGGCCTTTGCCCATCCTACCAATCAGCCGTTTTTAGACTGATACGGGAGTAGAGAAATGCTGTGAAATTCTGTTATGATATAAAATTTGATTGCCAATAAACTACGAGAAGGCGTTTCGCGACGCTCTTGTTGGACCAACCCAGTCGAGTTGGATGTGATTATCCAAAATGGAGTCGTTGCAATGAAAGCGGTCATTCTTGCTGGTGGCATGGGAACTCGCATTTCAGAGGAAACCCACCTAAAGCCCAAACCCATGATCGAAATCGGCGGCAAGCCGATATTGTGGCACATCATGAAGCTCTATTCCTCGCATGGTGTGAATGAGTTCGTGATCTGTTGCGGCTACAAAGGCTACATGATCAAAGAATACTTTGCCAACTATTTTCTGCATATGTCAGACGTGACCTTCGACATGCGCACCAATGCCATGCAGGTGCATGAGCGCCATGCCGAGCCATGGCAGGTAACTCTGGTGGATACTGGAGAGGATACTATGACTGGAGGCCGTCTCAAGCGCGTAGCCTCCTATGTACGGCAGGATGATGTTTTCTGTTTCACTTACGGTGACGGTGTCGCCGATGTCGATATCACCCAGCAAATTGCCTTTCATCGCCAACACGGCAAATGGGCTACAGTGACGGCGGTCCAGCCTCCAGGTCGCTACGGGGCTTTGCAAATGGCTGGTGATCATCAGGTGACGGGATTCATGGAAAAGCCGCGAGGCGATGGCGGGTTGATCAATGGCGGGTTTTTTGTGCTGTCCCCGCAGTGTCTCATGCTTATCAAGGACGATGAGGCGAGTTGGGAGGGAGAACCCTTGGTAGGCCTGGTAAACTTGGGCCAACTCATGGCCTTTGAGCATCAAGGTTTCTGGCAACCCATGGATACCTTGCGCGATAAGAACCATCTGGAAGCATTATGGGATTCGGGACGGGCGCCGTGGAAAGTTTGGTGAGAATTCAACCGTCTTTTTGGTGTGGCCGCTCGGTGTTGGTCACAGGCCATACCGGTTTCAAGGGGGGGTGGTTGTCATTGTGGTTGCATAGACTGGGTGCGAAAGTCCATGGCTATGCCTTGCCTCCACCTACTGAACCCAGTCTGTTTGAGGCTGCCCGTGTAGGTCATGTACTGGCCTCGGATACCCGCGCCGATTTGGCGGATTTGACGCAGCTTAAGGCGGCTTTCAGCGCAGCCCAGCCCGATATCGTCTTCCATCTGGCGGCCCAGCCCTTGGTGCGTGCAAGTTATGTCGATCCTTTAGGCACGTTGTCGAGCAACATACTGGGTACCGCGCATGTGCTGGAGGCTGCACGCAGTTGCGACACCGTACATGCCTTGGTGCTTATCACCACCGACAAAGTGTACGAGAACCGGGAATGGGTCTATCCATACCGCGAAATCGACCCGCTAGGTGGTCATGATCCCTATAGCGCGAGCAAGGCAGCGGCAGAGTTGGTTGCGGCAAGCTACCGGGCGAGCTTCTTCACAGGAGCCACGGGCCACCCGGCGCAGGTGGCGACAGTCCGCGCTGGCAACGTCATCGGCGGTGGCGATTGGGCCAGCGACAGGCTGGTGCCTGATTGTGTGCGGTCCTTCATGGTGCGGGAATCGGTGCGCTTGCGCTTTCCGCAAGCAGTGCGGCCTTGGCAGCATGTTTTGGAGCCTCTGGCCGGCTACCTGTTGTTGGCTGAACAGCTTTTGTCCCCAAATGGGGCTGCCTTCGCCAAAGCTTGGAATTTTGGACCAGATGCCAGTGGCGATGCCTCAGTGGGTGCAGTGGCTGAAACCTTGGCGCAGTTGTGGGGTATGGGAGCCAGCGTGGAGTCCGTTCCATCCACAGCTAACCCTCATGAGGCGGGGTTACTAAGACTAGACAGCAGCTTGGCACGCAGCGAACTCGCTTGGAGGCCGCGCTGGTCGTTGGCACAGGCGCTTTTACAGACCGCGACTTGGTACCAAGCGTGGTTTCAGGGTGCTGATATGGGTGCTTTCACCCTTGATCAAATCGGTGCCTATGAAACGGAGTGCCCCTCATGAGTTCCCGCTTTGATATTTTCGACACGCCAATGTCCGGGTTGAAACTAATTCAACGCAAGCCGCTGGGGGACCGGCGTGGTTATCTGGAACGGCTATTTTGCACAGAAGAACTGCAAATGCTGATCCCCAGCCGGGGCATTGTGCAAATCAACCACAGCTTGACTGCCCGGCGCGGCACTGTGCGCGGTATACACTTTCAGTATCCACCCCATGCCGAAGTCAAGTTTGTGAGTTGCCTGCGCGGTGAAGTGTTTGATGTGGCAGTGGACCTGCGCCAAGGTTCCGTGACTTTTTTGCACTGGCACGGGGTTATACTGAGCGCCGACAACCACCAAACCCTATTGATACCTGAAGGCTTTGCCCACGGTTTCCAGACCTTGACCGAGGATTGTGAGATGATATATTTCCATACCGCAGCCCATCAGCCGAGTGCAGAAGGTGGACTCAATGCCAAAGACCCCCGTTTGAATATTGATTGGCCTGTGGCGATGACAGAGCAGTCTCCTCGCGACGCGGCGCACCCGTGGCTGGGCGATGATTTCACCGGAGTGGCGTTATGAAATGCCGACATTGTAGTTCTGAGCTGAAGCTGCCCTTGGTGGACTTGGGCAGCGCACCGCCGTCCAATGCCTATCTCACCGAGACCACGTTGAGGGCGGTGGAAAAATGGTTTCCCTTGCGGGTGTTGGTGTGTGAGCAGTGCTGGTTGGCGCAAACCGAGGATTTTGCCCAGGCAGAAGAATTATTTGCTGCCGACTATGCCTATTTCAGTGGCTTTTCCAGCAGTTGGCTGGCGCATTGCGATCATTATGTGGCTGATATGGCGGCTCGTTTTGGTTTAAGTGCCGCTAGCCAAGTGGTTGAAGTCGCCGCCAACGACGGCTACTTATTGCAGTATGTGCAGGCACGCAGCATACCCTGCATTGGAATTGAACCCACTGCTAGCACTGCTGCCGTCGCTCGTGCCAAGGGCATACCTATCGTTGAGGATTTTTTTGGCATCCGTCTAGCGCAGGATCTGGCCGCGCAAGGGCTGCAGGCCGACTTGATCGTCGCCAATAATGTGCTCGCCCATGTGCCGGATATCAACGATTTCGTAGCGGGTTTTGCCATGTTGCTCAAGTCTGGCGGCGTGGCGACCTTTGAGTTTCCCCATTTGTTACGACTGATTGCCGATAAGCAGTTCGATACTATTTATCACGAACATTTTTCTTATTTGTCGCTGACGGCGGTGCGCCGCATCTTTTCCGCCAACGGTTTGTCCGTGTTCGATGTGGAAGAGCACCCCACCCACGGTGGTAGCCTGCGGGTGTTCGCCCAGCGCGGCGACACCTGCCCTAATCCAAGCAGTGACAAGGTTGGTGAGTTATTGCAACAGGAAGCACAAGCCGGGATGGCTAACGCCCCTTACTATGCCGGGTTTCAAGCCCGCACCAACCGAGTCAAGGATGATTTCCTGGCATTTCTGCTGGATGCCAAGCGGCAGGGCAATACTGTCGCTGGTTACGGTGCCGCCGCCAAGGGCAATACTTTATTAAACTTTGCCGGAATCCGGCCTGATCTGTTGCCGTTCGTGGTAGACCGCAATCCGGCCAAGCAAGGGAAATACCTGCCTGGTAGCCGCATACCCATAGTCAACGAAAATCACCTTAAAGTCACACGACCGGATTTTGTGGTGATTCTTCCATGGAACCTAAAGGCAGAAGTGATGCGACAGCTTGATTACATCAAGGAATGGGGTGGCAAGTTTGTCACGGCGGTGCCTAGTGTGGCAGTGTCAGACGGGACAGGGTGTGATTAAAAATGATCCAGGAGTGCAAGGTTTGCTTTGCGATGCCATCTGTTGGCAAGGCAAGCCTTGCACTCTAGGCGTTATTTCAAGAAACGCACCGTTCGTTTATATGCATCACTTTTACAGCGTTTTCAACATCAAAGAGTTACTTGATAGCTGGAATGAAAGGGTAAGGTATTCCGTTAACTTGAAACGTTTGCTGAATATCCTTCAACGTGGTAAGGCGCAACAGGCGTAAGCCGTAGTTCTGGTAAAGTCATTTGTTGCTCGACAAACAACGGCCTATGTGCCACTATATCGCTTAGGAGTTCCGATTTGCAATTATGTACAGCGTTTTTTCTTAACAAAGAAAAATAATATAGGGCACCCAATCAAACCATCCTGCGTTTGAATTGCTTTGCAAAATGATATAACTTAACAGGTAACTCTTCGATGTTAAAAATGCTGTAACAAATGGCGACGTCATGCGACTGACTCCATATCAAATCCATGCGATTATCCAAACCGTATCCCGTTTGACCGGCGGGACAGCGGAAGTTTTTTTGTTTGGTTCACGGCTTGATGATCGGGCGAGGGGAGGTGATATCGACCTGTTGATTCTGACCAGTACTCAGATGGGCCTAATCGAGCGGGCGCGGATCAAAATGGAATTGGAATCCCTAGTCAGCCTACCGATTGATATTGTATCGCAAGTGCACAACTCGGCACCTACCCCGTTTCAGCGTATCGCCCGTGCCAATGCCGTCAGACTGGAGCCGCTATTATGAACAATGCTGCACTTGAAGCGGAACGGGCGTATCTTTCTGGCCTGCTTGAGGCTATTCAGCGTTGTGTTTATTTTTTAGACGCTTCTGACCGGAAGCATACATGGCCGTTAATGCCAGAAAACTTGGCATACCATAAAAATGTCACGCATACACTACACTAAACACACGACTACCGAGTTGAAGATGGCTTTAGTCACCGATGCCGCCAGTGATGGCTGGGTTGACCTGTGAAAATAGCTGTGACAGGGGCAACCGGTTTTATCGGGCGGCATGTTGTTGCTGAACTGGATCGCCGCTCAGTGTTTCCGGTCCTGATGTGTCGGCCCGCAGCAAAAATTCCGCTGCCGTTGTCAAATTATGAAATTGTTTCGATTGACCTTGAAAATCCGCCGCCTAATGCATTTGATTTGCTGGGCCAGCCAGATATACTGGTCCATCTAGCGTGGTCTGGGTTGCCGAATTACAAATCATTGCATCATTTTGAGGAAGAATTGCCAGCCCAGTATCGCTTCCTGAAAGGGCTGATTAAATCCGGTCTAAAAAACCTAGTCGTCACAGGAACCTGCTTTGAATACGGTATGCAGTCAGGCCCGCTTCACGAAGAGATGGGTGCACGACCGAGCAATCCTTATGGTTTTGCCAAAGACGCGCTGCGGTGCCAATTAGAATATCTTCAGAAGTTTCAGGCATTTAATCTGATTTGGGCGCGCCTGTTTTATCTTTATGGGGAAGGGCAGGCAGAGAATTCATTGTTACCGCAGCTTATGCGGGCGGTGGAGCGAGGTGACAAGATGTTCAATATGTCCGGTGGGGAGCAGTTGCGCGATTATCTACCCGCTGCCGAAGCGGGGAAACATCTTGTTTCCTTGGCAATGACGGTTCAGAATCACGGAATTGTGAATGTTTGTTCGGGAACCCCTATTTCGGTACGCAAACTGGTTGAAGGCTGGACCAAGGCAGACGGTCGGCTTATAAACCTAAATTTTGGACACTATCCCTATAATGACTATGAACCGATGGCGTTTTGGGGGTGTGCAGATAAACTTTACTCAATCATCAAAGAGACTGCATGAGTACGAATCCGATTGAAGTGTTTTCTCAGGAGTGCGGGGAAAGGATCGCATCCTATCCTAGCAGCGAATTGGCTAGTGCCGCTGCCCTATTCATGGCAGCTAGCACAGTGCCTAAGTACTCCTACAATTTCTCCTGGCTTGGTCGCCCTATCATCCAGTATCCGCAAGACATCATTGCGATGCAGGAGATCATTTGGTTGGTGCAGCCTGACCTGATAATTGAAGCCGGCATTGCACATGGCGGGTCGCTGATCATGAGCGCATCCATACTGGCCTTACTTGATATGAGTGATGCCATTGAGTCGGGCGAAAAACTCGATCCTAAACTTTCCCACCGCAAAGTATTGGGCATCGACATAGACATTCGTGCCCACAACCGCGAGGCTATCGAGGCACACCCTATGGCTTCGCGCATTCAGATGATCCAAGGTTCCAGCATCGAACTGGAAATAATTGAACAGGTACGCGCCGTCGCCGCAAACTATAAGCGTGTGCTAGTCTGCCTAGATAGTAACCACACCCACGCCCATGTGCTGGCAGAATTGGAAGCCTATGCGCCGCTCACCTCAGAAGGCAGTTATTGTGTGGTGTTCGATACCATCATTGACGACATGCCTGAAGGTACTTACCCCGACCGCCCGTGGGACAAGGGCAATAACCCAAAAACTGCCGTGTGGGAGTATCTAAAATCCCACTCCGAGTTTGAGATCGACAAGAGTATACAAAACAAGCTGCTGATTACTGTCGCACCGGATGGGTTTTTGCGGCGGGTAAGGTAGATGATACTGATTTAGCCGCGTAGGTCTGGCAACGTTTTTTTTTGCCCGAGACTTCATCGGTGTTGTCGGGCGAAAACAGGCTCGCTAGACCTGCAAGACTGTGAGAGGAATCTAACATGAATACCGAATCACTAAAAGAGGCGATTAAACGGGAACTGCCGGAATTTTTGCGTACGGATCAAGACTTCCGTTCCTACATTATCGAATTGACACGGCAGGAGTATGCAGGACGGGTAGAAACCCAAGACCGGTTTTATGACCTCCTGGCAGAATTGCGCCGCGACCGGGAAGGGAGAACCCGTGAATGGGAAGAATTTAAGGACGGGCAGAGCCGCAAGTGGGACGAGCAGAACCGCAGGTGGGACGAGCAGAACCGCAGGTGGGACGAGACTCAGGCGGAATTGCGGCGGATTCACGAAGAGATTATGTTGCTGATCTGCGAACTGAAGTCTTCCATCGACAAGGCTGGCATGTACATTTTCGAGCGCAAGGCGCGGTATTACGAGCAGCGGCATCAGCGTACCGCCAACCGTCTGATCGTCATATCGCCCATGATCGACGCACGGGCGCGCAGGGTGGTGGAGCGGTTGGGGATTGAAACCTACGGCGATTCGTCCGAAGTTGAGGCAATATGAGGTTCAAGGTGCCCACTGCATCAGTTTGGATAAAGCATGCCGCTGAATAAACGTTTAGTCTCCAATTGTCTTGTTCATGGCTGGCGGGCGGTTATGAGCTTGGCTTGGATTCCGCTTTATCTACAATTGCTTGGAAACGAAAGTTTTGCTCTGGTCGGGCTATTTGCCCTTCTGCAAGCATGGTTAATTGTGTTTAATCTAGTGTTACAGCAGTCGATGTCAGGCATGGTCAGTTTAGATAATACACTAGCTATTCGCAGCCGACTGCTGAAACTTTCATTAAGTATAATGTTCAGCGGGGTAATCGTTGCTCTCGGCATTTGGGCCGCCTCGGGCTGGTTGGCATCGACATGGGTAAATACCGAGTGGTTGAATGTGAAATATCTCCCTGTCGAATCGGTGGGTCAGGCATTTACCTTGATGGGCGTGGTCACCGTTTTGCAGTTGATTGAGAGTCTATATTCTGGCACCCTGGTCGGTTTACAGCGACAGTCCCTGCAAAATGTAATGACGAGCTTGCTGGCTACGCTGCGGGGCTTGGGTGCTGTGGGTGTGCTAGTCTGGTTCTCGCCTACCGTTAACGCGTTTTTTATTTGGCAAGGCCTGATATCGCTGGTTATAGTCTTATTTTTTGCAGGGCTTGTTTATCAATGCCTCCGGTCCACCCACCCGGGAATCTCCCTAGACCGAGCCAGCTTAACAAGCCGAGTCGGTCTCATGTTAGGGTTCCCTGGTTTCATTTGGCGCAAGCAAGGTACTTATGCCTCTACACTAACCGCTCGCAACCCTTCTCTGAAAAAAAACGTCGCCGCCAATTATCTAGGCCAAGGATGGCGGGCACTAATGAGTATGGCGTTCATTCCGCTGTACATCCGTTATCTTGGCATCGAGTCTTATGGTTTGATCGGAATTTTCGCCATTTTGCAAGCGTGGTTAGGGTTGCTCGATATGGGAATGAGGCCTGCACTGGGTCGGGAGATGGCTCGGTTTACCGGTGGGGCGCACGATGCGCAGACTATTCGCAATCTGCTTCGGAGCATAGAAGTGATTGCTTTTGCCATTGCAGTGGCGGTTGCGCTGGGAATTTGGGCGGCCTCTGGCTGGCTGGCCTCCAACTGGTTAAATGTTAAAAATCTGCCAGTCGATATTGTCGTAAAGGCGTTTTCGCTAATGGGCGTGGTCACCGCTTTGCAATTTATCGAGAGTATCTATGCCAGTAGCATTGCTGGCTTGCAGCGTCAGGTGCTGCAAAACGTGATAACCAGCACTATGGCCACGGCGCGAGGTTTGGGCGCAGTTGGCATATTGGTCTGGGTTTCACCGACCATTGAGGCCTTTTTTATCTGGCAGGGTTTTATTTCTCTGGTAAACGTCGCTTTGTTTGCAAGCGTGGTTTATCGTACACTCCCGGACGCTCAGTTTGCCCGCTTTTCCATTAACGCTCTTAAGGGAGTGGGTCGTTTCGCGGGGGGGGCGATGGCAATTACTTTATCAACATTGCTATTGACCCAAACCGATAAGATTTTGCTGTCACGCTTGCTGACTTTGGAAAACTTTGCCCATTACACCTTAGCAGGTGTGGTTGCCAATGCGTTATATATGCTCGTGGCTCCAATCGGTTCCGCTTTTTATCCGCGCTTTACCGAACTGGCGACGCGAGGTGACGATCTTGCCTTGCGCAAGGTCTACCACCAAGGAGCCCAGATGGTGACGGTGCTGATGGGTTCCGCTGCAGTGGTATTGATGCTCTTTGGTGGCAAGGTGTTGCGACTGTGGACTGCTGACCCGGCGTTGGCCCAGCAGGTTTCACCTCTGCTAGCTGTACTTGCGCTAGGCACACTATGCAACGGGCTGATGTGGATTCCCTATCAGATGCAACTTGCCCACGGCTGGACTAGTCTGACAATTAAGATCAACAGCATTGCTGTTGCTACCTTGGTCCCTTGCATCCTATGGGCAGTGGCGAAATACGGGGCGATAGGAGCAGCTTGGGTATGGGTGGCGCTGAATACGGGGTACTTGGTGTTTGGCATCTATTTTTTTCACAAAAATTTGTTAAGCACCGAAAAATGGCATTGGTATGGTCAGGATGTTGCCAGCCCTTTGTTGGCTGCAACTGCTACGGCGGGATTATGCCGCTGGGTTATGCCGGACAATTTAGGAAAGTTCGGTGAGTTCACCGTGTTGTTGATGAGTTCTGGATGTGTGCTGATTTCGGCATCCTTGGGTGCCCCCTTAATTCGTCATCAGCTAATCCGGTTTGTGTCGAGCAGGTTAAAACTAGTGACGTATGGGTATAAAGTTGAGTAAAGTCAGGTATTGCGGGGCATCGAATATCTTGATTTACTAATAGATTTTTATGTTAAAAAACTTTGGGGTTGCATGAATGAAAAATGAACAAATAATTGAATTGTTAGTGGCTATACTCGGAAAACAAACAAGCTATCGATTAGGTCGTGCCTTGTATCAGCAAGCTCGTGGTGATATTCAAAATAACATTGCTACAAATGGAGAAAGAATGATCCAGCGATGTGTTATAAATGCATGGAGAAAAAAGGTAATTAAGGATAGTCAGTTAGTTGTGTTTGATGTAGGAGCTAATATAGGGGAATGGTCATATCAATTATTAGATGACTTATTAAAGTCAAATGAATTGCAATTTTTGGATATCTATTTATTTGAACCAGTTCCAAGCACTGCTGAAAAATTAATACAGAGGTTGAATAAGTTTGGTGATTTGTTGCGCTTCGAGCAATTAGTTCTTTCATCAACAGACGGTATTGATCAGTTCTACATTAATTGCAATAATGAGAATGCGGGAACCAATTCATTATATCAACAAGGAATTGATAGCTATACTATAAATGTGCTAAAAAATACGGCCAGTACATTTTGTGCAGCGAATAAAATTAACAAAATACACTTATTCAAATGCGACACTGAAGGGCACGATATGGAAGTCATTAGAGGAGCCATACCGTTAATCGCTGAAGAAAAAATTGATGTTTTTCAATTTGAGTATAACTATCGCTGGATATATTCAAAAAATTTTCTAAGGGATGTTTTTTCTATCATAGAAAAACTTCCTTATAAAATTGCTAAAATACAGAGCGAATATATAATTCTATTACCAGAATGGCACTTTGAGCTTGACAAGTTCTTTGAAGGAAATTATTTACTGGTTCATAAGGATTCAGTAAGATGGTTTCCAGCCAAAACAGCTGCATTTGATCGGTATAACACACAATGCCTAAATGTGTAATAAGAACTCAATTCGCAAGTTATTCAGTTTGCTGGGTGAATATTAATCAAAAATGATGCATGGGGATTAGTATGAATAGCATAAGCCAGTCAGATAATTCGGCAAAAATACCGAAAGTTAGCATAGGAATGCCGGTATACAATGGTGAAAGATATCTTCATAATGTGTTGCAATGCTTGTTAGCGCAGACTTATACTAATTTTGAGTTGATTATTTCAGATAATTTTTCAACAGATTCTACAAAAGCAATATGCAAGGAATTTTGTAATCGCGATGCTAGGATTTTATATCATTGCCAGTCTGAAAATATAGGTGCAGCAAATAACTTTTTATTCGTGCTTAATCAGGCGCGGGGTGAATTTTTTATGTGGGCATCTTGTGATGACCACTGGGATAATAATTGGCTAGAAGTTTTGTTGAGTAAGATGGATATAGGGACAGTAATATCATTTGGTCGTGTAATAGAGGTTTGGCCAGATAAATCTGTTAATAAAGTATATCCAGTGATGGGCTTTTCAGCAAGTAAGCCAATTAGAATAGCAAAGCTACTGCTGATAGATGCGTCTAACAAAGCTATGCTAATCCATGGATTATTTAGAAGAGCTTATTTTAATACTGAAAATGGTAGAATAGCTTTAAAATATTTTGTCTCAAAAGCTATGTATATTGAATTGTATTTTGTCTATAAAATCGCACAGGATGGTAATATTGCGACTACTGACTCAACATGTTTTTATAAATCGTTAGGGGGTACAAGTTCACCTCAATTTCAGCATAAAACATCAATGACACATAGACCAGCTAGTTTTTCAACGTTAGGGGTTTCGAAGCTGCTAAAAAAATCTTTTGATATTTTAAATCCTGTAAATTTGATAAAATATCATATACTTTATATTTTTGTTCCTAGTTCATGGTATATAAAACTATTAGTACTGGTATTTTTGCCTGTTGTATTGCTGAAACATTATCTCTCTCTTGGATTGTATTTGGTATCCCGTATAACAAATAAAGTGAAATAAGTTATTTTATGAAAAATAAATTTACAATTGTAGTTAGTTCATCTGACGCATATGAAGACTGTTGGAATCCTTTTTTTACACTGTTCAACAAGTTCTGGCCTAATTGTGAAATTCCAATAATGTTGGTTTCGAATACGAAGGTTTTCGAATTTGAAAATCTAAATATAACCTGTCCAATAGCTGGAATGGCTAGCAGAAACAATAAGTGGGGTGAGTCGTTTCTAAAGACATTACAGGCAGTCGATACTGATATCATTTTATTGCTAATGATTGATTATTTTATAAAATCCCCAGTACAAATCAATGTGCTTAACGAGCTAGTTGATTTGATGTACAGAGATAATATAACTCACATAGTGCTTTTATCAGAAGTGCCGGGTTCAAAATGCAAAACTAAATATCCTATGCTTCTTGAACGAGGACAACAGGTTCCATATAGGTTTACTTTGCAAGCAGGACTGTGGAGAAAAGATCGACTAAATGATTATATTAGAGAATATGAAGATCCTTGGCTAGGAGAAACTTGGGGAACTAAGCGGGCATGGCATATTAAAGAAAGTTTTTATTGTATAGATAAAGCGTTTGAGCAGGCAGAGGGTAAAATTATTAACTATCATCATTTAGGTGGGATGAGGCAAGGCAAATGGCGTAAAGAAGAGGTTGTGGATTTATTCAAGCAAAATGGGGTTGAAGTTGATTTCTTAATTAGAGGTTTTCATGACGATTCGCAAATTAAAACTTTACCTGAACGGCTGAAGGCAAGACTATATAGGTTTCCATCTGAGGCTATATCTTGGCTAGAGTTATATTTTATGACATATTAATATATGGATTAAATTGATTATTAATAGGAGTTGTGATAATGTCTGATAATCTATTGGCGATAGCTATAGCCCGTTTTTTGGCTTAAGTTCGGAGTGTTCTAAGCACGACATGCAAACCCTTGCAATCTCTGGTCACATGCGACTTCCATTCGTATGGAGAAAAGTGTCAGTTGTTTTTGGTGGATTTGGTTTCGTTGCGTTGGCAGCAGCTAATATCATCGGACCTGATGATTGGTATATGTTGGGCTTGCTGTGCGTCTCGGTTTTGGCTTATGCAATTATTATAATTGTTTTGGGTTTTCGTGACGGTATGCGGCGCATATTGACGGACCCATTTCTTATTTTAATCATTTCTTTTTCACTATATTATCTTGTTGGTCCTTTACTATTGATTTTTGGTTCTGAGGACGAAATTAGTTATGTAGTGAGTTGGTATCCTGTCACTGCAATTAATGCAGTCCTTGTTACCAGTATAAATTTAATCGGTTTAGCAATAATGCTTTATATAAGTAGTTATTTCAATGGCTTGGGAATAGTAAGAACTGTCCAACCGGTAATATCTTTTTTTAGTAAATATTCGGTTGAAAGAGTTTTTTGGCTGTTTGCTATGATTGGGTTTATCGCCTTCGCAATAGTTCAGACATCTGATGAATTGGTAAGTGGAACCATTAGGATTTTAGCTCAGTTACTGTTGATGGCGATATTGTTGGGGACAATCTGTCAGGGCCGTGGTTCGTCACGTTTGCACAGCCTAGCGATTATGATAACGATATTTACTTCAGTAATGGGGCTACTTTCGTTCAGTAAATCTGAGGCTATGCTACCAATTGTTGTTTTAGTACTAGGTTTGTATTTACGTTCTGTTAGTATCAAATTGATAGTGATAATTTTAGTTATAGTTTTTTTGGGCTTGGGGTTAATTGTAAAACCAATCACAGAAGCTAGGATTATGCTTTTGTTAAGTGCTGACAATAGCCTATCGAATCGATATTATATTTTACAAGAAGCATTTCAAAAAGCTTACGACAGCACTTCAACAAATAAAACAAAGGCCGGATTATGGACTCGTTTGTGCTATGTGCCACCCCAAGTGGCAAGTGTAGATCTGTTCGATAAAGGACAGGGTGGTCATGATATGGAGTTGATGTTTTGGGTCTTTATTCCTAGGGCAATTTATCCAGACAAACCTATCATCACAAGAACAGGGAACGAACTTAATGCACAAGTGACTGGTTCTGAGTCTTCTTCAACAGGGGTCGGTTTATTTGTCGGTGGTTATTACAGCCTAGGCTGGGTTGGTATAATTTTGGTTTCAGTTATAAGTGGTTTGATTTTATCTATATTCGCTACTGTTTCACGTTTAATTATTTCATCCGGTTTAATGATTGGGTTACCTGTTGGTTTATTTGGAAATTTTATGGCATTCCGGATTGATGGATATTTCGTGGGAGATTATTTAGGCCCATTTGCGATGATTATGATGACTTTCTTGACAGTTCTATTTATATTGCATACCGGTATACCTAAAACTTCTACTAAGTAAAACCTGAACAGAAAATATTTCTTATAAGCAGCTACTTATAAATTGTATTAACTTTTGAATTATTAACCTTTGGAAACATAGTGATGAAATCAAGCTATCGTACTCGACTCTATTCCCATTATGGTCATGATTTTCAGGATGCAGGGGAAGTTTTTGATGTTAAAACAGCCCAGCGATGGGGGAAGGCGCAAACTTACCGGCTTCGCAATTGGCTGCCTGATAGCAAGGATGTCAAGATTATTGATCTAGCTTGCGGAGGCGGAAAGCTGCTAAATTTTTTTAAAGGAAATGGATATAATAACCTACAAGGTATAGATATTAGTCCTGACCAAGTGTCTTTATCCCGCCAAGTTGTACCTGATGTTCTTCAAGGCAATATCCTTGAGCATCTTAGAAACAGTCCGGCTACCTATGATCTAATTACAGCTTACGATATTATTGAGCACTTTCATAAGGATGAGGTTCTCGACTTTCTGGATGGTTGCTACGCAGCACTAAAGCCGAATGGTCGCTTAGTCTTGCAAACTTGTAACGCCGATAGTCCGTGGGGTACCATGCATCGTTATGGCGATTTTACACACGAAGTTTCCTTTAATCCAAACGTCCTTTCTCGCCTTCTAAAACTTGTTGGTTTTCAGATGACTGAGGCAAGAGAGGCAGGTCCAGTTCCATGGGGTTATAGTCTGACTTGCACTATGCGGTTTCTCATGTGGCAGTTGTTCAGGGCGTGGTTCATTCTATGGAATTTGGTTGAAACAGGGTCTAAAGGTGATGGCGTTTTTACTAGGATATTTTTGACCACTGGAATTAAGGGTAACTAGTTGATGAAAATATTCTATGTGGGACCACTCTGGGAGGGTGGCACTGCACTTGAGAGATTGAATATTCTAAGTCGTCTCGGGCACACGGTTATTCCTTTTGATATTACTCCGTTTGAGAAAAGGGTTCCGCGATTGTTTCGGTCGATTGCATGTAGGTTTAAGGTCGGTCCAATTCCTCAAGCCGTGAACAAAGCCTTGAAAGACTCAGTGCGAAAAGTCAATGGAATTAGCCATATCTGGATAGATAAGGGGGTATGGATCTATCCCGATACCCTGCAGTATCTCAAGCAGCTTACCGGTGCGATGGCAATTCATTACACGCCTGATGCACAGTTACTTTCGCAAAGATCACGGCATTTTGTTGCCTGCATACCAATTTATGATATGCTGATTACTACCAAAGAATGGGAAGTCCAGTCATACAAGAATGCTGGTGCGAAAAATGTCGTATTAACCTACCAAGGTTATGATGAACGATTTTTTCCACGTAATATTGAAGAAAAGGATTTCGCACTATATGCCTCGGATGTTTGTTTTATTGGGCACACACAAAAGCACTATGCAGATAGATTAAAGTCAATTTCCAGTCTAGGTGTTAACTTGCGAGTGTGGGGTGATGCATGGCCAGACTATATGATGAAACAAAAGTGGTCAAATTCAATGGTAGTCGGCAAAGGATTGTGGGGTGAAAGTTATCCTAAAGCACTTTCATGTGCAAAGATAGGGCTTGGTTTGCTGGGGAAGCACATTCCCGAAACATCAACCACACGTACGTTCGAAATACCTGCGATGGGAGCTTTTTTGCTCGCTGAGCGGACAGCGATACACCAATCGCTTTTTGAAGAAGGAAAAGAGGCTGAATTCTTTGCTTCTGATGAGGAAATGCTCGATAAAATACGATATTACTTGGCGCACGACAATGATCGAAAAAAAATTGCCCTAGCTGGTAGAAATCGATGTGAGAGGGGCGGTTATTCAAGTTATGAACTTCTACGAGAAATAATGGCCAGATTTTTATCTTAACAAAGGATAATAATAAAGGACGCTCAATTAAACCATCTTGTGTGTATGTGCCTTGCATAATGATATAACCTAAAAGTAACTGTTTGATATTAAAAATTCTGTAAATACTATAAATGTTTGCCTAAAAAAATGAAACCGATTCAAGTTGTTCATTTCCATCGCAAATCGGACCGTGATGCTTTTAGCATAGAACGTTTGTTTGTCGATATCCGTGCCGCTATGCCTGCTGATATAAATGTGTCGGTTTGGGTTTCTCCTTTTTTAAGTAGTGGCGCATGGCGGCGATTGTTCAACATAGTTGATGCGGCCTTTCACCAAGGCGAGGTCAACCACATCACTGGTGATGTGCATTTTCTGAGCTACTTGTTGAATTGGAACCGAACAGTTTTGACCATTCACGATTGCGTCAGTTTGGAGCGATTGACTGGAATTAAGAAGTGGCTTCTATGGTTATTATGGTATTGGTTACCAGTGCGTTGTTGTCGTGCGGTTACGGTGAATTCAGAGTCTACTAAGCAGGAATTGCTTAAGTATGTTAGTTACGATCCAGAAAATATTTATGTGATTTACAGTTGCATATCGGAGTGGTTTCATCCTGGTGAACGGTCTTTCAATTCCGCCTGTCCAAGTATATTGCAAGTGGGAACGAAGCCAAACAAAAATATCGAGCGGATTGCTGCGGCACTGGCTGGGTTGCATTGCCGCTGGGTTATAATAGGACTTTTAACTGATGCTCAACGTTCTTTGATTGATAGCTACTCTATCGAATACACAAATCTATTTGGGTTAAGTGAGGAGGCGTTGTTGGAACAGTATCGGCTTGCCGATCTGCTAGTTTTTGCGTCTACTTATGAAGGATTTGGAGCACCTATCGTAGAAGCTAACGCGGTAGGGCTGCCTGTGGTGACAAGTAATTTGTATTCGATGCCCGAGATAGCTGGCGATGCTGCATGCTTGGTTGATCCGTATAATGTAGGGAGTATCCGCAACGGGATAATGCGGGTGATTCAGAATCCTGATTATCGGGTTCGCCTGATAAAGGCAGGTTTTTACAATAGGGAGAGGTTTCGTCCTGCTGCGATAGCAGAGCAGTACGCATTGTTGTACCGTAAAATAGTATTAAAAACTTAACAGAAGAATAAAGATCAAACTTAATCCGTTAGTAAGTATAATGGAGATATAATTAACCATAGCTAAGCTTGCAAAATATGTGTGGAATAGCAGGTATTAGAATTTGCCAAAGTTTACCGAAAACTCAAGCACAAGATAGCGTCCGGCGGATGAGTGAGCATATGTTTGCCCGCGGCCCTGATGGAGTGGGTTATTGGCAGGGCGATGGTGTCGTCCTAGGTCATCGCCGTCTGGCCATTCTCGATCTGGATGTCCGTTCTAATCAGCCTATGGTATCTGCCGATGGGCGCTATGTGATCGTTTTCAATGGTGAAATATACAACTTCCGGGAACTGCGTAAAAATCTAGAATCTGATGGAATTAATTTCCGCACCACTTCTGACACTGAAGTGTTGTTGGCATTGTACTCACGTGATGGAGAACGGATGCTGCCTAAGCTCCGTGGTATGTTTGCTTTTGCGATTTGGGATAGGCAGTCCGGCGAACTGTTCTTGGCACGTGACCCTTATGGCATCAAACCACTCTATTACTCACAAACTAAACATGGCTTTGTCTTTGCTTCCCAAGTCAAAGCACTGTTGGCTTCTGGTTTGGTTGCAGAGGAAATTGAGCAGGCAGGGTTAGCGGGCTTTTACCTATGGGGGAGTGTACCGGAACCTTGGACGATTTATCGTGATGTGTTCGCTTTGCCCGCCGGTCATTGGCTAAGGGTGTTGGATGGCAAGACAGAAGCTCCAGTTTGCTGGCACGATATCCGCGTTCACTGGCAGAGACAAGTAGACTCCTTACCGCAATCCCTTCCCTCAAGTGAACGAGGAAGGCAGACATTGCAGGAGCGTGTGCGTGAAGCTGTGCGGGATACGGTGTGCAATCACCTAGTGTCGGATGTGCCAGTGAGCGTATTTCTTTCCGGGGGCATCGACTCGGGGATGATTGCCGGTCTGGCTACCGAATTGGGTGTACAAGTCGAAGGCATCACCATTGGTTTCGACGAATTTGCAGGTAGCCATGACGATGAAGTTCCCGTGGCTCGTGCCATTGCCGCCCACTATGGTTTACCGCACCATGTGCGACAATTCACCCGGCTTGAATTTACGAAAGATATCCCGAACATTATTGCCGCTATGGATCAACCATCCATTGATGGTGTCAACACTTGGTTCGCCAGCAAGGCAGCGGCGGAGCGCGGGTACAAGGTTGTGTTGTCAGGCGTTGGCGGGGATGAGTTGTTTTGCGGTTATCCCTCGTTTTCGCAAATTCCGTGCTTGGCGGTGTTGGGGCGGGTAGTTTCGGCTGTTCCCTACGCTGGCAGATTGCTAAAAATGCCTTGTAATTGGCTTGCGCTGAGCCGCTCGCAGCCTAAGTTCACCGCCATTCCCGATTTTATGGGTTCCTTGGAAGGGTTGTATTTCTTGCGCCGGGCATTATTTATGCCCATCGAGCTACCGGTTCTGATGGGAATAGAGCAGGCACGGGAAGGGTTGGTTCGGTTAGGTGGTATGCCGCCCGGCATGAACTCTGCTAATGCAAGAGATGGTGCAGCGGCCGTCGGCCTGCTAGAGTCCACCTACTATTTGCGCAACCAGTTATTGCGTGATAGTGATTGGGCCAGCATGGGACATTCGCTGGAATTGCGTACCCCGCTGGTTGATCCGGCATTGCTTGAATCAATGGGGCCGTGTGTGGCTGAATTTTCAGGTCGGGTTGGTAAGGCAATGTTGGCTCGGTCCCCGAAAAATCCTTTACCGGATTCAATTATTAACCGCCCCAAGACAGGCTTCGGTTTGCCTATGACGCAATGGTTATCTGGCGAGGCTGTAAATGAGGCCTGGGCCAATACTGAGATGTTGTCTGAACCGGGTGTCCCTTGGGCGCGGCGTTGGGCGAAAGCTATTATAGACTTTAATACAAGTGGTTGTTAACGTCTATGTTGTTTACTCTTGTGCGCTTTTTTTTAGAGGAATTGATCAATGCGTGTAACCCCGCGACAAATTGATACAGTCAGGAGCTTTGCGCAACACCACTTTGGCGATGATGCGGAGGTATGGCTGTTTGGTTCTCGTGTTGATGACAGCAAGAGGGGGGCGATTATGATTTTCTCATTTAAACTTCATTTGACCAGTGTGATGCAATTGTTGAACGCAAGCTTGCGCTGATCGCGGAACTTCAATCGTCCCAGCCCTTTGAGGACGAAAAAATAGATATAATTGTTAAGCGACGGAGTTCGGGCTTCGAAATTCCCATTTATGCCATAGTCAAAACCGAAGGGGTTCGGCTGTGAAGCCAAGGCAATTAATGATAATATATCTTGGTGAATGTCATCTGCATATGGACGTATTGTCGGAGGCTTTGTCTGTGGTGCGGCATTGGTTACCGTTTACCCGGGATTCCGTAGAGGGCATCAAAATAGAGCAGATTCGAGTCTTGGATCAGGTGGCCTACCGTTTCACTAAATTGCATGACACTATGGGCCAGAAAGTTTTACCGGCTATTCTTGAATTAGGGCAGGAACCGATTACCTCAGACGCGACCTTCGCTGAGAAGCTGAACTGGCTGGAACGGATGGGGGTGCTACCTTCAGCTGACGAGTGGAAAATGCTTCGCGTAGCTCGCAACGCAATTGCTCACGAATATCCCGAAGATCCTGAAATGCGTGCTTGTGCCATCAACCATTTCCTAGATGGTGCAATGCGGCTGTGCATGATTCATGAATTTGTCGGTGCGTACTTGCAGAAGCACTTCCCGGAAATTTGTAAAGGCACGAGTGACGATGTGTAAACCGTCTTGGTTAGCAAAATTTTTCAGTCAAATCGTATTTCCTGTTATTCCGACAGGGATTGCCGGGAAAATCGGCAGGTTAGCCGGTTTGTGCGGCTTTGCCACCCGGCAGGGTTCTGGACATGGAAGTCCCGAATGCATCTAGTCGCCATGGAGGGTAAGACCGTTGGCAATGCCACCAAACCTAAAATGTTCTATATTAACTGATGTTACGCAAACGCGAAAGGCCGTAACCCGGATGGAGCTGCTTGCGGCGCAATCCGGGTTGTGGCCACGTTATCCCGTATTGCGCCGCAAGCGGCTCCATCCGGGCTACAATGCTGTTTTTTTCTATAAGCTTAATGAACCATGGGTGACAATTTTTCTATTCGTGCGATCCATATTGTCCCAGCGATATCTGAAGAAGCAAGCGGACCCTCTTATTCGGTGGTGCGTCTGTGCGAGTCACTGATTGAACAAGGGCAAGAAGTCACGCTGGCCGTGCTGGACTGGGCAGATTTACCATTGCCACCGCCTTTTTTGAAAATCTTCCCGCTGGGGTGGGGTCCGCGGCGGTTAGGGCGTTCGCCTGCAATGATGCAGTGGCTATCGGAAACATCAAGGCTAGGGTTAGTCGATTTACTGCACAACCACAGTCTGTGGATGATGCCCAATGCCTACCCTGGTCTGGTGGCTGGGCGGCAGGGATTGCCTTTGGTGGTTTCGCCGCGCGGTACATTATCGGAATGGTCGATGCATAGCGGTTCCACCCTAAAGCGCATTTTTTGGCCGTTAGTGCAGAAGCCTACATTGGCTGCAACATCCTGTTTTCACGCTACGGCGGAATCTGAATATGCAGATATCCGCCGTATGGGGTTTCGGCAACCAGTGGCGATTATTCCCAATGGAATTGATATTCCCAACCTGCCTCCGAAAGTATCAGGCGAATCGCGTATTCTGTTATTCCTCGGACGCGTCCATCCTATAAAGGGACTGGATATGTTGCTGCCAGCATGGCAAGCGGTACAAGCTCGTTTCCCAGAATGGCGCTTGAGGATCGTCGGGCCGGACAACGGCGGATACCTAGCGAAAATGCAACGGTTGGCTAAAAAATTGCTGCTTGAGCGCATCGAGTTTAGCGGTGCGTTGCGAGGGGAACAAAAATGGCAAGCGTACCAGCAGGCTGACTTATTCGTGCTTCCCACTTATTCTGAGAATTTCGGAATATCGGTGGCAGAAGCTTTGGCTGCGGGCACACCCGCCATCGTGACCAAGGGTGCGCCTTGGGCAGGTTTGGAGGCTCGCGGTGCAGGTTGGTGGACCGATATTGGCCTTGATCCTTTGGTGGCTTGTTTGGAAGATGCACTATGCCGTACCACAGACGACTTGAATGATATGGGCCTGTGTGGTCGAAGCTGGATGGAAGAGAATTATTCTTGGGCGAGTGTGGGGCTTAAGATGACAGAGACCTATCGCTGGATATTAAATGGTAGCAACAAACCTGAATGTGTAATTGAAGGATAATTGACTAATGAGCCTAATCAGTAACAATTTATCTATTTGCCCACTTTGTTCGGCACTTGGCTTCCGTTCTTACAAGCTTGGTTTGTTGCAGTGCGAATCTTGCAATCTGGTGCTTTCCCCTTTAATTTGGGAAGCCCAAGTCAATGAGAAGATGGAAAGTGAATGGTTCGGCAAGGACTATAAGGCGAAATCCACAGCTTGGGTCAATGCTTTCGAAACTTGGAATAATCGGAAAACACTCGCAAGGCTGCAAGCAGACCACTCACAAGGTCGTCGTTTGCTGGAAATCGGCGTGGGTAGCGGTTCGTTTCTAAGCTCGGCGCGAACTGCTGGTTTTGACGTGATGGGTTGTGATCTCTCCTCTCCCATTTGCGAGTATGTGCGCCGTAAATATGGGATTACAATGCATGGCGAGCATTTAGCTATGTTAGAAGGAGAAAACAGTTTTGATCTTGTCGTGATGAACCATGTTTTGGAGCATGTTAACAAACCTATTGAGTTTATGCGAGAGGTTCATCGACTTTTAACACCCGGTGGCGTGGTTCATATCGCCGTACCCAATATCGCATGTTGGGAAGCTAATCTAGCTGGCTGGACCAGTTACGAGCCATATCATTTGGTCTACTTTGATCCTCAGACTATTGAAAAGACGGTTACTGCGGCTGGCCTAATGATAGAGCATATTACTACCCATGACTCCTTTTCCGGCTGGTTTCTTGCTGTATTACGCACTGTGTTAGGTGTAAACAGGGAAGGCGGCGCCGTCACGCGACCAGCGTCTGCCATTATCGGACACGCCTCAGGTCGCCGCCCGAGAGTGATTGAACACGCCTACCGCGTTGCTATGATCTGTGCGGGGGGGGGGCTTTGGCCGTTGCGGTTCCTTCAGGCAAGGCTGGGTTGCGGCGACGAAATTATCTGCATTGCCCGCAAGCCACTAGCGGGACCGGCACAGTGATGGTATATGATGATTGAAACCACCCGGTCAATCCATTGGCAGCCTGGGTCCGCCCCCGTTGCTGTAATAATGATTTCGCTTAACGAAGCCCATAACATGGAAGCCGTGCTGGCAAATCTGAAAGGTTGGGCGCAAGAGGTGTTTTTAGTGGACAGCTACAGCCAGGACGAGACCTTGGATATAGCCTTGAAGTATGGTATCCAAGTAGTGCAGCGGCGGTTTCGTGACTTCGGCGACCAGTGGAACTTCGCATTGGAGCATCTGCCAATTACTGCCCCTTGGACTATGAAGCTGGATCCAGACGAGCGGCTTTCCGATGAATTGAAAGCCAATCTAGTGGATGCGATTAGACGAAACGAAAACGATGGTTTTTCGCTGGAACGGCGATTGTGGTTTATGGGGCGACCCTTGCCAGTGCGCCAAACCTTGGTTCGGCTGTGGCGCACAGGCCTATGCCGGTTCACGGACGTAGCGGTCAACGAACATCCCATTGTGCGGGGGGCGATCTGGCATGTTGATGGCGAAATTGCACACTACGATAGTCCCGACCTCGATCACTGGTTGGAAAAGCAGAACCGCTATACCACTGCCGAGGCCATCATCGCTTTCGAAAAGTCGCCGCTGGCGGATACGCCGCGACTGCTAGGCACGAACTTCCAACGGCGCATGTGGTTGAAAAAAAACTTTTACAAATTGCCTTGCCGCTATTTTTTGTTATTTCTCTATCACTGGCTGTGGTTGGGTGCATGGCGGGCTGGATGGGTGGGTTATGCCTGGGCTCGACTGCGCTCGGATTATATGCGGTTGATTGAGTACAAGCGCAGAGAGATTGAGATTACAGGTCGCCTGCCGGTCAAGAGGTTCTACGGGTCGGGGCAGACTGATGAGCGAGTGCAGCAATTTGAGTGAAATCACTGATTTTAATGGCTACTTATAAAAATTTTATTGCTGTACGAAAAATATGGCGGTTTTTGACCATTTATGGTGTAGGAAAAACCCTGTTTAAGGTCTTTGGGCGTATTCGACCAAGTTATCTAACGGCAGGCTCAAAGCGAATTCGGGATATTGGCGTAATCGGATGTGGACAGTTTGCCTATGCAACTATTGGCTACTCAATTTGGAGAAAATATGGAAATAGGTTTTTGGCTTGTTATGACGTAAATAAAGGAAATCAAGACTCTTTCGCCGCTTTTTTCGGGATTACCTGTGCTGCTAAGAGTGCAGCCGATGTAATTACTGATGGACGGGTAAATGTAGTTTATATTGCTTCTAACCATGCTTCTCATGCAGAGTATGCCATAGAAGCGCTACAAGCTGGAAAGATAGTATATGTTGAGAAGCCGGTTAGTGTCAGCTTTCTGCAATTCAGTAGATTGGCTGAAGTTTGTAGCCACTCAAGGGAAAGAATTTATGCCGGATATAACAGACCTTTTTCCGGGGCGGTAAGAGCACTGCGAAAGGAGGTAGGTTCGAGAAATAAACCGATGACATTAAATTGCTTTGTGAGTGGGCATATGATCGAAACCGATCATTGGTATCGTAAGCCCGAGGAGGGCACCCGGATTTGTGGTAACGTTGGTCATTGGCTGGACCTTGCCGTACATATGCTTTCATGGGGAGAATTGCCAGATTGCTGGAAAATTATTGTTTCGTACAGCAATGATGTATCGCGTGATGATGATGTGGCGATAAGTCTGACGAGTGAGCGGGGAGACTTGGTAAACATTGTTCTTACGGCACGAAGCGAACCTTTCGAAGGCATTAATGAAACCATAAATTTTCAGCAATGCGATGTTATTGCAAAAATTGATGACTTCCGCAGCATGACCTTATGGAAAGGGCCGAGCGTTCGTAGGTTCAACTACCGACCTAAAGATGTTGGACACAATTTAGCGATCATTCAGCCTTTTTCAGGCATCCATCGTGAATGGAAAGAAGTTGAAATGTCTACCCTGCTAATGTTATTTATTGCGGATATGGTTGTGAATGCGGAACATTTCTCGGAGTTTTCGTTTTCCTATCAAATGGCCAGACTTCTCAAATAAATGGATCACGACCAAGCTTTCAAAAACCTCATCCTCGACTATCCTGCTGAGTCTCTGGAGTTTTTTGCTGGTGTCCGTGGTTTGACCAAGGCAACCATTACACCCGTTCGGGAGGAGCAATTGCAAGAGGTTCTGGGTAGCCGCTACCGCAAACTGGATGTGCCTCTAAAAGTAGAATGGCCGGACGGGCGCAGGGCGGCGGTGCTGTTCGTGGTGGAGGAGGAAACCGAACCCCGGCGATTTTCCATCCATCGTCTGGCCCATTATTGCCTGGACTTGGCGGAACTGTTGAAAACGACACAAGTGGTGCCTGTGGTGGTTTTCCTGCACCAAGGGGAGTTTCCCCATGATCTGCGTCTAGGGGACGGCGAAGACATCTATCTGACCTTCCACTTCATCTATTGCGAGTTGGCTAGGCTACCGGCGGAGCGTTACTTGGATAGTAGGAATATCGTGGCACGGCTAAATTTGCCCAATATGCAACATCCACGGGAGCGGCGAGTGGAAGTATACGCTCGCGCTTTGGATGGTCTGTTGACCTTGGAGCCGGATTGGAACAAGCAGCGAAAGTATGTCGGGTTCATTGATTCCTACGCAGATTTGCGCGAAGATGAGGCGGCGCGTTACCGCGCCGAATATATCGAGAACACGGGGGACAACACCATGGGCTTAGTGGCAACATTACTTGAAGAAGGCTGGCAGAAAGGGCGGCATGAAGGACGGCAAGAGGGACGGCAGGAGGGACGGCAAGAGGGACGGCAAGAGGGACGGCAGGAGGGACGGCAAGAGGGACGGCAAGAGGGACGGCAAGAGGGAGAATCCGCGCTGCTGCTACGGCTGCTGGAACTTCGCTTTGGACCGCTGGCAGAAGCCTTGCGGGAGCGGATACGGTCGGCAGACGCAGAAACCTTATTGCTGTGGAGCGAACGCATCCTGACTGCGGCAGCACCAGAGGATGTGGTCAAGGATTAAAGGTAACGGGCGGACTTTAATGTTGGGCAATGCCGCGCTTATGCACAACCTACATTGGGGCTTTGACATGCAATTTAGTGGTTTCGACGAGCTAAAAATGCCCCGCCAATCTTTCAATAAACCTGAAATTGATGTGCTTATCGAACAGGTTCTGAAAAAGCATCCTCAGATTCTTCTGGCGGTGCTATTCGGTTCTCTTGCAAGTGACACCGCAGGTGTAGACAGTGATATTGATCTAGCAGTCTGTGCCGATAAGCCGCTGGACGTGAATGAAAAGATGCAATTGATCATGGATCTGGCAGAGTCCATAGGGCGACCGGTTGATTTGGTGGATTTGAAGACAGTCGGAGAACCCTTGCTTGGACAAATTATCACTGGTGGACGAAAAGTGCTGGGGGACGATTCCCGTTACGCTTTGATGCTGAGCAAGCACTTATTCAATCAGGCGGATTTTACGCCTTATCGGAACAGAATTCTTCGCGAAAGAAGGTTGGCATGGATTGGAGTTTGATAGGGCAAAAACTCGAATCCTTGCGTCGCTGTCTCCGCCGGGTAAAAGACAAATGCCCGAAGGATGTGGATACGTTGTTGAAAGATTACGATGCCCAGGATATTCTTGCGCTAAACCTGACGCGCGCCGTTCAACTTTGTGTTGATATAGGGGCGCATCTTGTGGCAGGAACCCAACTTTCTCCACCGGACACTATGGGGCAAACATTTGATATTTTAATGGAAGCTGGAATCATCAATGCCGATCTGGCCCGACGCATGAAAAAGGCGGTAGGATTTCGGAATTTGGCTATTCATAACTACGATGCCATCAACTGGGCCATTGTTTACGCGATAGCCCGATACCGATTGACGGACTTTGAGGATTTTGCCAAGGCGATTGTGTTGGCATCATTTGATGAGATATAAATTAAACAAATCCTCCAATCGCTTAAAATCAGCATTACTGAAATCGCTAAAGTGTCATGGTTAAATAAGGCATAGAAGACAATGGACCATGACCAAGCTTTCACGAACCTCATCCTCGACTATCCTGCTGAGTCTCCGGAGTTTTTTGCCGGTGCCAGTGGCTTGGTCGGTGCAAACATTAGGCCCGTTCGGGAGGAGCAGTTGCAAAAGGTTCTGGCTGGGTAGTCGCTACCGGAAATTGGATGTGCCCTTAAAGGTTGAATGGCCGGATGGGCGCAAGCCGGCGGCGGTGTTCGTGGTGGAGGAAGAAACCGAACCTAGGCGAAATACGCTGAATTCATCGACAACTACTCCGGTTTGCGCGAAGACGAGGTGGCTCGTTACCACGCCGAATATAGCGAGAACACGGGGGACAACACCATGGGTTTAGTGGCAACATTATTTGAAGAAGGCTGGCAGAAAGGCCGACATGAGGGTCGGCAAAGGGAGGGTCCGCGCTGCCGCTACGGCTGCTGGAACTTCGCTTTGGACCGCTGGCAGAAGCCCCTGCGGGAGCGGATGCGGTCTGCAGACGCAGGAATCCTGTTGCTGTGGAGCGAACGCATTCTGACTGCGGCGGCACTAGAGGATGTGGTCAAAAGGTAAATGAAACAAATCCTCAAAACAGACGGTTTGCTGCCCACGGTCGAGACCGTGTTCAATAAAATCGACCAGCCGCTGCCGCTGGGTTACTCCAATGACAGCGTTTTCATCTTTAAAATATACCTAAAACTGATATTCAGTTAACCCTCCAGGTTAACCGAATAATTTGCGCTATCATGCCCACTATTAAGTAACTCTTTGATGCTGAAAAAGCTATATTTTACGATAAAGCATTTAAAGCCGATCCAGCTATTCGGACGATTGCGCTTTCGCTTGTCGTTCCCCAAACCCGACCTTGCACAGGCTCCGCCGTTACGCGGGCTTTCCGGCGTTTGGGTGGTTCCGGCCCGGCGGAGGGCAAGTATGCTGGGGGTTGGATGCTGCCGCTTTCTGAACGAAACACACGATATAACGTCCCCTGCGTGTTGGAATGACCAGGCACTGGAAAAACTTTGGCTGTATAATCTGCATTACTTTGACGATCTCAATGCCGTGAGTGCAGGGGATCGCACGCGCTGGCAACAGTTGTTGATGGCCCGTTGGGTTGGGGAGAATCCACCCGCCAAGGGCGTCGGTTGGGAGCCTTATCCCACCTCTTTGCGCATCGTGAATTGGATCAAGTGGGTTCTGGCGGGCAACCCTTTGCAACCGGAATGCCTGCATAGCTTGGCAGTGCAGACGCGCTGGTTGGCTAAACGCCTGGAGGTCCACCTGCTCGGCAACCATTTATTCGCCAACGCCAAGGCGCTGGTGTTCGCCGGCTTGTTCTTCGAGGGGGTGGAGGCTTCGGTTTGGCTGGAGACGGGCATGGATATTCTGGCACGGGAAATTCCCGAGCAGGTGCTTACCGACGGAGGACAGTTTGAGCGCAGCACGATGTATCATGCCTTGGCTTTGGAAGACTTGCTGGATTTGGCAAATTTGGCGGCTGCTTATGCAGCTGCGATTCCCAGCCATCGGTGCAGTTTTGTCGCCAACTGGGCGGAGACGGTTGGACGGATGCGCCGCTGGCTGGCCGCTATGTGCCATCCAGACGGAGAGCTTGGATTTTTCAATGACACGGCCATAGGCATTGCGCCCCCGCCCGCAGAATTGGAGGAATATGCCAGGCGGTTGTGGCCGGAACAGGCAAACAGCGGGGTCGATCTGTCGGAAGGGCAGGAGTCTGCAACGGCTTGCCGCTATCTGCTGCTTGCCGATAGCGGATATATCCGCGTGTGCTGGGGGGAAATGGTGGCGTTGCTTGATGTTGCGCCGGTAGGCCCGGATTACCTGCCGGGTCATGCCCATGCCGATAGCCTTAGCTTCGAGCTTTCCCTGTTCGGTCGGCGGGTATTGGTGAATTCCGGCATTTCCCGCTATGGCGTGGGGCCGGAGCGGTTGCGGCAACGGGGAACTGCGGCGCACAACACCGTCGCCATCAATGGGCAGGATTCGTCGGAAGTGTGGGGTGGATTTCGGGTGGCCCGCCGAGCAAAGCCTTTTGGCTTGCGCATTGAGGAGGGTGAAAAAAATTTGAAGGTGGCCTGTGCCCACAACGGCTATACGCGCCTCCCAGGAAAACCGGTGCATAGGCGCGAGTGGCGTTTTTCGCCGGGGGCGCTGGAAATTGTCGATACTATCGAAGGTGGGTTCGCAGAGGCGGTGGGCCGTCTGTTTTTCCATCCGGATTTGCGCTTGCGCCCCCGAGGATTGGGCGATGGCAGCAATTCCCGATTTGAGTCTGGCACCGGGATTGAGGTCATAGAAGGCAGAGATAAGTTTAAAACCTTCCCAAGTTCTCTTCGTAAAGGAGGGCAGGGGGGGCATGAGGGCGATGTTGAAGGAACAGCCGGAAACCGACTATACTGGCAAGTTGAGGGTGCGGAAGATAGCATCGTAGAAACAGTCTACCACCCCGAATTTGGCCTTGATGTGCCCAACCAATGCTTGGAAATGCGCTTTTCCCAATCGGTTTGCAGGGTGCGTTTAACTTGGGATAAGTAAGGGGTCATAAGTTTTTTAACAACTAAGAAATTAAACAAATACAGCATTTTCAACATCAAAGAGTTACTTGATAGAAGGACACTCAATCAAACCATCCTGTGTGTGAACTGCTTTGCAAAATGATATAACTTAACAAGTAACTATTCGATATTAAAAACGCTGTAACTAGC
>CAIZPP010000006.1 GCA_903934875.1 uncultured Methylococcaceae bacterium
GGAACCGGATGCAGAAGCCGATTCGGCCCCTTCGCAACATGTTCCAGCAGTAGCCGCTTGCCCTGACGGCAACCCGGATGGCGGTGCAAAGAAGAAGCTGCTCAGTGTGGAGGGAGCGGTTCGGCTGAGCGAACGATGAGAGTAACGACGATATTGGGCGCTTCGCTTAGTGCCAGAGGAACCAAACGTAGGGTGCGCATTGCGCACCGTTTGCGATGCCGGTTAATTCGATGGAGTTTAGAACATTAGCGTTATTGTCGCAATAATCAAGGTTGGTGGTATCGTCGGCATCCGTTGATGGTGCGCGGTGCGCACCCTACGAGGCTGATTTGAACCACGCCGCCCATTATGCCAAAATACCCCGATTGGAAGGCTTGCGCCTGTGGCCGGTGCCCGGTTTTGCAACCTAATCGACGTGCTGCGCGTTTTGCACGGCGCACGGTATTCCAGCGATGTTGACAGACGGCCCGGCTAAAAAACGGCTGGCCGGAATCCCGCCTTGACCTGTGAGGATATGCCCATGCGTCCGACCCGCTCCGTCGCCCTGGCCTTGCTGCTCGCCCTGGCTGCTCAAGCCGCCCATGCCGAGCGCAAAGCCTTGGTGATTGGCAATGCCCATTATGCCGAAGGCCGCTTGGCGAACCCCATCAATGATGCCGAAGACATGCAAACCCGGCTGAAGGCGCTGGGGTTTGCCGTGGTGTTGCTGGAGGATGCCGTGCTGGAAGACTTCGACCGGGCGCTGGAGCGCTTCGGCCAGTCCTTGCGGGCCGAGGACGACGCGGTGTTTTATTTCGCCGGGCACGGGGCGCAGAGCAACGGCGTCAATTATTTGATCCCCACGGATGCCAAGATCAGCGAAGACGCCGATTTGAAATACAAGGCCGTCAACCTGGGGCTGGCCTTGGACAAGCTGGCCCATGCGCAAAACGGCTTCAAGCTGGCGATCCTTGACGCTTGCCGCAACAACCCCTATGCCCGCAGCCTGCGCGATGGCAGCCGGGGCTTGGCCCGCGTGGACGCCCCGTCCGGCACCTTGGTCTGGTACGCCGCCCAGCCCGGCAAAGTGGCCGAGGACGGACTAGGCCGCAACGGCGCCTTCACCGCCCAGTTGCTCGATGCCCTGTCCCAGCCCGGCCTAGACCCCGATGCCCTGTTCAAACGCACCGCCCGCGCCGTCTACCAACAAACCGGCGGGCGGCAGTTTCCTTATCCTGAAGGCGTGAGCTTAGTGGATTTCCATTTCGCCGCAGGCACTAACCCGACCGCTAAACCACTAGCTCTCGACCCGGCGGCGGTGGAACTGAGCTTCTGGGACAGCATCAAGGCCAGCGACAACCCGGCGGATTTTGAAGAGTATTTGAAGCAATACCCGCAAGGACGGTTTGCTGGGTTGGCGCGGAATAGGTTTAATAGTATAGCCAATGAAGAGCTAAAACAAAAAATTGAAATTGAAACCACTAGAATCAAAGAGGATCTAGAGAATTATGATTTGGGTTCTATAAAATTTGTTGGCACAATACCCTACAATAATACATTATGGGGGCTTTTGAAAATTTCTGACGGGACTATAAATCGAGTTAGAATGGGAAATTATATTGGTCGAAACTTTGGAAAAATAATACTTGTAAAAGAAGATAAAATCGAATTGCAGGAGTTAGTTTTTGATGATTCAGGAAAGTGGCATAGTCGCAAAAAAATAATGTATCTTTCTGTGGTAAACCACGCAAGGTAATACCGAAGCCCAGCGCACCATCAACTCCGTTGAATTAACCGGCATCGCAAACGGTGCGCAATGCGCACCCTACGATTTATTCCTCTGGCGGTGAACGAACCCGGTAGGGTGCGCATTGCGCACCATCAACGGATGCTGGCAATACCACCGGCGTTGATTATTGCGACATTATCGCCGATGCTTCACACTCCGTTGAATTGGCCGGCATCGCAAACGGTGCGCAATGCGCACCCTACGATTTATTCCTCTGGCGGTGAACGAACCCGGTAGCCTGGTAGGGTGCGTATCGCGCACCATGAATAAAGGTGGGCAAACGATAAAACCGTTTGCCAATCCGGTTTAGAAATATTCGCCGACCGTGTTGGCCAAATCGGAGAAATCCAGCGGCCCGGCGTTAGGGCAACCCCAATGCGGGTCATAGACACCGCATTTGACCCAGCGATGGAAAGAGGAATAATGTATGTAATCAAAATGCCGTTGGTAATCCCGTTCGTCACGCAGAACATGATCCCAAAACCCCCGTTGCCACACACCCCGGCGGCGATGGCGTATCCTTGAATCGGAGCGGGGTTTTTCCGCGCCACCCAATGCCAGCCATGCATCGGTGAAATGTTTTTTTATCGCCCCCCAGCGTTTGGAAAAATCGCAATCATCCGGCGGTAAAGTCCAGATGGCGTGCAGGTGTTCAGGCAACATGACCATCGCATCCACACGGAAAGGGGGCCAGCGTTCAAAGCAATCCCGAAATGCAGCCCGCAATAAATCCCGCGTCAAATCATTGCCCAGTATTTTAGCCCGCCGTTCCGTCACCACGGTGAAGAAACAGGACGCACCCGGTACATAGTAACGACGGTAGTTGGGCATATTCGCTTAGCGCCTGAGGAATAAATCGTAGGGTGCGCATTGCGCACCGTTGGCGATGCCGGTTAATGGCGGAGTTTAGAACATCGGCGATATTGTCGCAATAATCAACGTCGATGGCATTATCAGCAACCGTTGATGGTGCGCGTTGCATACCCTACGAGGCTCAAAATGAGAATTGCTGACCGGAGTTCGATTTGCTTACGCAACGACTTGTGTATAATGATGAGCGCCCTGCGGATGGTGTTGGTGTGAGGGCAAATCGAAAGTTTGCTTTACTTCCGGCACTTATGGGCTTCCCTCAACTCAATCAAACCATCCTGTGTCTGAACTCCTTTGCAAAATGATATAACCCAACAAGTAACTGTTCGATATTAAAAACGTTGTATGAGGCTCAACAAATTCATCAGCGAAACCGGAGTCTGTTCCCGCCGCGAGGCGGACGAGTGGATTGCCAAGGGGCGGGTTAGCATTAATGGCGTCAAGGCGCAGCTTGGTAGCCAAGTTGGCGACGGCGACGAGGTCACGGTGGACCGGCAGCGGATAGGTGCTAAGCCCAAGTCGGTTTATATCATGCTCAACAAACCCGTAGGCATCACTTGCACCACGGAGCGGCATATCCACGGCAATATAATCGATTTCGTCGGCCATGCCGAGCGTATCTTCCCGATTGGACGCTTGGACAAAGATTCCGAGGGCTTGATCTTGCTGACGAATAATGGCGATATCATCAACCAGTTATTGCGCTCGGAAAATCACCATGAGAAAGAATATGCCGTGACCGTCGATAAACCGCTGACGGAGACTTTCCTGAAGAAAATGGCTGGCGGGGTGCGCATCCTTGATACGGTAACCAAGCCCTGTAAAATCAGGCAGACGGGCAAGTGTGAATTCAACATCATCCTGACCCAGGGCTTGAACCGGCAAATCCGCCGCATGTGCGAACTATTGGGTTACAGCGTGCGCCATTTGCGGCGCTTCCGCTTTGTCAACCTCAAGCTGGGGACACTGAAGAGCGGGCAGTGGCGCAATCTGACAGAGGCGGAATTGAGTAAGCTGCTGGGCTTGGAAAAGCATGACAGAAATTGAATGGTTACTGATAGGCTTGGCAGCGGTGGCGGCAGGAGCGGTTAACGCATTGGCGGGTGGCGGCACACTCATCACGTTTCCTGTTCTTACTGCGCTAGGCATTCCGACCGTAGTGGCCAATATCACCAATACGGTTGCCCTTTGTCCTGGTTACTTGGCCGCGACGTTTGCTCAACGCAAGGACTTGCGTGGCCAGCGCAGGCGTTTATGCCTGTATCTGCCAGCCGGGGCCTTGGGTGGAACACTGGGTGGCTTCTTGCTGTTGCACACGGGGGAGCAGGCGTTTCAGGCCGTGGTTCCCTATCTGATTTTGTTTGCGGCCGGTTTGCTTGCCGCGCAAGATGCCTTTAAGGCATGGCTGTTGCGCCGTTCCGCGCACCCAGGCCACTTACATAGCCAGGAAAATAGGGGTGTGCTACCGGCATTCTTGGCTTCCCTCTATGGCGGTTATTTCGGGGCTGGCGTCAGTGTTATCGTGTTGGCTGTTCTTGGCCTGATGCTTGACGATCCTCTGAACCGGCTCAACGCCTTGAAACAGGCCATATCCTTTGCCATCAATATTGCGGCAGCCACCTTTTTCCTCTTTTCAGGGCTGGTTTTGTGGCCCGTGGCCTTGGTCATGGCTGTGGGTGCCCTAGTCGGAGGCACCTTGGGTGGCAAGCTGGCTGGCCGCATCAGGCCTGTCTTGTTGCGATGGTTGGTGGTGGCGATAGGCATTGGGGTTGCCGTCGTTTACCTCATCCGTTGAGTCCATTCATGGCAGGGGCTGGTTATGAGATTTCTGTGTTAGTTATGTTCGATACCGAACAGACTGGCTCACAGGGAAAGGAAATAATCATATCAAATGACGAAGTGTGCCTTCATAGGCACCCTAACATCCATGCAAATTGTTTTGCACCCCTGATGATGAGAGCCATACCTAGTAGGGTACGCTATGCGTACCTTCAAGGGCGAACAATGGTACGCACAGTGTACCCTACATGGATACTGTACTTTCATGGCAAGCCATTCACGCTGTGCATGATTCCGCGGCTTATTAAGCATAACTACCAACTAAGGCCAAGCTTAACTAAACAATGGACAACGAATATGCTAAACAGGCAGAAACCCGATTAGCGCTTTCTTGAACCTGTGTGGCTTACCCGACACTGGGACGCAGTATGTTCGCGCTGCCGAAGGGAATGGGAATGCGCCATAAAGACCGAAAAGACTAACTTCAAGGACGGACCGCCATGGGGACCGGCATTTTTGATTTGCTGCGCGACGGTTGGCATATCGCTACCATCGGAACTGGGCTGCTTCTTTCGCTCTTGGCGACGGGTCACGCGGTTCTCAACAAGCGTGAACCGGGTGCCGCCATCGCATGGGTTGGATTCGTTTGGCTTGTGCCCTGGGTCGGGGCTGTCATGTACTTCATTTTCGGCGTCAATCGCCTACGCCATAAAGCCGCTGCGTTGCGAAGGAACCTTGAACGGTACCGGGCGCAAGCCGCGCAAGCCGAATGTCCGCCGGAAGAATTGCAGCACCATCTGCCGGATCACGGAGAGCATTTGAAGATGCTGGCTAGGGTCGTTGGAGGTGTGGTTGATCGGCCTTTGCTGCCGGGCAATCGGATCAATCTATTGGTGAACGGAGATGAAGCTTATCCGGCCATGCTGGAGGCGATCCAACACGCACGCCAGACAATTGCGTTCGTAACCTATATATTTGATCGGGACGAAGTCGGGATGGCCTTTGCGCATGCGCTGGGCGAAGCTGTGCGCCGTGGGGTGGAAGTGCGGGTGCTGGTTGACGCGACCGGGATTCTTTATTCCTGGCCCACCATTCTCCAAACGTTGCGACAAGAGGGAGTAAGACATGCTCGATTTCTTCCTGCTTTTGCGTTGTGGCATTTGATGTCGATGAACATGCGCATACACCGGAAAATATTGGTGGTGGATGGGTGCGTGGGTTTTACCGGCGGCATGAACATTCGATTGGGGCACTGCCTGCAACGCCAACCGCCAAACCCGGTGCAGGACATCCATTTCCGATTGGAGGGTTCTGTGGTGAGCCAATTGCAAGAGGTGTTCACCGACGACTGGCTGTTCACGACCGGCGAAGCCTTGCGCGGCGAGGCGTGGTTCCCCAAAACCAAAGTCGCGGGTCAAGTGTTGGCGCGGGGCGTGACCGATGGCCCGGATGAGAATTTTGAGAAGCTTTTTTGGACGCTGTTGGGTGCCCTATCGATTGCCCGCCATTCAGTTCGCATCGTGACGCCCTATTTTTTGCCTGCCCCTGCCTTGGTGTCCGCACTGAATCTGGCGGCCATGCGGGGTGTGCAAGTTGACATCCTGTTGCCTGCGCGGAGCAACCTGCCGTTCGTGTTGTGGGCTTCCCGCGGCATGTGGTCGCAAGTGCTCCAGCACGGTTGCCGGATTTGGCTGACCCCGCCGCCCTTCGATCACTCAAAACTCATGCTGGTGGATGGTTGCTGGGTGCTGTTGGGGTCGGCCAACTGGGATCCGCGCAGCTTGCGTCTTAACTTCGAATTCAACGTGGAATGTTACGACACCGAACTGGCCCGGCGGCTTGAACAGTGGGTCGAGATGAAGCGGGTCGGCGCCCATCCTGTGACGAGGGAGGAGGTCAATGCCCGCCCGCTTCCGGCTCGTCTGCGCGACGGCGTTGCGCGATTGCTGATGCCGTACTTGTAGTCCGTAATTTTTGGGTGGGCAAATCCCTCTGGCATGGGCGAGCTTTGCGGCAATGTTGAACTTTACGATTTGGCGGCTGAATCCATGAGGTGTAATGCTCCCAATCCTCTACTTAACCCTCTACTTTCCGAATGAGAATTACCATGCACAATTTCGAACAAGTCAAAGACGTTCTCGAATACGGTCAAAAAATCCACGCCGACCTACAGTCATTTTACCGTTCCATCAACGACGAAAAACAGCAGACTCGCGTCAAGATGCTGCTGGATTTTCTGAGCGGACACGAACTGCATCGCGAGGAGGCGCTGGCCGATTTTGAGGGTCGGGCCAAAAAGCAGATTTTGGAGACTTGGCTGCAATACAAACCTAGTATTGACATCGAAAAACTGATCGGCGATCAATCCATTCAGCCAAACATGCCGATGGACGAGGTCACCAAGATTGCCGTCGATTTCGACAATGCCCTGATCGAACTTTACCGTGAAACGGCGGCAGGAACCGACATCCCCCAAGTCAAGCAATTATTCGAGAACCTGCTGGAAATGGAAAACAATGAGAAGCTAAGATTCGTGCGTGACGCCGGTCAGTTGAATGACATTTGAGCGCTTGCCATAAAATCCGGCTGATGAGAACCGGTCGTTTCTGAATTTGACATTAAGCTTAGGAAAAACCCAAGCAATGCAAACAATGGAAGGATTGGGATATTTTTATCCTAATGTTGGTTTACGCACAGATCAAATTGCGCGATTCCAAGAGACTGAGCTTCCCTTAACTACTGAAACGGAAGGACTATCATGAAGACCGATACACAATTGCAACAAGACGTTATCGCAGAACTGAACTGGGAACCCTCGGTCGATGCCGCGCAAATCGGCGTCGAAGTTAAAGATGGAATCGTGACCTTGGCCGGTCGTGTGAGCAGTTACGCTGAAAAATGGAATGCCGAGCGTGCTGCTCAACGGGTATCGGGCGTCAAGGCACTGGCCATCGAGCTGGACGTTACGCTACTCGGATTGGGCAAGCGAACTGATGCCGATATCGCGCGCTCGGTGGAAAATGTCTTGCAGTGGAAGACGTTTTTGTCGAATGACGCGATCAAGGTCATGGTAGAAGACGGCTGGATCACGTTATCGGGTGAAGTGGACTGGCAATATCAAAGGCTGGCTGCGGCAGATGCAGTGCGCTATCTCATCGGTGTGAGAGGTGTCAGTGATAATATCATGATCAAATCCCAGGTGACCCCGACAAACGTCAAATCAGACATAGAGGCTGCCCTGTATCGTCGGGCCGAGCATGACGGGCAGAACATCTCGGTCGAAGTCCATGGAGCCGATGTGACGTTGACTGGCAAAGTACACGGTTGGGATGAACGTGAATTGGCGACCCATGCCGCTTGGGGTACACCCGGTGTGCGCAAGGTGGTGGACAACTTGACCATCGCCTATTGAAATCGGCATGGAGGGGAGGGTCACCCCGTTCGGGCCTTCCCCGTTCTCAGAATAATGCCGGGCATTCAACATTCTCAAACGAAAAACATGCCAGCATATTCCAACCCTTGAACGAAGCCCAATGTTCATGGAACAAGCACTGCAGCACCTTCAAACCGACCTAAGCGCAGATCGGCGAGGGCGTGATTGGCTTGTTTGAGCGGATAGTGCGTAGTTTGAGTGACAATGCCAATCTCCGGTGCTAGGCGCAGGAAATCAACCCCGTCCTGCCGGGTCAGATTGGCGACGGACACTAGCTGCCGCTCTTCCCATAGCAGTCGATAGGGGAAGCTCGGGATGTCGCTCATGTGGATGCCCGCGCAAACGACGCGACCGCCCTTGCAGACTGCCCTCAGTGCCAAAGGCACCAGATCGCCAACCGGTGCGAAAATGATGGCAGCGTCCAGCGGCTCCGGCGGCATCTCCTCAGACCCGCCCGCCCACGTCGCGCCAAGCCGCCGGGCGAAGTCCTGGCTTGTACTATCGCCTTTACGGGTGAAGGCAAACACGGATCGGCCCTGCCATTGTGCAACCTGAGCCACGATATGGGCCGCCGCGCCAAAGCCGTAAAGCCCCAGCTTTTTGCATGCGCCGGCAATCACCAGCGAACGCCAGCCGATCAAGCCGGCGCAGAGCAAAGGCGCAAGCGCCACGTCGTCGCCGGCCTCGCCCAGCGGAAACGCATAACGCGCATCGACGATGGCAGCCGTCGCAAAACCGCCGTCGCGGGTGTAACCGGTGAACAGCGGACGATTACACAGGTTTTCCTGCTGCCCTAGGCAATAAGGGCAGATACCGCAAGTGTGGCCGAGCCACGGTATGCCGACCCGCTCACCCACGCGCAAGCCCGCGACGCCCGAACCGATCATATCAATCCGGCCGACGATCTCGTGGCCCGGAATGATCGGCAGCTTCGGGTCGGGCAGTTCGCCATCAACGACATGCAAATCGGTGCGGCATACGCCGCAGGCGGACACCTTCACGCGAATCTCGCCCGCTCCGGGTTGCGGATCGGCGAGTTCCGTCCATTCAAGGGCGGCTCCAATTTTATTCAGCAGCATCGCATGCATAGCGTTTTCCGGTTTCGCGGGCAGCCTGTGATTAGATAAAAGCGCCGTTTGCAGAACTGGCGGTGCAAACAGATTTGCATGACTGTTAGGCCAGCGCGTCTATCGAGGCGACGCGAACCAGCTTTTTATTCACGAACTCTTGAATCCCCAAGTCGGCTAGCTCACGCCCGTAGCCGGAGTTCTTGATGCCGCCAAACGGCAGATCCGGCGTCGTCCAAGTCGGCTGGTTGATGAATACCATGCCGGTGTCTATGCGGCTGGCGACAAATTTGCCCCACTCAACGTCCTGGGTAAAAATCGAGCCGCCCAGCCCGAAGTCCGAGTCGTTGGCCAAGGCCACGGCTTCGTCTTCGTCCTTGACCCGGAAGAAGAGCGCGACTGGCCCGAAGAATTCCTCCCGGTAGGCCGGATTGCCAGGCTGGATGTTGGTCAGGATAGTCGGCTGCATGAAGGCACCGGCCCGCTCGATCCGTTTGCCCCCCATCACCAGTGTCGCCCCTTTGGCTAGGGCATTGTCCACTTGATTGAGCAATTGATCCAAAGCCGCTTCCGTTGACAAAGGCCCGAGCGTTGTCGCCGAGTCCATCGGATCGCCGGGCTTGAGTGTCGCCAATGCGTTTTGGAATTTTTCGAGAAAGCGATCTGCCAGGGATTCTACGACGATGAAACGTTTCGCCGCGACACAGCACTGGCCGGTATTGTTCATCTTGGCCCAAACCGCCCATTCCACCGTTTTGTCGAGATCGGCATCATCCAGCACGATAAAGGCATCGCTGCCGCCCAGCTCCATGGTCGATTTTTTGAGGTTTTGTCCCGCTCTCGCGGCCACGCTCTTGCCGGCTTCCACGCTGCCGGTCAATGCCACGCCCTTAATTCGGGGGTCGTCTATCATGCGGTTGGCTTGATCGTGGGAAATCCGCAGATTGGTGTACGCGCCAACCGGCCCCCCCGCCTCACGCCATAAGGCCTCAAAGGCGATGGCACATTGCGGAACGCACGAGGCGTGCTTCACCATCACGACATTGCCTGCCATGAGGTTGGGCGCGGCAAAGCGGGCAAGTTGATAGTAGGGAAAGTTCCACGGCTGAATGCCGAACAGCACGCCGAAAGGCGTGCTTTCGACCTCCGCTTCGCCCGAACTTGGATTCAGGGTTTGCGGTGCGAGGAAGCCTTCGGCGTTTTTGGCATAGTAGTCAAGGATATCCGCGCTTAGATTCACCTCGCCGCGAGCCTGCTCAATGAGCTTGCCCATTTCGAGCGTCACCGGGCGGGCGAACTCATCAATGCGCCCACGCAGGATGGCGGCTGCCTTGGCGACCACCGCCGCCCGCTTGGCGAAAGGCGTGTGCCGCCAAGTCTCGAAGCAGGCCGTGGCGGTTGTAAGTGCCGTATCAAGTTGCTGGTCGGTGAACTCCTCGAAGGTCTTTAGGATTTCGCCGTCATAGGGGTTGACGCTTTGGTAGGGCATGGCGTTGTTCTCTTCCGATGTTAAGTGCGGGAGCGGTTTGTTTGTCCGCTCCTTCTCAAAGAGGCTGATGCTTAGGCCTGCACGCCGGTTAGTTCTCCGTGCAAGGTGGATTCTTCGGCTTTGCTTTGCGCTAGGATGTCCTTTGCCTTTTCGACCTCCTGCGCGGTTCCGTGGAGGATGACAATGAACTTGCCTGCCTTCAGCGCGGTTTCGTAGCGCAGGATACTGTCCTTAGGAATTCCAATGCTTGCAAGTGCGCCGCCAAGAGCACCCAAACCTCCGGTCAGCACTGCGGCTTCCAGTGAGCCGATGATCCAACTGACCAGCGGGCCGCCGACCATAACCGGACCTACCCCCGGAATGATGAAGAATGCTGAGCCTAATAACAGCCCCCAAATCCAGCCCCAAAACAGACCGAATTTCCCCCAGGTCGCCATGCGGTCACCGGTGTTGTAGTAACCGACGACGTTTTCTTCAGTCTGGTAATCTTTGCCTATGACGGATAGCTTTTTCATATCGTAGCCGGATTTTTGCAGTGCTTTGACTGCGCTTTCGGCATTTTCATGGTTACCAAATACGCCAACGACCGAGCAGTTTTTTTCGGGCATGAGGTTTCTCCAAAGTGTGGGTCCAATACAAGCGCGGTTGAGCTTGCGCGACTATTATTCCCATTACGCTCATGCCGGTCTGTGCGGCAGCGTACACAAGATCATTCAGGCTTAAAGTAGTTCTGGATACAGAATTCTGGCTATCAACTTTCGGCGGGATATGCGTAAGGCTTAAGCGTTCGCCCTGAGCTTGTCGAAGGGTGGATGGTTAAGCCGTTCATGGCGGGAATGGGCTATCCCACTCACCGGAAAGATTGAGTGCCAAGGCCAGGTGGCGCAGCCCCTTCCGCGCTTCACTGAAATCATATTGGTTGACAAGGCGGGCGATTTCTGTGAGTTTGGCACAGTGTTCGCCGTCGGCCATGGACTGCTCAAGTGAGGCCACGCAATGGACGGCTGCGAAATCCTGCTGTTCCAGCAACTGGTCTAGTTTGCTGACTAGGGTGTGCCACGGGTCGGGGCAGGCAGTGGGTGCCGTGGCCGCCACGGTTTCCTCTATCCGGGCAAGCCCCGACAGTACCCGCTCTAGTTCCCCGATCAGCGCATTCAGCAGTTCCGTGACAGCTTCGGGCCGGTTGCAGGCGGCATCCTCCAGCCGGGCTGCCAAGTTTCCCAAGGGGTTGGCACCTAGGGTTTTGGCTATTCCCTTGAGGCTGTGTGCCAGACGGCTGGCTGTGGTCCAATCACCCGCCCATAGTGCCTCCTGGAATCGATTCTGGAAGTCGGAGGCCTGGCTGTCCCGGAACTTTTTCAGCAAATTGACATAAAAGGGCGGCTTCCCGCCAGTCAGAGCACACCCCCGCACCGTATCAATACCGGGAAGTTCCGGCAGGGATAGTGCTTGCTGTGATGCATTGGCCACCGATAAGTCGGAAATCGCCGCTTGCCTAGGGGGTACCCATTGCACCAGTGCAGCATACAATTTCCCGAAATTCACCGGCTTGGTCACAAAGTCGTTCATGCCAACCGCCAAACAATATTCACGGTCACCGACCATGGCGTTGGCAGTCAACGCAATGATAGGCAATACCCGGTAGCGCTCCTGTGCACGCAGCCGCCGTGTGGCCTCGTAGCCATCCATCACCGGCATCTGGCAGTCCATCAGCACACAGTCCGGCGGTGCTTCGTCCACCGCGCACAGTGCCTCCTCACCGTTGTTGGCCAGCCTAACCCTGAGACCGGCCTGTTCCAGCATCTCGCGCAGCACTTGCTGGTTGAGTTCCGCATCCTCAACAACCAAGATATCCGCACCCTGCAATCTGGCCAAGTCCGCGCTGTCTATTTTTAGGGTGCCGTAAGCCGGGTGCGCCTCCGGTAGCTGGTTGCTGGCGGCGAAGCGAGCGGTGAAGTGGAAGGTGCTGCCTTGGCCTGGGGTGCTGTCCACCCAGATGCGCCCGCCCATCATTTCCACCAGCCGCCGACTGATGCTCAACCCTAGGCCGGTGCCACCATATTTCCGGGTCGTCGAGGCATCGGCTTGGCTGAAGGCTTGGAATAGCCGTGCTCGCTCTTCGTCCGAGATGCCGATGCCCTCGTCGCGCACGGCGAAATGCAGGATGGCCATGCCGTCCTCGCAGCCTTCTTCGGCCAAGCTCACCAGTACTTGGCCCCGGCTGGAGAACTTGATGGCGTTGCCTACTAAATTGATCAATATCTGGCCCAAGCGCTGAGGGTCGCCCAAAAAAGCTCTCTTTGTGAAAGCGGAGTCTGCTTGGACAACTAATTCCAAACCTTTGTCGCTCGCTTTGTGGTACAGCAGTGAAGCCAGGCTCTCCAGCACCCCCCCCGGAGTAAAGGATTCCTCCGCCATGTCTAGCTTGTTGGCTTCGATTTTGGAGAAGTCCAGAATGTCGTTGATGACATACAGCAAGGTGTTGGATGCACTGATTATCTTGGCTAGGTAGTTGCGCTGCTTCTCGCTGGGGTCAGCCGCTAGGCACAATTCCGCCATGCCCATGACGGCATTGATGGGGGTTCGAATCTCATGGCTCATATTGGCGAGGAACAGAGATTTGGACTGGCTGGCCTGCTCGGCAGCTTCCTTGGCTTGGGCCAAGGCTAACAGCATTGCCTTGCGTTCGGTAATGTCGCGCACAGTGGCTTGCAACACTAGCTTGCCCTTCAACTCCATACTGTTCACCAATACATCGGCGGTGAACTCAATGCCATTGAGGCGGCGGAGTTGCCATTCGAAGCGATGGATGCCTTTCTGTAAAGCGATGGCAGCCTGTTCTTCGGCAAGAGTCCACGAATCTTCGCCACCGGGCTGCTTGGGGGGTGAAAATTGGGCCGGATGTTTGCCGATAAAGTCTTCTCGTGCAGCGCACCCAAACATCCGCAGGGCCGCCTCGTTGCAGTCGAAAAAACCTTGTTCTCCGTATAGCATGAGTGCGTCGCTGGATGATTCGAACAGGGTGCGGAAACGGGCCTCGCTCTGGCGCAGCGTCTGCTCCATCGCTTTGCTTTTGGTAATGTCCGAATCCATGCCAGAAGTCAGGGTAATCTGACCGTCGTGGTCATAAGTTGCGTAGGCGCGCTCGTTGATCCAGCGCATACTGCCATCGGGCCGCATGATGCGATATTCCACCACATAATGCCCGTTGACGAGCAAGGACTGCTGACAACTCAACACTTGCGGCAAGTCCTCCGGCAGAATGGCCTCCATCCAAAGCTTGGGGTGGGCGTACAGGTCTTCACAGCTTCGGCCCCATATCTCCTCAAAGGTGGGGCTGATGTACAGGATGGTCTGCGAGATTGGCAATGACAGCCAAAACACGTCGCCAACCGCTTCCGCCATGTGCCGGAAACGGCGTTCCGTTTCCTGCAGAGCCAGCCTGTCGCGCTTTTGCTCAGTGATGTCGGTGGTGGCACCCACCAAACGCAGCAGCCTGCCTTCTGCATCGAAGAATCCCCGCGCCGACTCCACTAGGAACGCCTCTGTTCCGTTGCCACGTAGTAGCCGGTATTCGGTGCGATAGGTGTCGGCATCCGGTTTCAAATTGTCCAGTATGGACAGACAATGCTGACGGTCATCCGGGTGTATATTCTGAAAATAATTTTTCCCGGTATTGGCCAGCGCGGCTTCGCGGGACAACCCGAGAATCTCCTCCGCACCCTTGGAACGCAGGACGCGGTCAGTGGCCGCTTCCCATTCGAAGGCGAAGGTATGGCTCACGTCAAAGGCTATCTGCAAAAGTTCCTCGCGGTCGCGCAGTGCGCGGACCATCCCAAACCGCTCAACCGCGTTTTCAATGGCATGGCTCAGGCTTTCTTGGTTCATCCAATTCTTGCCGATGAAGTCTTGGGCGCCCAGCCGGAGCATGGCCCGGCCATCAATGCCGCCGGTGATGCCGGTCACCACCACCACCGGACAGAAAGGCGCGTCCGGCCCACCCAGTGCTGCCAGCAGTTCCGGGGCATCAATGTCGGGCAGATGGTAGTCGAGCAGCACACAATCGGGCGGACCCCCGTTGTCACGGCAGATGCGCAGTCCGGCATCACCCGTTTCGGCTTCGATAAAGCGGAAGCGCTGTTCCGGGCCGGCCAGCAGTCGCCGCATGACTTCCCTGTCCTCCGGGCTGTCGTCAATGATCAGTATTCTTAACAGGTCTTTGGCGTTGTTTTCTAGTTTGATTGCATCAGCCATGTCGCCAGCTCTTGGTAGAGTTTTTCAGGAAGCACCGGCTTTGCAAGGAAGGCATCCATGCCGGCCTTAAAGCAGCGATTCTTGTCTTCGTCATAGCCGTCCCCCGATATCGCAATGATCCGAGTATGCTCCCGTCCCGGTATCTTGCGAATTTCACGGGTGGCATCCAAGCCATCCATCACTGGCATCTGCACATCCATCAAGATCAGATCGTAAGGCTGGGCCTTCGCCATAGAGACGGCATCCAAACCATCATGCGCGATGTCCAATTGCAGTCCTGCCTCATTAAGCAACTCTATAAAGATTTCCTGGGTGATGAAGTCATCGTCCGCCAGTAATAGTTTGGGTCTAGGGGTTCGCGCCTTGAGCGCTTCCAGTGGTGGCAGATGTGCATTTGCCGTTTGCGGTTTGCCAAGCTTAAACTTCAACGCGACCCAGAAAGTGCTCCCCTGACCGGCTTCGCTTGCCACACCGATGTCACCGCCCATCATTTCGATTAGTTTTCGGTTGATGGAAAGGCCGAGCCCCAAGCCACCGAATTGGCGGGCCAAGCCGTTGTCAGCCTGCTCGAACGGCTCGAAGATGCTGTTGAGCTTGGCGGGGTCGATGCCTATGCCGGTGTCTTGGACTTCGATGCGAATGTCCACATTAAGCTTATTCGCCTGGATCAAGCGGACCCTTATGCTGACTGTACCTTCTTGGGTAAATTTGACGGCATTGCCCGCGAGATTGAGGAGCACTTGCTTCAACTTGGCGGCATCGCCGTGCAGGACGGGCGGAATGGACGGATCGATTTTGCTGGTGTAGGCTAGCTTTTTGGCAAGCGCTTTCGGTGCAATCATCTCATTGACCTGGCTTATGATGTCTTTTAGATCGAAATCGACCGTCGCCAGGTTCAAATTGCCGGTGTCTGCATCGGCAAAATTCAAAATCTCATTGATGATCGCAGTCAGGTGGTTGGCGGCCTTGCCGATGCTCGCAAGCTTTTGCAGTTGCCCCGGATCAGTGGCCTTGCGCTGTAGCAAGTCGTTGAAACCGATGATGGCGTTCATCGGAGTCCGCAGTTCATGGCTCATATTGCCGAGAAAGCGCCTTTTGGCGATATTGGCAGCCTCCGACTGAATGGCGCGCTCCTGCAACGCAATATTGAGGGCTTCAACTTGCCGGGTACGTTCTTCAAGCTCATAGGTCCGTTCCTTGACTCTGCTCTCAAGTTCCCGGTTCATTTGCTCAAGTTCCATTTCCTTCCGTTTCAAGGCCATTTGCGTGTTGACGCGTGAACGGACAACCGCTTGGTTGATGGGCTTGTGAATGAAATCTACCGCACCCGCCGTAAGCGCTCGAGTTTCATTTTCGCAGTCGCTGTACGCAGTGACGAAAATAACCGGGATGTTGCGGGTTTCGGGGTTACGGCGCAGTTCGGCAAAGACCGCATAACCATCCATTTCCGGCATCATCACGTCAAGCAAAATCAAATCGGGGATATGTTGTCGGACCAGTTCAAGCCCCTCGGGGCCTGACGTGGCACACTGGATCTCATACTCGCTAGCCAGGGTTTCCCCTAGCGCATCAACATTGTCGGGGATATCGTCGATGATTAATACACGGGGTAACGCGGGAGTAAGTGGGCCGCTCATGATGACTCCAGATGGTTGTTTTTTAACTTGCTTGCAAACACTTTCAAGGCTGACAAAGCTTCTTTATAGCGCATTTTCTTGGTCATGTTGCTGATGCCGGAAACAGTGGGGCCATGTTCCGTTGCTGCCAACAAATCGTCAATTTGTTGTGCCACTTGCCGGGCCTTAAGCAAGTTTTGTGCAAGCAATTGCTCAAGTTCGACGAGCAAGGGTTCAACTTGGCGCATGTCTACCTTGTCTGCTGCTTGGGGAGAGGAGGATGCGGATGCCTCCTGCTTGCTGGGCGGCACCGCAGGCAGTGGTTCAACCCATGCCAGCAGGCGCGTAACTAAAACATCGGGTTCAATGGGTTTGGAGACATGGTCGTTCATGCCCGCATCCAGGCAAGCCTGCCTATCCTGCACCATGGCAGAGGCGGTCATTGCGATAATCGGCAGGTGTTTACCTTCAGGCATTTCGCGTAGTTGACGTGCGGCTGTCAAGCCGTCCATCACAGGCATTTCCAAGTCCATCAGCACCGCAGCAAACTTTTTCTGGCACACCCAGGCAACGGCTTCCGCCCCATTCTCTGCCAAGGTGACGCGCAGTTGCATATTTTCCAAGAACTTCCTGGCGATGAGTTGATTTAGAGGGTTGTCTTCGACGAGTAGAATTTCCGCGCCGCGCATCGTGCTTGCCATATCAACATAGGTTTGCTTGCCGCAAGCCCCGCTAGCCGTGTTAGTTTCTGCGCAAGATAGGTCCGCGTTCTGGCCGACGCTTTGAAAGGTAGCCGTAAAAGTAAAGCTAGTTCCTCTGCCCTCAGTGCTTGCCAAGGAGATTTCACCGCCCATTAATTCCACCAAACGCTTGGCTATGGAAAGGCCAAGGCCACTTCCGCCAAACCGGCGGGTAATTGATGTATCCGCTTGCGAGAAAGGCGTAAACAGTTGCCGGATATGTTCGGGTGGAATGCCGATGCCAGTGTCGCAGATGCTGAAGCAGAGCGTAACTGACGGTGATTGACTATCCTGCTGCGGTAGCCGTTTCACTTTAATGCGAATTTCGCCGCTATGCGTGAACTTGACCGCATTGCCAAGCAGGTTACTAAGAACTTGGCCTAATCGCAAGCTATCCCCGACCAAGTGGTTCGGCACGTCGCTGTCCTTTTCTATGATCAGGCTAAGGCCCTTTTCTTCCAGCCTGATTTTAAACAGATGGGTCGCATTTTCAATGATATCCGCAAGCCTAAACACTGCATTTTCGATATGGAGTTGCCCTGCCTCAATCTTGGAGTAGTCTAGTATGTCATTGATGATGCTAAGCAGAGATTTGGATGCGGCCTGCATCTTAACCAAGTAATCGCGCTGGTACGGCGTCAATTCCGTATCCAGCAGTAAGGAGGAAAATCCGATGATGGCATTCATAGGGGTGCGGATTTCATGGCTCATATTGGCGAGGAAGGCGCTTTTGGCATGGTCGGCCGCTTCGGCAGAGTGCTTGGCATCCTTCAGGTGTTGCTCGACCCGTTTCTGCGTCGTGATATTGTTTCCAAGAAGGCTGTATCCCACCGTCCGCCCGCGCCGGTCACGGACGGATGAGAGGGTTAGTATATAGGTGCTGGACTGGCCGCCGCATTGGATATCGGTCTCTTCCCGCCGGTTCTCAATGCCATCATAACGGTGGACCAATTCATCGCAAGCCGATGGCAGACAGTTTGGGGGCTGGCCTATGGAGGCGGAGTGCAGGCCCCAGGCGGCTCCGGAGGCACGGTTGAAATCCACGACCCGCCAATGTCCATCGAACACGACTAAGGGATCGTCGAGCGCGTCCAGCACAGCCTGCCGGGCTAGAGGCGTCAATTCAAAGGCCCGCCCGGATAAGAGCGCCCAGCTAAAACACAGGCTGGTGATGGCAAATGCGGGAAACACAAGATTAAAACCGGGGATCGGTGATAGCCGCAATTGGAATAGGAAATCGCTGGTGATCGGGATGAGTATGCCTACCAGCAGCAGCAGGGTATTGCTACGCTGTAGTACGGTGGATCTCAGGGCAGCGATCAACACACCGCATACCGCCAAGTCTACCAAGGACATATAGATATAATAAACCGCAAACCAAGGCCCCCGGTCCCAAAGCAGCACAGGCAGGGCACCGGACCACTCCAGCCGGAAGTTGCTGCGGAATAAACTGTGGAGATTGGCATCCAGCGGTAGCATGGCAGTGATGGCCGGCACCGCCAGCAGCGCGATCCAAGTTCGCCGCGTCAACCAGTGGCCATGCCCAGTGTAGACGAACACGGTCGCCAGTATCGTTGGCGGCATGAAGGCCGTGGGAACCCAGCGCACTTTCGACAGCAGGACTTTAATCGGCAGGACTGTAGCGGAAGCCTCCAAGGCATAGAACAGTTCTGTCGCCGCCACCAGAAACAAAAACACGGCTAGGGTTCCTGCGGTCAGGTCGCGAAAGCGCCAGACATATAGCGACAAGGTACCCATCACCAGTGCCGCCAGCAGCAATGGAATCAGGTAGGGGGTGAAGGTCAAGCCCAAAGTGTTCATCGGACTTTGCCATCCTGTCCAAGGTGTCCCCCCGCTTGTCGCCTTGGCAGCATCACCCGCAACCCCCGGCTACCACTTTCACGTTCTTTCCGGTGCTGAAATACCCATTCCCTGACTTGACCATGGCGATGACCTTGCTGCTTTCATTCATCTTGATGCGTAGCGATACGAAAGGGTCAAGGTTCCTCTCCAGATCGAAGCGGGCTGCCAAGGGCGAGGGATTTTTTTCCACAAACACCCATATCGCTTCCACGCCGGGAAGCTCGCTTTCTATGGTAATTGGTACTATTGACCCATCCTCTGCTATGTCGGGCGCATCAAGCTTGACTAGGCCGCTGTATGACACTGTTTGGCCACCGGTTTCCCTGTCCATGGCAGTTGCCAGTTTGCCGCCCGATTCCTGTTGCGGTTTGCCCCTACCCGCACCAGGCAATCCGCCTAAGGATATGGCCGGGAGCAATTTCCCTGAATTGAGTCTGTGGATGGAATTAGCGCAGTTTTTCCTTAGCTGGCTTGCGGGGAGTTGTTTTTTTCCAAATCCTAACATGAATGCGAGCATAGAATTGATAAATGATCGTCTTGACTGAATCATGGTCTTGCGCTTCTTGTATGAGTGGGATTAAATCAGCAGATTGATCAACATCATATTCAAAAATGACATGTCTAGCATAAAAATAAGAAGCAAACGCCTTGATTCTGCCAGCCTAGTCCGCATCCTGCTTACCCATCCCATGGAAACCGGGCGCAGGCAGGATAAGGCAAGCGGCGAGACCGTTCCACCCCATTATATTCAGGAGGTCAAAATAGAACATAATGGCATACTTGCAGCCAGATGCCAGTTTGGCACAGCAGTGTCACGCGACCCCTATATCTCATTCAGGCTGAGGGACACCAAGTCTGGAGACAGTGTCAAGGTTAGCTGGTTAGACAACTTGGGGCAGAGCGATAGCGAGTCAATTCTGATTCCATGATGTGTCAAATGGTTATTAATGCTCTAAATTATATTCTTTTGTCCCTAAGATTCAGTACAATAGAAAAAAAATAATAAGGCTGCCGCATGAACGGCAGTTCTGGCATAGGCGCAACTTGGACATCTCCGTCTCCACCCCTGTCCTAGAACCGGGTTGGGGAGTTTTCCCGACGGGAACATGATGGAATAGCGATCCCTTTTGCCTTGGCCGGGTTTTCCACCACCTACTGTGAGAGGTACCGCGATGTCTTGGAATGCAACGAAATTCGTCAAGCCTGACGAGGAAGTTCTTAAGCAACGACTGGATGAGGAACAATTCCAGGTGACCCAATGCAGCGGAACCGAACCGCCGTTCCACAACGCCTACTGGGACAACCATAGCGAAGGCATTTACGTGGACGCGGTTTCTGGAGAGCCTTTGTTCAGTTCCCTGGACAAATTTGATTCCGGCACGGGGTGGCCGAGTTTCTGTAGTCCGCTGGAACGGGAAAATATTGTTGAGAAGCGGGATTTCTCCCATTTCATGATCCGCACTGAGGTTCGCAGCAAACATGCCGATTCCCATCTCGGCCATTTGTTCGAGGACGGTCCGGCCCCTAGCGGGAAACGCTACTGCATCAACTCGGCTGCGCTGAAGTTCATCCCGGAAGAAGAAATGGAGGATGCCGGCTATGGGGAATATCTCCATTTGTTCGTGACTAGCAAGCACCAAAAGGGATAATATCCCGGACAGGGCAAATTGAAAGTCGCTTCACTTCCGCGGCCCGCTGTACTTTTTAGGTACCGAACGTTCTTATGAAAACACCATAAACCTATGTCAGAAAAAACACTGGGAAAAGAAAACTTGATTATCGGCAACGTCAAAGGCATCAGTAAATCGGCGCGGGCCGTCTTGGCCGAACACGGCATTTTTTCAGTGGAGGAGCTGGCCGTTGCGGACGTGGAGCAATTGCAGAAGATTCCCGGATTTTCCGCCCAGAAGGCTGAACGGATGATCCGCGCTGCCAAACATTTGGTCGGCGATATGGAAAAGGACAATAATGCCATGCAGTTGCAGGCAAAGGCGCAGCCCTCACGTGGCTTGGGGTTTGAAAAGAGCGGCGAGATTGATTTAAACGACCCCCAACTGTATATCAATCGCGAATTGAGCTTGCTGGAGTTCAATTGGCGTGTGCTGGAGCAGGCCAAGGACAAAGCGACCCCGCTTTTGGAGCGGCTCAATTTCCTCTGTATCTCTTGCTCGAATCTGGACGAGTTTTTCGAGGTGCGGGTCGCAGGCTTGATTCAAATGGCGGAGTTGGGTGCGGCCCGCAACGAGCCGGACAGTCTGAGTCCTAGCGAGGCACTGGCGACCATCAACCAACGCGCCCATGAATTGGTGGCGGAGCAATACCGGGTGCTGAATGAAGTCATGCTGCCCGCGTTGGTGGAGCAAAACATACGCTTCATCCGCCGCACCGAATGGAACGAATCGCAACGGGTTTGGCTGAAGAATTATTACGAGGAAGAATTATTGCCCATCTTAAGCCCGATGGGCTTGGACCCGGCCCACCCTTTTCCGCGCATTCTCAACAAAAGCCTAAATTTCATCATCTCCCTGTCAGGAAAAGACGCTTTCGGGCGCGACCTTGAGTTGGCAATACTCCAGGCCCCCCGCGCCTTGCCCCGCATCATTCAATTGCCGCATGGTGAAACTGACAGCGGTCTCCACGATTTCGTATTCCTCTCGTCCATTATCCATGCCTTCGTAGACCAATTGTTCCATGGCATGAAGGTTCGCGCCTGCAACCAGTTCCGTGTGACCCGCAACAGCGACATGTATTTGGACGAGGAAGAAATTGACGATTTATTGCGGGCGGTTGAGGGGGAACTGACTAGCCGCAATTTCGGCGACGAAGTGCGGTTGGAGGTGACCGACAACTGCCCTGATGAGTTAGTCGCATTTTTGCTTTCACAGTTTGGCCTGAGCAGGGAGCGGCTGTATAAAGTCCACGGGCCGGTGAACCTGAACCGTTCCCGCGAAGTATACGATCTCATCGACCGCCCCGACTTGAAATACCAGCCCTTTGTCGCCGGTCTTCCGCGCCAAATGTCAGGCTACAAGGACGATATTTTCGAAGCGATGCGTAAGCAAGACATCCTGCTGCACCAGCCTTACGAGTCTTTTGGCCCGGTGATCGAAATGGTCAGGCAAGCGGCGGACGACCCGCATGTCGTGGCGATCAAGCAGACGCTTTACCGCGCCGGGTCCAATTCGCCGATTGTCGAGGCTTTAATCAGGGCGGCGCGGGCGGGAAAGGAAGTCACCGTGGTGGTGGAGCTATTGGCCCGCTTTGATGAAAAAGCCAACATATCCCTCGCCCACCGTCTGCAGGAAGCCGGGGTCCAAGTGGTTTACGGCATTGTTGGTTACAAGACCCACGCCAAGATGATGCTGGTGTTGCGGCGCGAGGGCAAGCAATTGCGGCACTACACCCATCTCAGCACCGGCAACTACCATCCGAGAACCGCAAGGCTCTACTCCGATTACAGCCTGTTCAGCAGCGACAAGGATTTGGGCGAAGATGTGCGCCGTGTTTTTGTGCAACTGACCAGCTTGGGAAAAATGAGCCGGCTTGACAAGCTGCTGCAGTCGCCATTCACGCTGCATAATGCGCTAATCAAGAAGATCGGGCGGGAGATCGAACAGGCCAATAAAGGCCAAGCCGCCCGCATCATCATCAAAGTCAACGCGGTGAACGAGCCGCAGCTCATTCGCGCCCTGTACAGCGCATCCATGGCTGGAGTGAAGATCATTCTGATTGTGCGGGGCATCTGTTGCCTGCGTCCAGGGGTTCCAGGCGTGTCGGAAAATATTCAAGTCCGTTCCATCATAGGCCGCTTTTTGGAGCATAGCAGGGTCTACTGGTTTGAAAACGGCGGGGAACCCGAGGTTTTCTGCGCCAGTGCCGATTTCCTGAGACGCAATATGTTCCGGCGGGTGGAAAGCTGCTTTCCCGTGACACAGAGAAAACTGGCGGACAGGATACGCGCTGACTTGGAGCTTTATTTGAAAGACAACACCCAGGCATGGCTGTTGCAAACCGACGGCACCTATATCCGCGCCGTGCCCAAAGAAGGCGAGCCTGCCATCAACGCGCAATCGGCTTTGTTGGAGCAGTTGGCGGAAATGGACTAGGTGTACAGCGTTTTCAATATCAATAGACTTTATCGGAAACCTTCCGCTGACACAGTAACGGGGCGGCCACTCATTAGGTTTCCGATAAAGTCTAATAGTTACTTTTTGACGTTACGCACAGGCTCCTGTGCTGTTACCGGCAAAGGATTCCCGACCTACGGCGATTCGTTTTGGAGTGTCAAGGCTTGCCTTGACGGGCAAAGCGAGCTTTGCCAGTCCATGCGTAACATCAGGTGCTTTTTAAATATGAAAACGCTGTACATTGGCATCAATCTCCAGTTAATCTCTAAGGAACAAAGCCATGAAACCTGTAATAGTTGATACAACTCAGTGCCACTTATGGACTGATGCCCTTCATGTGCAGGCACTTTCTAGGGAAGCGAAAAATAAGTGGGATAGAGGCACCTATGTTCGCTTATGTGTCACAACGGCGTGGACAGCACTCGAAACATCCTGCCCAGTTGCTCTTGATATCCCAAAAATTGGTATGCCTTTTCAAGATAAACTAGATAAAGCTATCCAAAAAAAGGGACTTCAGGCTATAAATTGGGAATTAGGGGTTTGGGAACAAGTTAACGCAATTAGAAAAAGACGAAACACTTATGTCCATCACTACCTTAATTTAGAGGATATGTTTCCAGACTCATCCGTCGCGGATCATGCAATAGAGATGGTTAGGGATGCAATAAAAGACATTTATACCATTGCGGGGAAACATACCCAGAATGGGTTGAAGTCTGTTGCGTAGGTCAACGTTCAGCCCAGCGGCTTGAGGAGGATAACGAGCTTGTGGAGTGCGGCGACTCGTCGCCGCCTTTCATGACTAGCGGCGACGAGTCGCCGCACTCCAGAAAGTGCAAACTGCCAGCCCTAGCAATTGGGCTGAACGATGACCAAGGCCAAGTCTGTCAAGTAAAAGGATGGGATGGCGACTCTCAGTTGTTTGCAACTCTTTGCATGGTCGATCCGGGAGTTAGTTCCGGCGATCCAAATACACGGCGAGTATTCATTGTCGCAAACGGAGAAGAAAAATTGGTTTCTGTGCATGCGTCTGGATACGACACGCAAGAAAGAGTATCAGCGTTAATAAACACTATGAAAGTCCCCTTTGAGGCCGTTCGTGTCTATGACGATGGCGTTTTGGTCGAAGAAAAGCGTGTGATGATGAGAGGAAGCTAAGTCTTGCTCGGAACATTACAGCAGTCGGGCGGGTTAGGAACCCGCCCCTACGATTGTGTAACCGCCTCTCAAACGGTCAGTTTTTGCCGGTAGGTCTTGGATGCATGGGCAGGGCTGTTGGCTGGTTCCCAAGTTCCGGCTTGGGAACCCTTATCTTGCAAGCTCCTGCTTGGCCGTTCTTCGGGAAGCTGGAGCTTCAAAAACCCCATTCCCAAGCAGGAGCTTGGGAACGAGCAAAAGGCAGTGCAAACGGCTTGGTCTATGAAGAAATGGTACCCTGGCCCAACTGCCGCCGCCCAAACGCCCAAGCACTAGCGTTTTTTTCCCGTCCACACGCTTGAAAAAATCTGAAACATCCCAATAATGTGCGGTAACTTATAGAGGAAAGTTGAACCTGCTCAACTGCAAATTTCGGACGGAACCGGCTCCATCCATACCGATAGACTACACACACGAGGATTTGCCACTACCATGACTGTTGCGGAAAATAAAGTTACCCTAGGGTTTGAAGCGGAAGTCAAGCAACTGCTTCACTTGATGATCCATTCCTTGTATAGCAACAAGGAAATTTTTCTACGCGAACTGATCTCCAACGCCTCTGACGCCGCCGACAAGCTGCGCTTCAGTGCGCTGAGCAACGAAAGCCTCTACGAAGGCGACAGCCAGTTGAAAATCACCGTCGAGTACGACAAGGAAAATCGCACCATCACGATAGCGGACAACGGCATCGGCATGAACCGTGACGAGGTGCGCGAAAATATCGGCACCATCGCCCGTTCGGGCACCCGCCATTTCTTCGAGTCGCTGACCGGGGATGAAACCAAGGACAGCCAGCTTATTGGCCAGTTTGGCGTGGGCTTCTATTCTTCTTTCATTGTCGCCGACAGGGTGACCTTGGAAACCCGCGAGGCCGGCGGTGACCCCGAGGAGGGTGTGCGCTGGGAATCGAAGGGCGAAGGGGAGTTCAGCTTGGAAACCATCCAAAAGGCCGACCGTGGCACAAAAATAACCTTGCACCTGCGCGAGGGCGAGGACGAATTCCTGGAAGGCTGGAAGCTGCGTGCCATCATCCGTAAATTCTCCGACCACATCTCCATCCCCATTGAGATGAAAAAGGAACAATACGGCGCGAGCGAGGGCGAGGACAAAGACGAAAAGCCGGTGGAATATGAAACAGTCAACAGTGCCTCTGCGCTGTGGACCAAGTCCAAGGACGAAATCTCCGAGGAAGCCTATACCGAGTTTTACAAGCACGTATCGCATGACCTCAAAGAGCCATTGGCCCGCGTTCACAGCCGTGTGGAGGGTAACAACGAGTATACCTTGCTGTTATACATTCCGTCACATGCTCCTTTTGACCTGTGGGAGCGCGACCCCAAGCATGGCGTGAAGCTGTATGTGCGCAAGGTGTTCATCACCGATGATGCCGATAAGCTGATGCCGCGCTATTTGCGCTTTATTCGCGGTGTGATTGACTCCGATTCCCTGCCGCTGAATGTTTCCCGCGAATTGTTGCAAGAAAATAAGCTACTGGAAAAGATACGCTCCGGCGCGGTAAAGAAGTTGCTGGGCTTGTTCGAAGATTTGGCTAACAATGATCCGGAAAAATACAAGTCATTCTGGAAAGAATTCGGCCAGGTTCTGAAGGAAGGCATTATCGACGATTACAAGAACAAGGACCGTATCGCCAAACTGCTGCGATTCTCATCCACCGCGACGGATGCCCAAGAAGTAAGCCTGGACGCTTACGTCTCGCGTATCAAAGAAGGCCAGGACAAGATTTACTACATCACTGCCGATAGCTTGTCAGCCGCGAAGAATAGCCCGCATCTGGAAATTTTCCGCAAGAAAGGCGTGGAAGTGCTGTTGTTAGGCGACCGCATCGACTCTTGGCTGGCAGACCATCTCACTGACTACGAGGGCAAGCACCTGCAATCCATCGCCCGGGGAGATTTGGATTTGGGCACCTTGGAAGACGAGCAGGAAAAGGAAGAGATCAATAACGTTGGCAAGGATTTCGAAGAACTGGTCGGGAAAATCAAGGCCGCCTTGGACGGCAAGGTTTCCGATGTCCGCCTCAGCCATCGCCTGACCGAATCCCCGGCTTGCCTGGTCAGCGAGGCCTATGGGATGAGCCGTACTATGGAGCGCATCCTCAAAGAAGCAGGCCAACACTTCCCTAGCAGCAAGCCAGTGTTTGAGATCAATCCGAACCACTCCCTGATTGCAAAGCTTAGAAACGAGGCCGACGAAACCCGTTTCGCTGACTTGGCCCTGATCCTATTCGACCAGGCTGTGTTGAGCGAAGGCGGTCAAATTGACGATCCGGCTGCGTTTGTCCATAAACTCAATAACTTGCTGCAGCAGGTTTTGGCCTGACGTATAGTACGGATAACATCCCAGGCAGGGATGTTATCCGTTGCTCCTCTACTTCAACAAGGGATGGTCCTTGGGCAATTGGCGGGAAATCCATATTGCCAATTTGTGTTTCATGTTGGGAATGTTCTCCTGGTCAACGGCAAGCGGCGTGATCAACTTGTCATTGACTAGGAGTCGATAACTGCATTCGACTTTTTCATTGGCCGTCGTGGTTGCCGGAAAAGCCGCAAAGCCTCGGTTTTTTGCATATTTTTCAGCGACTTCCACTGCCCTTTTGAGAAGCTGGACTTCATTTTTTATTTTTGCCATTTGTTTCACCCCTTATGCTTGGTATAGCGTTTTCACGCTCTCAATGGTATCTTTTTTCCATTTACGGCGGTTATTGTCAAGCATGAAATTCAATCCTTTTCCCTGGCTGTCAATCCTCGTGGCCCTAGTGTTTTCGTTATGGGTTCGAAGTGCTTTAATCGAACAAAACGAACTGGGTTTTTTTTGTGACGGCGGTGGGCATACCTTGCCTTGCCAGATTCGCTGGCTTGCCGTGTTGAGCTTCAACCACTTAGGCCTCGGGTATTTCTCGCTGTTCCTAGGTTTGCTTGCGGTAGTCACCCGCTCTGGATGGGTCGGTTTTGCCGCCGGCTTGGTAGGCATGGTAGGCTTGGTTTTGTATTGCTGGGATTATGCGGCAGTCGGTTTTTTACTGGGTGTGCTGACCTTGGCGCGTACGCAATTCGACGAACACCGGGCCCAGTACAGAACCAGCTAGCAGCAGGCATAGCCCAGCCCACGCCAAGGCGTGCTGGTTTACCCCCGCTGCCAGCCCCCAGGGTTCACCGCGTGGTGTGATGATGTGCTCGAAGACTGCTATCCATATCCCTGAGAGGCCAATCCACCCGGCCAGGAAAACTTCTTCCAAATCGGCTTGGTTTTTTCCGTTAATCCAAGACAGCAAGCCTAAGAATAAGGCCGGGGCGGAATATAGCGCCAAGGGGAAGTCCCGGTAGCGCGAGTCGAAGACCAGCAGCAGGCATACCAAGGCCGCGCCGAACAGGAATGCTGCCCGCAGCGCGCCTAACAGCCGGGCAGTGGCGTCGAAGCTTTGCTCGTTGCGCAAGGCCCAGCGCATTAAATGGCTGAGCGGGGCCACCTTGGGTGACGGGTCGCCACGCGAACAAAAAGCGGCCAAGGGCTTGCCGAGCAAGAAAACGGCGGCCAGCAAGAAAACGGCATAAACGGCTGTGACTGTCCATTCCAAAGGCGAGCGATTTGCCATCACCATCTCCCGACAAAAGCCCGTGCATGCTCCCCCGCCGGCGATGCTGACGGCAAGCAGGGCCAAGGCCGGCTTGCCGTCCAACTTGCGCCGGTCCGGCAAGGCCAACAGCACAAAGAACAGGCCCATCACGGCAAAGGCTGCATGGCTCCACGACGGAGCTTCGGCAACGGGTCCGCGAAACGGAAACTTCGGGGTGTCGGCGGTGTCGTAAAGCCCCCAATACCCGCCGACGGCACCCTCCGATTGCCGTTTCCACGGTTGGTCGAACGCTTCGATGACGTTGTAGTCGATGTTTTCCAGTTTCGCCCGCACGGCAAATTCGCGTATGAAGCGGGCTTCGTTGACCAAGGCAGGCGCCGCTCCTTGGCGTTGCCGGCCAAAGCTAGGCCAGCCGGTTTCGCCTATCATAACGTCCTTACCTTGCAGTTCATCCTTCACATGTTGGTAAATGTGGCTGACATGGCCTACCGCATTGTCGATATTGACCGGGCGGTCTTCCCAATAAGGCAAAATATGGACGGTGACGAAGGATACGGCATCGGCCAGTTCCCGGTTGCGCAGCCAGAATTCCCAAACGTCGGCATAGGTCACCTTGGTTTCGGGAACGGCAGACCTGACTCGTTCGATATACGTTCTCATCGCTGAGGCAGGCTGCTCCCCGCGCAGCAGAACCTCGTTGCCAACGATGATGGCACGGATTGTGGCTGGGTATTTTCGGGCTAGGTCCACAACAAGGGTTAGTTCTTTTTCGTTATCGCTTTGCTTTCTGCCAATCCACATTCCTAACAGAACCTTGATCCCCAATTGTTGGGCGATTCGCGGTACTTCACGCAAGCCTTGATCGACAGAATAAATGCGCACACAATCGAAGCGTTGAGCCAAGGCTTTCAAATCAGTCTCGATCTGCGCCGCCTCAATGTAGGTGGTCTTTTCCAGCGGCGTTTGGTTCGGCTTGTGGTAGGGGGCGTAGGATACGCAACTCAGCCGGTCGCTTAGAGCATCCACTAGGATAACGGGTTGGCTCAAGGTCCACCAGTGCCAGACCGTGAGCAAGGCAAACATAGCCAGGATGATGGCAACTGATCCACGTTTCGAAAGCATGTCAAACACCCTCTACTTATTACAAGAATATTGGCAGATAATGTACCATAGACTTACGCTTTCACATTCAGGGTTGTGCATCGGTTTTAAGCTTGCGTTAACCCTTAAGACGTAAAATAACAAACAATCATACAAAGAACAAAGGTCGAACTTTATGAAATTCTGGAGTGTTATTACCCCGCCCGCAAGCCGAGCCGTCCCCCGTCTCGCCACTATTGGGTTGGTCGTGCTGGCAGCATGGCCTGCATCCTACGCTATGGCTGAGGATGCCCCCAAGCCCGCCGCCGCTGCCACGCCTGCGGCGACGCCTGAAGCAACCGCCATTAAGCCGGAGAAGCCGACCCAACCGGCCAAACCCGAGAACTTAGCCCCCAATCCAGAGAAAATCTCCCCGGTGCTGAAACCCAAGGCTAAACCAGCCCCCATCGTGGGGACAGCGGAATGCGTCCGCACCGGGCAACGGGTGATTGCCGCGCTGGCGCGTGACGATTCCGGCACTGCCAGTCAGTTCCATAACTTCTACGCTGCCTTCAAATGTTCGCAGCAGCACTTGGCCCAGGCCTTCGGTTGCTTGGTCAACTTGCAGTTAGCCAATCCGGGGCTGTCAAATCCTTCGCAGGAGCAAGTCACGCAATGCTGGGAAGACCCCGCCGTGATTCCCAAAGTCCATCCGCAACCGGGCACCGATAGTGCGGGCGAAAAACACTGACCCATTGTATAAACCGATTCTGATTATGCGCCTAATCGTTTTGCTTTCCACGCTGATTGCCGCTTTTGCACAGTATGCCGTTTGGTATGTAGCGCAGCAAGTGGCGGAACCGCCTGATTTCACCGGCAAGATCGCTTCGCTTTCGCTTGCCTATGAACCTTCCCATCCGCCGTTCAAAGGGACTGAGAAAACTATCGAGGAAATGGACCAGGATTTGAAAATAGTGGCGGCTGTCGCCAAAAAAGTGCGGATTTACACCTCCCTAGGCAGTGTGGCCGAGATACCTAAGCTGGCGCAAAAATACAATCTTGATGTCAGTCTGGGTGTCTGGTTGAATGACGTGCGCGACGCAGCCGGCAATGTGAACCAAGACCTCAAAGAGGCAAACCAGAAAGAGCTGGACTCTGCAATCAAGCTGGCGCGTGAAAATTGGAATGTACGCGAAGTGATCGTCGGCAACGAGGTGATGCTGCGGGCGCGCAACGAATACCCGGATGTGGCTGATGAGTCCGGCAAGCTCAAGCTGTCCCCCGATGCCCGGCTTCGCTTGGATGACCTAGTGGAATACATACGCCAAGCCAAAACCCAAAGCGCCAAACAGGTAACCACCAGCGAAGGCTGGAGCGAGTGGGTGTTCATTCCTGACTTGGTCAAGGAGGTGGACTTCATCACCACCCATAACCTGCCGTTTTGGGAGCAGCTACAGGCGGAAAGCGCGGTGCGCTATGCCTTGGAAAAATATGACCTGCTGCGGACGACCTATCCCGGCAAGCGGGTCTTGATCGGAGAATTCGGTTGGCCTAGCCAGGGTTACAACCGCTTGAAGGCGATTCCCAATCCGCTGAAGCAGGCCGAGGTTGTGCGGCAGTTCCTGCGCCAAGCCGAACGGCGCGGGATAGACTATAACATCGTCGAAGCCTTCGACCAGCCATGGAAGACTTTTGAAGCAAGTAACGCCGGACCCTATTGGGGGCTTTACAATGTCAACCGCACGCCTAAATTCCCATTGAGTGGGCCGGTGAATAACACACGAATAGAGCTGGTATACGGCGGCATACTAGTCGGTACGATTATTGCCGTATGGGGATTGGCAAGGAGGCGTCTGACTTTCGGCCATGCCTTAGCCTATGCCCTAGCCGCCAATGCGCTGGGGGCCGGCCTGATCTCCGCCGCGTTTTACCCCTTAGATTACTATCTAAACCCTGGCTTGTGGGTCATGTGGGGCATAGGTTTCCTGATGATGCTGCCTTTGGCGGTCATCACCTTGGCTAAGGTCCATGAAATCGCCGAGGTCATGTTGGGCCACGAACCCGTACGGCTAATTGGACTGAGCAAGAACCAGCCAGTATTGCCCGATCCTGCACCGCTGGTCTCCATCCATGTGCCGGCTTACAAGGAACAGCCGGACATGTACATAGCGACGCTGAACAGCATGGCGGCTTTGGACTATCCCAACTTTGAGGTACTGGCCATCGTCAACAATACTCCTGAAGAACATTTCTGGAAACCCATAGAGGAGCATTGCCGCAAGTTGGGGCCGCGTTTCAAGTTTGTCTTCCTGCCTAAGGTCTCCGGTTTCAAGGCCGGGGCGTTGAATCTTGCGCTCAAGGACATGGCCCCGGATGCGGCGGTCATTGCAGCGGTCGATGCCGATTACCAAGTGGCCCCCAATTGGCTGAAAGACTTGGTGCCTTGGTTCAACGACCCGCAGGTGGCGCTGATCCAAGCGCCGCAGGACCATCGTGACGGCAATGAAAGCCTACTGAAAACCATCATGAACGCTGAATATGCCGGATTCTTCGATATCGGCATGGTACAGCGCAATGAGGACAACGCCATCATCGCCCACGGCACCATGCTGATGGTGAAGCGTTCTGCTTTCGACGAGGCGGGCGGCTGGGCCACCGACACCATCGTGGAAGACACCGAGCTAGGCTTGCGGCTGCTCACCCGTGGCTATCATGCCCATTACACCCGTGAGCGGTATGGCTGGGGCTTGCTGCCAGACACCTTTTTGGCCTTCAAAACGCAACGCCACCGTTGGGCTTATGGCGCGATGCAGATCATCCGCAAGCATTGGCGTCACATGCTGCCTAAATCCAAGACACTGACGCCGCAGCAGAAATACCATTTCCTCACCGGTTGGGCCTATTGGTTTTCCGATTGCGTAGGCACGGCGGTCTCATTCTTGAACCTGATATGGGTGCCGTTGATCATCTTGTTCGATCTGGCCTACCCGGCGGTCGCCTTGACCGTGCCGGTGCTGACCGCTGTGTTCGTGAACATCGTCCACGCCTGGATGCTGTACAGTCGGCGGGTGCACATTCCCAAAAAGCAGATTATCGGCGCGGCCTTGGCGGCGATGAGCTTGCAATTTACGGTGTCGAAAGCGGTGGTTGAAGGCATGATCCGTGACGGCTTGGCTTTCAAACGCACGGAAAAGGGTGGCTTGGTCAAAAAGAGAAAAGCCGACCGGCCCGCGCAGACGGAAACCGTCATGGGCCTGCTGCTTCTGTCAGGGGCGGTTTGGCTGTGGATGGCGAACCAGTTTGAAGTCTACGAACAGAACTTGTTTGCCTTGACCGTATTGATTCAAAGCATTCCCTTCCTCTGCACCACCACGATGAGCCTGATCGAAGAGTTCCAAAATTGGCGGGCCGCCCGCGCGGAAACGGTGCATGGCAAGGTTGGGGAATAAAGCTGCATTTGGGGTAGACTTGGTTTGGGCTGTATAATGGCAAGCTTGAAACTCATAAACCATGCCAGTGCACTTAATCACCCGATGATCAATAGACGAGCAGCAATTTATCCTGGCACCTTCGATCCCATCACCAACGGGCATCTGGATTTGATCTACCGGGCTGCCCGCATTTTTGACCGGGTCGTCGTTGCTGTCGCCGATAGCAAGGGCAAGACACCTTTGTTCAATCTCGACGAGCGTGTGCAATTAGCCAAAGAAGCAGTCAGTGGCATACCGGGCGTGGAAGTGGTTGGATTTAGAAGCTTGTTGGTGGAGTGCGCCAAGGAAAAAGGCATCGGGGTCATACTGCGCGGTTTGCGCGCGGTGTCCGACTTCGAGTTTGAATTTCAATTGGCCGGCATGAACCGGCATCTGGACAAAGAGCTAGAAACGATGTTTCTGACCCCATCGGAAAAATACGCCTTCATCTCCTCCTCGATCATCAGGGAAATCGCCCGACTCGGCGGAGATATCTCCCCCTTTGTGACCGAAAGGGTCAACAAGGCCCTATTGGATAAATATTCTTCCCAGCCTTAGGCGTACCCATGGCCCTGCTTATTTTTGACGAATGCATCAATTGTGATGTCTGCGAACCTGAATGCCCGAACGGGGCCATTACGCAGGGCGAGACCATTTATGAAATCAACCCCGCCCTTTGCACCGAATGCGTAGGCCATTTCGACAAGCCCCAGTGCATGGCAGTCTGCCCGGTGGACTGCATCATCAAAGACCCAGGCCGGCTGGAGGACAAAGACAGCCTCTATCAGAAATATCTGGCGCTGATAGCGGGGCACGAGGCCGGTCGCAAGTAAACCCGTAAAGGGGTGCGACTAAGCGATGCAGACGGAACAGATTCTTAATGGGATGGGGGACGGCTGCGATTGGGCTGCCGGAGTGATCGAACGTGCGGGAAGTCTTCTAAGGATATTCCCCGCCAATCTCAAAAACCTCCTGCAAATCCACCGCCTCACCGCCCAAGACCTGCAATATGACAGACTCTTCCGGCCCATACACTTCCCCAGTGCCATAGTGCCCTTCGGCATCCAAGCGGAACAGCAGGGCATAAAGTTCCAGCGGGTCTAGCACAAGGTATTCGCTCACCCCAGCGCGTTCGTAGAGGGCTTTTTTTTCGCGCAGGTCTTTTCGGGACGTGGAGGGCGAGAGGACTTCAAGGACGAAGTCCGGTGCGCCTTGGATGTTTTTCGTGGTGATTTTCGTGCGGTCGCAGACCACCAAGGCATCAGGTTGCACCACATCGTGATCGGATAAAACCACGTCCACTGGGGCGGCGAACGGTTTGCAAGGTTTGCCTTGCAGGCGGTTGCGCAGCAGGCTATAGAAGTTCATACCCATGTCGTGATGCTTGATAGTGGGTGCAGGGGACATGTTGTAAACGATCCCGTCTATCAACTCCCAGCGTTCGCCATCATCCCAGCTTAGATAATCGGCGACGGTGTAACGGTCAGTCTTTAATTTCAAGATGGAACTCATGGCTTTATACGCCCTCGCTAGAAGATTTATTGAACAAATCGCGCAGCTTGTCTTTATCGAGAATGCGGATGGATTTGGCGCTGACTGTGATCAGACCCATGTTCTCTAAGCTTTTTAACAGGCGGCTGACAGTTTCCATCGTCAGTCTTAGATAATTGCCTATGTCAGCGCGGGACAGGGTCAGATTGATTTCAATGCCGGAAAGCCCGCGACAGCTCAGCCGGTCGGAAAGATCGAGTAGGAAGCCGGCGACACGCTCCTCCGCCGACCTCTGGTTAAGCAGGTGGTGGTCTGTCTCCGTGGTCAGTGCTTTGCCGACATGGCGAAATAGCTCCCGCATCAAATTGGGCACCTCGCGGCAAAGGCTGTCAATTTGTTCGGCGGGAATTTCGCAATAGGTCAGGGTTTCCAAGGCCATCGCCGAACAGGCATGGCGGTCATCAGCGAGACCATCAAAACCGAGCAACTCACCGGGCAAATAATAGCCGGTGAGAAACTCATTGCCATCCAAATCCAAGGCCACCAACTTGGCCGTTCCCGCCTTGATGGTCAAGATGCCACGAAATGGGTCGCCCTGCCGATACAGGTACTCGCCTTTATGCAGGATTTTCTTGCGCACGACGATATTGCTGATGCGCTCAACATCTTTATGGCTAAGACCCCGTGGGATGCACACCTCGCTGAGATTGCAATTTTGACAGGTAACCTGTAATTTGGTATTGATTTCGCGGGATACGTAGGGAGTCATAACAAATCGAATGGATAAACTAAACCCTATTCTACCTTGCTTACGATCATGCAGTCGCATTAAATGATAGGGGGCTTTCTGACGGTCGGCATGGTTTCAGTTAGAGCAATAAATAGGACAAAGCGGTGAAAAAAGTCTTGACGGGAGGTGTTTGTGGGCCGATAATGTACGGCTCCTGTCAGGCGTAACGGTTTTGCCGGCGGGGCGGCCCCGGAGGGGCTTTAAAAAAAGGGGTTGACAACGCGGCGGGATGCTGTAGAATAGTCGGTCTTTACGGCAATGCGCTGAAGCTGGGTTGCCGGATTCTTTTATAGTTTGGTCGGACAATTTGCGCGGGAGCCGGTGCCCTGGGGGGTGCCGTCCCGGCGGGCGCGGGGCCGCCTTCGGGCGGCTTCGCGCCGAAAGATACATTGGCTATGCAGGACTGCCGGTTATTGCCGGTGCCCATTGGACGGGGAAGAAGATTAAACTGGAGAGTTTGATCATGGCTCAGATTGAACGCTGGCGGCATGCCTAACACATGCAAGTCGAACGGTAACGGGCCTTCGGGCGCCGACGAGTGGCGGACGGGTGAGTAACGCGTAGGAATCTGCCCACGGGTGGGGGATAACCCGGCGAAAGCCGGGCTAATACCGCATAAGGCCTAAGGGCGAAAGCGGGGGACCGAAAGGCCTCGCGCCGGTGGATGAGCCTGCGTGGGATTAGCTAGTTGGCGGGGTAAGGGCCCACCAAGGCGACGATCCCTAGCTGGTCTGAGAGGACGGCCAGCCACACCGGGACTGAGACACGGCCCGGACTCCTACGGGAGGCAGCAGTGGGGAATATTGGGCAATGGGCGCAAGCCTGACCCAGCAATGCCGCGTGTGTGAAGAAGGCCTGCGGGTTGTAAAGCACTTTGGCCGGGGAAGAAGGGTTCGGCGTGAACAGCGCCGAGCTTTGACGTTACCCGGGGAACAAGCACCGGCTAACTCCGTGCCAGCAGCCGCGGTAATACGGAGGGTGCGAGCGTTAATCGGAATTACTGGGCGTAAAGCGTGCGTAGGCGGAACGGTAAGTCTCGCGTGAAAGCCCCGGGCTCAACCTGGGAACTGCGCGGGAAACTGCCGTACTAGAGTGCGGGAGAGGGCGGTGGAATTTCCGGTGTAGCAGTGAAATGCGTAGAGATCGGAAGGAACACCAGTGGCGAAGGCGGCCGCCTGGACCGACACTGACGCTGAGGCACGAAAGCGTGGGGAGCAAACAGGATTAGATACCCTGGTAGTCCACGCCGTAAACGATGCGAACTAGCCGTCGGGGGCGATCGGGCCCTCGGTGGCGCAGCTAACGCGCTAAGTTCGCCGCCTGGGGAGTACGGCCGCAAGGTTAAAACTCAAATGAATTGACGGGGGCCCGCACAAGCGGTGGAGCATGTGGTTTAATTCGATGCAACGCGAAGAACCTTACCTGGCCTTGACATCCCAAGAATCCTGCGGAGACGCGGGAGTGCCTTCGGGAGCTTGGAGACAGGTGCTGCATGGCTGTCGTCAGCTCGTGTCGTGAGATGTTGGGTTAAGTCCCGTAACGAGCGCAACCCTTGCCCCCAGTTGCCAGCGCGTAATGGCGGGGACTCTGGGGGGACCGCCGGTGATAAACCGGAGGAAGGTGGGGACGACGTCAAGTCATCATGGCCCTTATGGCCAGGGCTACACACGTGCTACAATGGCCGGTACAGAGGGGAGCGAGGCCGCGAGGCGGAGCAAATCCCAGAAAGCCGGTCCCAGTCCGGATCGCAGTCTGCAACTCGACTGCGTGAAGTCGGAATCGCTAGTAATCGCGGATCAGAATGCCGCGGTGAATACGTTCCCGGGCCTTGTACACACCGCCCGTCACACCATGGGAGCGGGTTGCACCAGAAGCGGGTAGTCTAACCGAAAGGGGGGCGCTTGCCACGGTGTGGTTCGTGACTGGGGTGAAGTCGTAACAAGGTAGCCGTAGGGGAACCTGCGGCTGGATCACCTCCTTAATGAAAAGCCTGGGCGGCCCCCTGAGGGTTGCCGGCTCCCGCAGCAAATTGTCCGGCCGGACGGAGTATCCGGGTCTGTAGCTCAGTTGGTTAGAGCGCACCCCTGATAAGGGTGAGGTCGGAGGTTCGATTCCTCCCAGACCCACCAAGACAGTGGGTAGTGGGGGAGTGGGCAGTGGCCGGAGGAGACAAAGGCCGGTGCGCACCGGGGAAGCGTCCGGTTTCAGGTCGCCAGCCGCACTAGCCACCAGACGCTGGCTGCGGGGCCATAGCTCAGCTGGGAGAGCGCCTGCCTTGCACGCAGGAGGTCGGGAGTTCGATCCTCCCTGGCTCCACCAGACAGGCGGGCGGGAGTGTCTGCGGGGGATTATTTTGCCTTGGATTTGTAGTTTTGCGGGATGGAGTCGGCGGCGAGCCGCAAGCGCACCCAGGGGGTGCGCTTGCGGGTCGCCAGGCGGCGGCAACCGGCGGACGGCCTTAAGCGCCGCGCCGGGTTCTTTAACAAATTGGGATAACGCACACGCGCACACGGCGCCCGAGCCGGCGGCTGAAGCCTGGGTTCGGGGGGTGTGCGCGGGAAGAAAGCGTGAAGTGAAGAAGCAAGTGAAGAGGAAGAGAGAAGCGGAAGCGCCCCGGGGCGCGCCGCCGCCGAGGCAAAAGGCGGCGGCGGCGCGTTCGGGGGCGTGTGGGAAGGCGGCGCATTGCCCCGCGGCGTAGGCCGGTTGGGGTTATATGGCCAAGCGAATAAGCGCATACGGTGGATGCCTAGGCGGTAAGAGGCGAAGAAGGGCGCGGCAGCCTGCGAAAAGCGTCGGCGAGGCGGCAAACGGCCTGAGACCCGGCGGTGCCCGAATGGGGAAACCCGCCCAGCTTGCTGGGCATCCCGCCCTGAATCCATAGGGGCGGGAGGCGAACCGGGGGAACTGAAACATCTAAGTACCCCGAGGAAAAGAAATCAACCGAGATTCCCGAAGTAGCGGCGAGCGAAACGGGAGCAGCCCTTAAGCGGCCCGGCGGGTAGCGGAACGGTCTGGAAAGTCCGGCGGCACAGGGTGAAAGCCCCGTACGCGAAACCCGGCGGGTTGTGAAAACGAGTAGGGCGGGGCACGTGAAACCCTGTCCGAACATGGGGGGACCATCCTCCAAGGCTAAATACTCCTTACCGACCGATAGTGAACCAGTACCGTGAGGGAAAGGCGAAAAGAACCCCGGAGAGGGGAGTGAAATAGAACCTGAAACCGTATGCGTACAAGCAGTGGGAGCCCACATGTTGGGTGACTGCGTACCTTTTGTATAATGGGTCAGCGACTTACATTTTGTGGCGAGCTTAACCGTATAGGGGAGGCGTAGCGAAAGCGAGTCTTAACAGGGCGCTTGAGTCGCAAGGTGTAGACCCGAAACCGGGCGATCTATCCATGGCCAGGGTGAAGGTGGGGTAAAGCCCACTGGAGGCCCGAACCGGGATCTGTTGAAAAAGATTCGGATGAGCTGTGGATCGGAGTGAAAGGCTAATCAAGCCCGGAGATAGCTGGTTCTCCCCGAAAGCTATTTAGGTAGCGCCTCGTGTGTCACTCCCGGGGGTAGAGCACTGTTTCGGCTAGGGGGCCATCCCGGCCTACCAAACCGATGCAAACTCCGAATACCGGGAAGTGCGAGCACGGGAGACACACGGCGGGTGATAACGTCCGTCGTGAAGAGGGAAACAACCCAGACCGCCAGCTAAGGCCCCAAAATCATGGCTCAGTGGAAAACGATGTGGGAAGGCACAGACAGCCAGGAGGTTGGCTTAGAAGCAGCCATCCTTTAAAGAAAGCGTAATAGCTCACTGGTCGAGTCGGCCTGCGCGGAAGATTCAACGGGGCTCAAGCCATGTGCCGAAGCTGCGGATTTGCACGAAAGTGCGAGTGGTAGGGGAGCGTTCCGTAAGCCGTTGAAGGTGGGTTGTAAAGCCCGCTGGAGGTATCGGAAGTGCGAATGCTGGCATAAGTAACGATAAAGCGGGTGAAAAACCCGCTCGCCGAAAGCCCAAGGTTTCCTGCGCAACGCTAATCGGCGCAGGGTCAGTCGGCGCCTAAGGCGAGGCCGAAAGGCGTAGTCGATGGGAAACGGGTCAACATTCCCGTACCTGCCGCAACTGCGATGGGGTGACGGAGAAGGCTAGGCCGTCCGGCGGTTGGAAGTGCCGGTCGAAGCGTGTAGGGGGGGTCCTTAGGCAAATCCGGGGGCCCATTAACCCTGAGGCGCGAGTGCGAGCCCGCTTGCGGGCGAAGCGGCTGACGCCCTGCTTCCAAGAAAAACCCCTAAGCTCCAGGTTGCGGGAGGCCGTACCGGAAACCGACACAGGTGGGCTGGTAGAGGATACCAAGGCGCTTGGGAGAACCCGGGTGAAGGAACTAGGCAAAATGATGCCGTAACTTCGGGAGAAGGCATGCCCCTGGCGGTGGGGCCCCTAGCGGGCCGAGCAGCCGGGGGTGGCACAGAAACGGTGGCTGCGACTGTTTATTAAAAACACAGCACTCTGCAAACACGAAAGTGGACGTATAGGGTGTGACGCCTGCCCGGTGCCGGAAGGTTAATTGATGGGGTCAGCGCAAGCGAAGCTCTTGATCGAAGCCCCGGTAAACGGCGGCCGTAACTATAACGGTCCTAAGGTAGCGAAATTCCTTGTCGGGTAAGTTCCGACCTGCACGAATGGCGTAACGATGGCCACACTGTCTCCACCCGGGACCCAGTGAAATTGAACTCGCTGTGAAGATGCAGCGTACCCGCGGCTAGACGGAAAGACCCCGTGAACCTTTACTGCAGCTTTGCACTGGACTTTGAACCGGCCTGTGTAGGATAGGCGGGAGGCGATGAAACCTGGACGCCAGTCCGGGTGGAGCCGACCTTGAAATACCGCCCTGGCCTGTTTGGAGTTCTAACCCAGTCCCGTGAATCCGGGGCGGGGACCGTGCATGGTGGGCAGTTTGACTGGGGCGGTCTCCTCCCAAAGAGTAACGGAGGAGCACGAAGGTGCGCTCAGCGCGGTCGGAAATCGCGCACAGAGTGTAAAGGCGAAAGCGCGCTTGACTGCGAGGCGTACAGGCCGAGCAGGTGCGAAAGCAGGTCTTAGTGATCCGGTGGTTCCGAATGGAAGGGCCATCGCTCAACGGATAAAAGGTACTCCGGGGATAACAGGCTGATACCGCCCAAGAGTTCATATCGACGGCGGTGTTTGGCACCTCGATGTCGGCTCATCACATCCTGGGGCTGTAGCCGGTCCCAAGGGTATGGCTGTTCGCCATTTAAAGTGGTACGCGAGCTGGGTTTAGAACGTCGTGAGACAGTTCGGTCCCTATCTGCCGTGGGCGTTGGAGGCTTGAGGGAAGCTGCTCCTAGTACGAGAGGACCGGAGTGGACGGACCGCTGGTGTTCCGGTTGTGTCGCCAGACGCATTGCCGGGTAGCTATGTCCGGACAGGATAACCGCTGAAAGCATCTAAGCGGGAAGCCCCTCCCGAGATGAGGCCTCCCTGGGACCGAGAGTCCCCTGAAGGGCCCTGGAAGACCACCAGGTTGATAGGTCGGGTGTGGAAGCGCGGCAACGCGTGCAGCTAACCGATACTAATTGCCCGTGAGGCTTGGCCATATAACACCCAAGCGGCCCGCGCAGGCGGGCGCGGCGCCTTGAGCACCGCAATCTCCCCCTCTTCAATTGCCAAAGCCTCGGCTTGGAAACCGCGCCGGTCAAACGGCGCGTGTGCGGATCCCAAGGCGGGTGGCCAGGCAGGCCGCCCGCGACAGGGCGGCCCCAGGAAAACGGGGCCGCGACGAATTGCCTGGCGGCCATGGCGGGCGTGAACCACCCGATCCCATCCCGACCTCGGAAGTGAAACCGCCCAGCGCCGATGATAGTGTGGACCCCCATGCGAAAGTAGGGCACTGCCAGGCACCCATACCAAA
>CAIZPP010000007.1 GCA_903934875.1 uncultured Methylococcaceae bacterium
TGATGTTCCTGACCGCTTCGAGCGCGACCTTCGCCTTGAACTCGCCACTAAAAACCTTGCGCTTTTTCTCACTCACAACAACCCCCGTTTTCCAGAAGGTCACCATCTTAAATGATTGTCCGAAAAGTGGGGTCCACTATAAAGATACCGAGCATGGGAGTGGTCCAGCGCATTTCAACAATAAGTGGTCATAGTGTACTCTTCACTGATTGGACTAAGCTTAGCCCTCTTCATCCTGTTGTGTCCAATGGATTTTGTCTTTATGAACTATTGATGCCTAGAACAGGTGAAGGGTGGAATGCTGGTCGTGTGATGGATTGGCTAGCCCTGAACAGCGCACGGTAGTCATTGATTGCCGCCGTGTGCGCCCCTGGTTTGGCGATGGCTTGCTTGTAATGCGCGATGTCCACTTCGTCAAATGTTCGGGGTGTACGGGTAATGTCAATGCTTTCTTTCCCTAGCACAGAAGCCGTGGTTGAGAGTTGATTTTTGACGGCGGCTGGCGGCCAAGAGCCGTCATTGGCACTTGCCTCTGAAATGGTTCCAATGTCGGCTATGTGGTGACTTCAAATAGAAATTTCGGCAGCAAAAGTTATTGGAAGCGATGGTCCTTATCGATTTCAATACAGAAATGGATTGAACAAGTTAACGCCACACTCCTCGAAGTCGCTGGTATTACGAGTGGCAATACCGAAGCCTCTGGATCGGGCAATCGCGGTGATTTGGCCGTCGGGAACACTCATGGGACGCCCCAACTCTTTACGGTGCCCCATCACCTCGCCATAACTGCGGGCAGCCGCTTCGTCAAACACCAGGATGCGTTGCCTGAAAGCCTGCAACATGAACTGCTCAAATTGCTCCTTGAGTTCGTACCGACGCTTGCCAGTAGGCAGAATCCTCAAACCATACTCGATCTCGCCAAGCGTAATCGTGGAAACAAACAGCGAGTTTGAATTCTGCTGGTTGAGCCATTCCAGTACGGCAAGGGATGGGCTTGGCTTCATGACTTCCGAAATGACATTTGTGTCGATGACAATCACGCGGAAAAGTCCATTGGCTCATGTGCGCCGCGCTGTGGCAATTCCACTTCCACTCCATACTGTGGGCCGAAAATTCGCACGGCGAGATCGCCCAGCCGCTCTGGCGCGGAAACAGCCTCCTGGATGATTTGCCGGGCTTCCTCCTCCACCGAAACACCGTGCTGCGCCGCACGCGCACGAAGCCGCGCAAGCGTTTCGTCGTCAAGTTTTCTAACGCTTAAATTTGCCATGTCTAATATCTCTTTTATTGAAGGGCATGCACTGTTTACGATACAGGGAAATCCCTTTCGTTTACCAAGAATGCACTATAATTCCATGCTGAAAGTTGTCGAAGTGTTACACGTTCGTGCAATATTCAGGCATAGTTTAAGGTGCGCGGGCGCACCCTACCGGGCTATCTTTCCACCCGCGTCGCCTCGGCGGAGACGCTGGGCCATGCCATTCGCGGGCATTGGGGCATAGAAAACCGGTTGCACCACGTCCTCGACACAACTATGGGTGAGGATGCCAGCCGTATCCGTAAAAACCCCGGCGTTTTTGCCCAACTGCGCCACTTCGGCTTGAACCTCCTGCGTCACAACGGCCAGGCCAATATACATGCCGCTCTCTACGACAACGCCATTAGCTTGGATCGTGTTCTAAGCTACAAGGATGTCAGGCATTGAACAGCCCTGAGTTACCACATAAATTTCCAATTTTTAGCCACTTTGCTCTTGTCTTGGTCGTTTTTTTCCGAAAATGATTGTTTCGACTCTTGATCTTCTGTCCAACATTTCAATACATTAGGTATAGGCAATACCTTCGCCAATCGGCATGAGTGGTTTTGGGTTTGGTCATCATCCGGCAAGGCATGCTATGGCATCAGGGGGATTCAACGATGCCTGTGGGCCGAACGATGGCAAAGGCGTAATTGTTATACAAGGATGGATGGCCA
>CAIZPP010000008.1 GCA_903934875.1 uncultured Methylococcaceae bacterium
GTGAACCACCCGATCCCATCCCGACCTCGGAAGTGAAACCGCCCAGCGCCGATGATAGTGTGGACCCCCATGCGAAAGTAGGGCACTGCCAGGCACCCATACCAAAACCCCCTCCGCCCAACGGCGCAGGGGGTTTTTTTTGCTATTGACATATTCAGCATGAAGTGAAATGCTTGCGCACACATGGGCCGAATTGAACGAACGAGGATGACACATGCCGAAAAAAGCTTTGCCGCGCATTATCGCGGTCTCTGCCGGAGAACACCCAAACACATTGCACATTCGTTGGGTTAGCGGCGATGAAAGTCTTGTTGACGTATCTGGACTGATAGAAACCTTTCGAGTTTATGCCCCCCTTCGGCAATCGGTCGAATTGTTTCGTCAGGTGCGTGTTGGCGAATACGGAACAGATATTATCTGGTCGGATGAACTGGATATGTCGGCCGATACGCTGTGGAGACTCGCACAAGAGCAATCAGGTATAATGATGACGGACGAAGCCTTCCATAACTGGCGTGAAAGACCGGAAATGCCCGCCAAGGCGTAGCTCATTGCAAAATGGATTGCATTCGACGCTCCATTTCTTCAGCAGAAACAAGGTCGACCAGTCCTTGATCACAATCGGATGTCGGGCGCAACGCAAAGATATGCGCCTGACCTTATGGCTAAAGTTACATTCCAACGTATCCAAATGAACACGCTTGCCGAAATTGAAACCGCCGCAGACAAACTCCCCTTTGAACAGCAAAAGGCACTTTTCCTGTTTCTCGGTACCCGTTTACGTGGTGCTGAAAACAGTGAGGGGATTTCCCGTGATTTTTCGCAGGAGCAAATACAAGCCTGGATTGCTGATGACGAGGAAGGAATGCAGCGTTTCTTGCAAAGCCAGTGAAGTTATTCCTCGATACCAGCGTTCTTTTGGCGGCTTGCGGCTCAAAAAAAGGTGTTTCACACGCCCTTTTTGATTATGCCGAATCTCAAGGATGGGAATTGCTGGGTAGCCAATATGTTTTCTCCGAAGTATTGAAAAACCTACCAAAACTTCCAGAATCCGCGACAACCGAGTGGAATAAGCTTCGATCCGATATTAAAGCAGTCGCCGATATTCTAACCTTGGATCGAACCGCAGTTTTTATGGCGAGCAAAGATCGCCCTGTACTATTTACCGCCTACGCTTGGTCGGACGTTTTAATCACATTGGATAAAGCAGATTTTATTGACGTGTTAGGCGAGACGTTTTATGGGCTGCCAGTATTTCTTCCCTATGATTTTCTCGCTCACGAACGCCGAACGGGAAGATTGAAATCAATCTAGCCGGGTCGGGCGCGTCTCTCTGCGTTGCGCCTGACATTCTGACGGTTGGTATACCAACGGAATTGGGCAAATGCTACGATGTCGATTCTTCCACGAGGGCATCCAAGCTTGAAAGCAGACTCTCTGCAAGCCTCCGCCCTGTCCTCAATCGGCAAATTCAAGGCTTCTTGTTCGATTGTATGGATGTTCATAAGTATCTCTAAAGCAGGTGGGGATTGATAAAATATAAGCTGGGATAAGTTTAACATTGACGTTTACAAAAAAGGTCAATCTGTGATAAATTCAGGGTCGGGCAACACCTTTACCGTTGCCCGACAATCGGATGGCGGGCGCAACGCAAATATTACGCGCCCGACCTTATATCTACATGGCTCAACTACACCGTTAGGCTATGTACTATTTCACGCTATTTTTACAAGATAGGTCATGAAAAGAAAAAGTATCGCCGCCGCCATTCTTATTTATGTGTCTGCATGTTCCCCTTCCCCTGATGATCTGCGTACAAAAGCAGAACAGGGCGATGCAGTAGCCCAATACAAGTTATGTGAGGCATATGAAAGCGGCGAAGGGGTAAATCAAGATTATACCGTGGCCGCGAAGTGGTGTGCAAAAGCCGCTGAACAAGCACATGATGGCTTACCAAATCTGCCGAGCAGGGGAATGCAGTCGCACAAAGTAGCCTTGGCTGGGCATATCATGCAGGCGATATTGTAAAACAGAATGATTTAGAGGCTATAAAATGGCTTACCAAATCTGCCGAGCAGGGAAACGTTGACGCACAAAATAACCTTGGTTATATGCATGGTATAAAACAAAATCATGTCGAGGCTGCAAGGTGGATTACCAAAGCATCCGAACAAGGGGATGCAGACGCACAAACTACCATTGGCAGGGCGTATTACGAAGGCAAAGGTGTATTACGGGATTATGTGACAGCCTATATGTGGCTTTCCCGTCCCACTGCCCAAGGTAACAAGTCAGCAAAAGAAGAACTTGATTCCCTTGAACACAATATGAGTACTGGGCAGGTAGCAGAAGCGCAGCGGCTAGTTCGATAATGAAAAATCAAAGCGGTAATACGCAATAAGAGGGTCGTGGGATGCGGTGAGGAACGAACTGCATCGTTCGCGTTCCTCGATTGATGCACCTCCTTCGTCGGCACATCTACTCAGAAAGAGTTAAGTTCAGGCTAACATTAAGGTGATTACCAATGATGAACCGAACGGCGAAACTCGAAAAATATCTGGAGTAAGTACCGATGAAATTAGACTACGACCGTGAAACTGACTGCATGACCGTAGTTTTTATCGACAACCCGGTGGAAGAGTCCGACGAGATAAGGCCGGGGATTATATTGGATTTTGATGTCAAGGGTCGGATGGTGGGTATGGAGATTATGGATGCCAGCCAGCGGATGGACAACCCGGCCTCAGTTGAGTTTTTGGTAAAGGCAGAGTAAGACACAAAAGTGAAAGACTACCTGCTAATTTTGGTAAGCACCATACTGGTCAACAACTTTGTGCTGGTGAAGTTCCTAGGCTTGTGCCCTTTCATGGGCGTGTCAAGAAAGCAGGAAACTGCGCTGGGCATGGGTTTGGCGACAACATTTGTGCTAACCTTGTCGTCGGTGTTGAGCTATCTGCTTGAGGAACACCTGCTCGTTCCGTTGGGTTTGGAATATCTGCGTATCATTGCCTTCATCGTTGCCATCGCGGTAGTCGTACAATTTACTGAGATGGTGGTGCGTAAATCGAGTCCGTTACTATACCAAGTATTAGGTATTTATCTCCCCTTAATCACGACGAATTGTGCTGTTTTGGGTGTGGCATTGTTGAATGTGCAAGCCAAGCACGGACTTATCGAGTCTTTTTTATATGGCTTTGGCGCCGCTGTTGGTTTTACCTTGGTACTCGTGCTGTTTGCCGGTGTCCGTGAACGGGTGGATGCTGCGGATGTGCCTAAGCCCTTCAGAGGGAGTTCCATCGCCTTGATTACCGCCGGTTTGATTTCTATGGCTTTCATGGGTTTCTCAGGTCTAGTCAAGTGATACAGCGTTACAGCGTTTTCAACATCAAAGAGTTAGTTGATAGTGGGTATTCTAGCGTAGGTTATTCGGTTAACCTGAAGGGTTAACTGAATATCAGTTTTGGGTATATGTTAAAGAAGAAAACGCTGTATTTCTGATGTTGGCATTTCTTTTATTGTGTGCTATTTTTGCCTGCTTTGGTTTGATTCTAGGCTATTCCTCCATCTTGTTCAAGGTGGATGCCGATCCATTGGTGGATAAGATCGACGCACTTTTGCCGCAAACTCAATGCGGGCAATGCAACTATCCGGGATGTCGTCCCTATGCCGTAGCCATTGCGAAGGGTGAGGTCGGTATCAACCAGTGCCCCCCGGGTGGTGAAGACGGTGTGAAGGCGCTGGCCGAGTTATTAGGAGTAGAGGCAATACCATTGAATGCGGAACTTGGATTGGAAAAGCCCAAGTCTGTTGCGCTGATCGACGAGAATAAGTGCATAGGCTGCACCCTGTGTATTCAAGCCTGTCCTGTGGATGCAATCCTCGGTGCGCCGAAATTTATGCATACCGTCATAGTATCGGAATGCACAGGCTGTGAGTTATGTCTGCCACCGTGTCCGGTGGATTGTATCGCTATGGAGACTATCACCGAAAATACAGCGTTTTCAATATCGGATAGTTACTTGATAGCTGGTGAGAAGGGGCAGAACATTCAGTTACAGAGTTTTTAATATCTAAGAGTTACTTGTTAAGTTATATTATTCTGCAAAGCAATACACACACAGGATAGTTTGGTTGAGTGTCCATTATTATTTTCATTTGTTAAGATAAAAACGCTGTACATGTATGCAAATCGGGACTCCTAGCGATGTAGTGGCACATAGGCCGTTGTTTGTCGAGCAACAAAAAGACGTTGCCAGAACTTCGACTTGCCTATTGCGGCTTACCGCGCTGAGGGTAGCCTATAAGTGCATTATTATATGCTTTTAAATGATAGGTTTGCATACATTCATGAAAAGGGTAGGTATCAAGCATGGGGATATCTTTATGTACAGCATTTTCATCTTTAACATATACCTAATAAAGGATATTCAGCTAACGTTTCAATTTAACTGAATATCTTGCCCTTTCATACTAGCTATCAAGTAACTCTTTGATGTTGAAAATGCTGTAATGTTTAAACTCTGGCCATTTAATGGCGGGGTCCACCTCCCGACCCATAGGCAGGAATCCAGCACTGCGCCTTTGAGCATAGCGCCTTTACCGCAAAAGTTGATTTATCCCTTGGCACGGCGTAATGGTCGAAACGCCAAATCCTTAGTTGTGCCAGGTGAGCGGGTACTCAAGGGTCAAGTCATTATTCCCGCTGATGGTACTATGAACCCGCCCGTCCATGCAGCCAGTTCGGGTTGGGTAAGCGGTATCGAACAACGTCTGTTGCCCCATCCTTCGGGCTTTTCCGGTAGCTGTGTTGTCATTGATGGGGATGGAATGGATGAGGCCGTGGCATTCCAAGGTGTTTCCAATTATGCCGCGATGGAGTCTGACGACTTGCGCGGTAAGATTCATGCGGCAGGCATAGTGGGCTTGGGCGGCGCGGGTTTCCCCACAGCGATCAAAATAAACCCGCCTAGGCAATTTAACGTTGAAATATTAGTGCTGAATGGTGCGGAATGCGAACCTTACATCAGTTGCGACGACAGTTTGTTACGCCATTATGCCCATGAGGTATTAGGCGGGGCGCTGATATTCATGCATATCTTGAGGGTAGCCCGTTGCCTGCTGGCGGTTGAGGAGGATATGCCGGAAGCCATCGCTGCATTGGAGCTGGCTAAAGCGGAAGCGGGTTACGGGCATATCGAAATCGTGGCAATACCCGCCATTTATCCTACGGGCGGCGAGAAGCAACTAATTAAGGTACTGACAGGTAGGGAAGTTCCTGCCGATGGCATCCCCGCCCAAGTCGGTGTGGTTTGTCACAATGTAGCGACGGCGGCGGCGGTCCACAAAGCCATTACGGCAGGCGAGCCGTTGATTTCGCGAATTGTCACTGTTACCGGGCAGGGGGTTCGCAAGCCGCAAAATCTATTAACCCGTATCGGCACACCCATTTCTGAACTGGTGGAACAGTGTGGAGGGTATACGGATTCGGCACAACGCTTGATTATGGGCGGACCAATGATGGGTTTTGCCTTGGCTTCGGACGATGTCCCCATCAGCAAATCTACTAATTGCATCTTGGTGGCGGGTCAGGCTGAAGTGGTCGGTGAAAAAACACCCATGCCTTGTATCCGTTGCGGTGCTTGCGCGACAGTCTGCCCAGTCAATTTACTGCCGCAGCAATTATACTGGTATTCCCGTGCTAGTAATCTGGAACGGGTGATGGATTACCGTTTGCCTGATTGCATAGAATGTGGATGTTGCGATGTGGTCTGTCCTAGCCATATTCCTTTGGTGCAGTATTTTCGCGCTGCAAAAAGCAAAATGGCAGAAAAGGAAAAGGAACGATTGAAAGCTGACCATGCCCGTATGCGCTATGAAGCTAGGGTTGCGAGGAAGGCGCAGGAACAGTTGGAAAAGGCCGAAAGCGCCAGGCGCAAGAAGGAGTTGTTAGCTACAGCGTTGTCAACATCAAAGAGTTAATTGGTAGATGGTATTAAAGAGCAGGACATTCAGTTAACTTGAAGCGTTTGCTGAATATCCTTTTTTAGGTATATTTTAAAGATGAAAACGCTGTATAAGCCATGCGCTTCCCCACACTCCCCTCACCCCATCTAGCCCCATCAAACAGCGTCAGCCGCATCATGCTGCAAGTATTAGTGGCACTGGTTCCTGGTGTGATGGCTTTGGTCTGGCAATTCGGACCGGGTGTGCTGGTGCAGATTCCCATTGCGTTGATCTCGGCTTTGACTGCTGAGGCGATGGTGTTACTTCTGCGCAAGCGTCCTGTTTTGCCTGTGCTGTTGGATGGTAGCGCGGCACTCACTGCGGTGCTGCTGGCCGTTTCTTTGCCGCCGTTGGTGCCTTGGTGGATGACTGCGTTTGGCGTGTCGTTCGCCATTATCATTGGCAAGCAGCTATACGGTGGGCTGGGGTTCAATCCGTTCAACCCGGCCATGCTCGGTTATGCGGTGCTGTTGATTTCCTTTCCACTCCAGATGACCGCATGGTTGCCGCCTCTGGCCTTGGCTCACGCAACGGTCAGTTTTTCTGATTGTGTGGCCTTGATATTCCAGCAAGTAACGCATGCCAGCTTTGACGGCTTGGCCCAGGCGACGCCACTGGATACCTTGAAAACCCAGTTGGGCTTGCAAACCCATCTGGATGAAATCCAGTCCGCCCAAGTGTTTGGCGGCTTGTCCGGCAAGGGGTGGCAATGGGTCAATTGGTGGCTTTTGGCGGGTGGGCTGTGGATGATACGACGGGGACTTATTGATTGGCGGATACCGTTAAGCCTACTGGGTAGCTTGTATCTCCTCGCCATGTTCTTCTTTTTGTACAAACCTGCCCTTTACCCTACCCCTTTATTCCACTGGTTTAGCGGGGCGACCATGTTAGGCGCATTTTTCATTGCAACCGACCCGGTTAGCGCATCGACTACGCCGCGTGGGCGATTGGTTTACGGTGCCTTGATTGGCGTTCTAGTTTATGTGATCCGCAGTTGGGGCGGCTATCCCGATGGTGTTGCGTTTGCCGTGTTGCTGCTGAATGTGGCCGCACCGACCATAGACTGTTACACCCGGCCCCGCGTGTATGGGCATAAAGCATGAATTCTACCCTTAAAACCATGCTTTCCGCCGCCGCCATACTCGGCCTGTTTTCGCTGCTAGGCATCGGTTTGGTGACTTGGGTGCACCAGCATACGGAAATGCGTATCGCAGAAAACCAGCGCCAGACCTTGCTGCACAGCCTGCAGAACCTGATTCCAGCAGGGAGTTATGACAATGACCTGCTGGCCGATGCCATCCAGATCAGCGCTGCGGAATTGGCTGCGCAACCCGTCACCGTGTATCGGGCGAGGCGCTTGGGCAAGCCGGTTGCCGCTGTGTTTTCGACCGTTGCCCCGGATGGCTATAGCGGCGATATCCGCTTACTGGTCGCGGTCAAGGCAGACGGCAGCTTGGCTGGGGTGCGGGTGATATCCCATAAAGAAACCCCAGGCTTGGGTGATTTGATTGACGAAAATAAATCGCTTTGGATTTTGGGTTTCGACGGGCTTTCCTTGGACAATCCTCCGCTGAAGCAATGGAAGGTCAAGCGGGATGGCGGTGTGTTCGACCAGTTTACCGGGGCGACGGTGACGCCTAGGGCCGTGGTGAGGGCGGTTAGGAGCATACTTTCATTTTTCAAGTCTAATCAGGAAAAGCTGTTTGCTGGTTGACTTTTTGAAAAAGGAATAAAAAGTCAATTGTTTTTGCTTTACATGGAAGAAAATTTTTCGTATAACTTGAAACATGATTAATCATTTGAAACATTTTCTGGATGGCGTAAGTAATGTTCTGGTTCTGTGGCCGGACGAAGATTATGTGCGTCCGCAACGTGGCGATTGTTTGACGGACTATGACTATTTACGTATAGATATGGGACATGTCGCCAAAGATATGCGCAAAGCACTGAAAAAGCAGAAGCATGGGCAAACAGACGAACGTAAATCTGCGTGAACGTGGCAGAGAACTCACGGTAGTCTAGCACTTACTGGGCTGGCCGTCGTATTTTTGACGGGGAGACGTAGCAAGTCAAAATCATCCTCGGCAGATTAGTTCGTAAACCCGTGAACATTGAACCCTACCGCAAAATCGCCTACGACGGCTTGTGGAAAAACAACCAAGCCTTGGTTGCCCTGCTCGGTCTGTGTCCTCTGCTGGCCGTCAGCAATTCGGTAATTAACAGCCTGGGGCTGGGTTTGGCGACGACGGTGGCCTTGGTGTTATCCAATACGATAGTGTCCTTAATCCGCAGTCAAGTTAGCCATGAGGTACGCTTGCCAGTGTATGTGCTGGTGATTGCCGCCAATGTCACGATCATTGATCTGTTGATGAATGCCTTTTTCCATGAGTTGCATAAGATTCTGGGCATATTCATTCCGCTGATAGTCACCAACTGCGCCATCATAGGCCGTGCCGAAGCCTTTGCCTCCAAAAATACGCTAGACAAAGCCTTGGCGGATGGTTTTTTCGTTGGGCTAGGGTTCACGCTCGCACTGATGGCCTTGGGTGCGCTGCGGGAGCTTATCGGCACCGGAACACTATTTAGCCGGGCGGATTGGCTGTTTGGTGATATTGCCAAGCATTGGTCCATCCAAGTGTTTGACGACTACGGCGGATTTTTGCTCGCCATACTGCCACCCGGTGCGTTTATCGGCTTGGGGCTACTGATTGCCGTCAAGAATGTGATTGACGCAAGAGGCAAGTGATAGATTAATGGAGTGCAAGGCTTGCCTTGCCCGCATTGGGTTGCAAGCAAGCCTTGCACTCCATCCAAACCCAAACCTGCTTTCAGGGTCGGGTTTATGGGATAATTGTCGCCATTCAATGACTTTCCCCAAGCATACCCATGACCGACCCACGCAAAATCCTTGTCACCAGCGCCTTGCCCTATGCCAACGGTCCCATCCACTTAGGCCATTTGGTTGAATACATCCAGACCGATATCTGGGTGCGTTTCCAAAAAATGCGCGGTCACCAGTGCCATTATGTGTGCGCCGACGATACCCACGGCACCCCCATCATGCTACGGGCGGAAAAGGAAGGCATTAGCGCGGAGGACTTGATCGCCCGTGTGCATGGTGAGCATTACCGCGATTTCCAAGGCTTCCATGTCGAATTCGACAACTACTACACCACCCATTCCGAAGAAACCCGCACCTATGCCGCAACGATTTACCAGCGTTTGCAGGAACGTGGGCTGATTGAATCCCGCGCCATTGAGCAATATTACGACCCGGTCAAGGAAATGTTTTTGCCGGATCGCTTCATCAAAGGCGAATGTCCGAAATGCCACGCCAAAGACCAATACGGCGATTCCTGCGAAGTCTGCGGCACGACCTATACCCCCACAGACTTGATTAACCCGTATTCGGCGGTATCCGGCGCGGCCCCGGTGCGCAAAGAGTCGGTGCATTATTTCTTCAAATTGTCCGATCCGATTTGCCAACAATTCCTACGCAAGTGGACAACCGGACAACTGACTGAACGTCCGCCGCTTCAGCCCGAGGCTGCGAACAAAATGCAAGAATGGTTGGGTGCCGAGGGGGAAAACCGCTTGTCTGATTGGGACATATCCCGTGACGCGCCCTATTTTGGCTTTGAAATACCCGATGCGCCAGGCAAATATTTCTATGTCTGGTTGGATGCGCCGGTTGGTTACATGGGCAGTTTCCAAAACCTATGCAACAAAAAGCCCCTCCCCCCAACCCCTCTCCCCTCGGGGGAGAGGGGCTTTTCGCTCCCCTCTCCCGCAAGCGGGAGAGGGGTTGGGGGAGAGGGATATTTGAACTTTAATGATTTCTGGAGCAAAGACTCAAAAACTGAGCTTTACCACTTCATCGGTAAAGATATCCTGTACTTCCACGCGCTGTTTTGGCCCGCGATGTTGGAGCATTCCGACTTCCGCACCCCGACCAACATTTTTGCTCACGGCTTCCTGACCGTGAACGGCGAAAAAATGTCTAAATCCCGTGGAACCTTCATCACGGCGGAAAGCTATCTAAAACAGGGTTTGAATCCCGAATGGTTGCGGTATTATTATGCCTGCAAGCTGAATGGGTCTATGGAAGATTTGGACTTAAATCTGGAGGATTTTGTTGCGAGGGTGAATAGCGATTTGGTGGGGAAGTACATTAATATTGCCAGTAGGACGGCGGGGTTTGTGACCAAACATTTTGGCGGGAGATTGCTCGGGGTTGAGATTGGAGTAGGGGGCTTGGAGGAAGGGCTTGATCCTTTAGTTGATGCTCTGCGTAATGCAAGAGAAGAAATCGCAGAGTTTTATGCGGCGCGTGATTATGGGAAGGCTCTGCGTAAAATCATGGAACTGGCCGATCAGGTCAATTTTTATGTCAATGAGAAAAAGCCGTGGGAGTTAGCTAAGAAACCTGATGCAATTGGACAGCTCCATATTGTCTGCAGCATTACATTGAACCTATTCCGTCAGCTTACTATTTACCTGAAACCAATTTTGCCAAAATTAACGGTTGAGGTAGAGCAATTCCTTAATATTAAACCGTTATTGTGGAGTGATCTACATTCAACCTTACCTGAATCACATCAAATCAATCCTTACCAACACCTAATGACCCGCATCGAAGCCAAACAAATTGAGGCCCTAGTGGAAGCCAACAAACCCAATCTGCAAGCAACAGAACAACCGGAACCCCATTCGGAACAGCGTCATGCCGAGCATCAGCAACATGCCATCCAACCCATAGCCGACACCATAGGCATTGAGGAATTTGCCAAGATCGACCTGCGTATCGCCCGCATCGTCAAGGCTGAACATGTCGAAAAGGCGGATAAACTGCTGAAACTGACTTTGGATATAGGCGAAGCGCAGCCGCGCACGGTGTTCGCCGGCATCAAATCAGCCTATGACCCGGCACAATTGGAAGGCAAGCTGACGGTGATGGTAGCCAACCTCGCCCCGCGCAAGATGAAATTCGGGCTTTCCGAGGGCATGGTGTTAGCCGCTAGCGACGAACGCGGCGGGCCATTTGTGTTGTTCCCCGACCAAGGCGCACAGCCGGGTATGCGTATTAAATAACTGATGTTACGCAGTCATCGCTAGAGGATGGCAACTTGTGGAGTGCGGCGACTCGTCGCCGCTGGACGCAAAAGGCGGCGACGAGTCGCCGCACTCCACAACATCCTTCGCCGGAAACGCCCGCCGGGGCGGCTTATTCCGGCCTTGGCTTGGCACCCTGCGTAACATCAGTTAAATAATCTTACTCCACCCGCCTTAACAATTCGTCCAGCCAGCGTGTTGGCAGTATGCGCTTGAGGTAGCCGAACAAATAAGTGGGGAAGGTGACATAATACCGCGCTTGGGGCCGTTTGGCTTCCAGTGCGTGAATAACCCGCTTCAACACCGCTTCCGGCCCTTCGGTGAATGGCGTGGCCGGGCCTTGTTTCAATAGCCGCGCCTCCATCGCTTGGTAGCGCTTGATATGGACGCTGTTTTCCGGGTTGATGTTCTTTTGGTACAAGGCAAAGGCATTGTCGCGGAAGCGGCTACGGATCGGGCCGGGTTCGACCAGCGACACATACACCCCGCTGCCGGCCAGTTCCAGCCTGAGTGTGTCGGCACAGCCTTCCAGCGCGTATTTACTGGCGTTGTAGGCACCCCGGTAGGACATGGCGGCGAAGCCCAAAATTGAACTGTTGATGATGACCCTGCCCGCGCCTTGTTCGCGCATTACCGGCAAAACCTTATTGGTCAACTCCAAGGTGCCGAACACATTGGTCTCAAATTGTTCGCGCAAGGCTTCCCGGCTTAAGTCTTCCACCGCCCCCGGCTGGCCGAAGCCGGCGTTGTTGAACAGTCCGTAAAGCTTGCCCCCGCTGGCATCCAGCACCGCTGCCACGGCTTCATGAATGGAGGAGGAATCGGCAATATCCAGCCAGTAGGCCTCAAACCCTTGTTCTGTTAGGCGCTCCACATCAGATTGTTTGCGGGCCGTGGCGAATACCCGGTAGCCGCGCTTCCGCAAGCCCTCCGCGCAGCACAAACCAATGCCGGAAGAGCAGCCTGTAATCAATACTTCTTTTTTCATTTACAGTGTTTTCATGTTCTAAAAGTTACTAACTGATGTTACGCATGGAGTGGCAAAGCTCGCTTTGCCTGTCAAGGCAGGCCTTCACACTCCAAAACGAATCGCAGTTGGTCTGCAATCCTTGGCCGATAATAGCAGAGGCGGTTGGCTTCTGTGCGCGAGTTGTCGCAAATCGTGTAAAATATGCATCATTTATCAAGTTTCTTAAGGTTTTTTTAAACAGACCCATGCAATTCCCTACTCAGTTCGGTGTCATCGTGGTTGGCGGTGGTCACGCAGGCACGGAAGCGGCTTTGGCCTCCGCCCGCTCCGGTGCCAAGACCCTCTTGTTGACGCAAAATATCGAAACATTGGGGCAGATGAGTTGCAACCCGGCGATAGGTGGCATAGGCAAAGGGCATTTGGTGAAGGAGATTGACGCGCTAGGCGGGCTGATGGCGCGGGCGATAGACCAGGCTGGCATTCATTTCCGCATTCTCAATGCCAGCAAAGGGCCGGCGGTGCGGGCAACCCGCGCCCAGGCAGACCGCCAACTGTACAAGCAAGCCGTGCGGTGGGCGCTGGAAACCCAGCCCAATCTTTGGCTGTTCCAGCAGTCGGTGGCCGACTTGATCGTGGATAATGCAAGTGTGGCGGGTGTGGTGACCGAGGCGGGGATCAGCTTTGCCTCTCGCACCGTGGTATTGACAGTGGGCACTTTTCTGGCCGGTCGCATCCATATAGGTATGGAGAATTACCAAGGTGGCCGTGCCGGCGACCCTCCATCGAACAGCCTGGCTGCCCGCTTGCGTGAATTGCCGTTCCGCGTGAACCGGCTGAAGACCGGAACCCCGCCGCGCATAGACAGCCGCTCGGTGGATTTCAGTGTGATGGAGGTGCAGCCAGGTGACACGCCGACACCGGTGTTTTCATTTTTAGGTAAAAGGGAAGAGCATCCGCGCCAAGTTTGCTGCCATATCACCCGCACCAATGCGCAAACCCACTCTATTATCCGATCTGGTTTGGACCGTTCACCCCTGTATGCGGGTGTCATTGAGGGCGTGGGACCCCGCTACTGCCCGTCCATCGAGGACAAGGTGGTTCGTTTTGCCAGCAAAGATTCCCATCAGATTTTCGTCGAGCCGGAAGGTTTGGATAGCCGCGAACTGTATCCGAATGGCATCTCCACCAGCCTGCCCTTCGATGTGCAATTGGCGCTGGTGCGTTCCATGCGCGGTTTCGAGAACGCCCATATCACACGTCCCGGCTACGCCATCGAGTATGATTTTTTTGATCCCCGCGATCTGAAATCCACGCTGGAAACCAAGCCCGTGGAGAATTTGTTCTTCGCCGGCCAAATCAACGGAACCACCGGTTATGAGGAGGCGGCCGCCCAGGGGCTAATCGCAGGGCTGAACGCCGCCCGCAAGGCTACCGGGCAAGATGGCTGGTCGCCTGGCCGTGACGAGGCTTATATCGGGGTCATGATTGATGATCTGATTACCCAGGGCACGGCGGAGCCTTACCGCATGTTCACCAGCCGGGCGGAATACCGGCTGCTGCTGCGCGAGGATAATGCCGATCTTCGTTTGACCTCCAAAGGCCACCAGTTAGGTTTGGTGGACGAACAACGCTTGCGGGCCTTTGAGGCTAAACGGGAGGGAATTGCAAGGCTACAGGCGGAAATGGCCGAGGCTAGTGTCAAGCCGAATTCTGCTGCCGCCCTGGAAATCGAGTGTGTCCTGTCCACGCCTTTGCAACAAGATGCGACCTTGGCCGATTTGTTGCGGCGTCCCGAGGTGAAAATCGGCCATCTGGCGCAGATTTCCGCATCCATTGCCGCGCAGGCGGATGAACAAATCCTTGAACAGGTTGAGACCCAGGCCAAGTATGCGGGTTATATTGATCGTCAACAAAGTGAAATTGACCGCACCCGGCGTTATGACCATTGGAGCCTGCCCAAAGATTTGGATTTTGCCAATGTCGTCGGCCTTTCCAACGAGGTGCGGGAAAAACTCTGTAGGAATCGGCCCGAGACCTTAGGCCAGGCGGCACGTATCCAAGGCGTGACACCGGCGGCCATTTCCTTGTTATTGGTCCATTTGAAGAAGAAAAGTGCTTAAGGAGTGCGGCGACTCCTCGCCGCGAGGGAGGCCTCCGCGTGGGAAACCGCATAACACGCAAGACGGCGACGTGTTGCCGCACTCCACAAACTCATCCGTGGGCTGAGCGATGACTAAGGCCGATAAATTAGAACGAATGCTGTCCGAAGGGCTAGAGGCAATGGAAATTGCCGCCACTGCGACGCAACAAAGCCGCTTGCTGCAATTTCTGGGATTACTGCAAAAATGGAATCGGGTCTATAATCTCACTTCCATTGATGGTCCAGCGGAAATGTTGCGCTTGCATTTGCTCGACAGTTTGTCCGTCCTGCCCTATCTGCATGGAGCCAGGGTCTTGGACGTAGGCACGGGGGCTGGCCTGCCGGGCATACCGCTGGCCCTGTTGGCTCCTGACAAGGAATTTACCCTATTGGACAGCAATTCCAAAAAAACCCGCTTCGTCAGGCAGGCGGCTATTGAGCTTGGGCTTGCCAATGTCAAGGTTGCCCATGAGCGCATCGAGCGGTTCCGGGCAGCGGAGGGTTTTGACAGCCTATTGGCCCGCGCTTTCGCGGACCTGCCTGAAATAGTGGCGCAAACCCATAGGCTACTCAACCCAGGAGGCATCATCTTAGCGCAAAAGGGCAAAATTGCCCAAGATGAGTTGAAATCAGTGGAAAACGCGGCTGTCGAGGTTTTTCCTTTGCACATCCCAGGAATTGGTGCCGAGAGGCATCTCATAGCAATTAAGGTCCGAGGTTAAGATGGGCAAAATCATAGCAGTCGCCAACCAGAAAGGCGGCGTCGGCAAGACGACCACTAGTGTCAATTTGGCCGCGTCCTTGGCTTCCATCAGCCACCGTGTGTTGTTGGTGGATATCGATCCGCAGGGTAATGCCACGATGGGTTGCGGGGTGGAGAAAAAGCATCTGAAATTTTCCTCATACGAGGTCTTGACTAGGCAATCTTCGGCCCGGGATGCCATTGTGCCTTTGGGCCAATTGAATTTCCATCTCTTGCCCGGCAATAGCGACTTGACCGCCGCACAAGTGGAACTGCTGAAAATGGACGACCGTGAACAAGCTTTGGCGGAGGCCTTGGAGGTATGCCGCGAGGATTACCACTATATCATCATTGATTGCCCGCCTTCTTTGAACATGTTGACATTGAACGCCCTAGTGGCTGCGGACAGTGTGTTGATTCCCATGCAGTGCGAATATTACGCGCTGGAAGGTTTGTCCGACTTGATGGATACCATCAGGAATATCCGCAACACGGTTAATCCACAGTTGGCGGTAGAGGGTCTGCTGCGCACCATGTTCGATCCTCGTAACCGTCTGACTAACGAGGTTTCCGAACAATTGGCCAAACATTTCGCAGACAAGCTGATGGTAACGGTGATACCCCGCAACATTCGGTTGGCAGAGGCCCCCAGTCATGGCCTGCCGGTGCTGCATTACGACAAGACATCCAGCGGGGCGCTGGCTTATCTGGCGCTGGCCGGAGAAATCGCACGCCGCAATGGCACCGCTGCAATCTATTAGATAGAAGCATGAATATAAAAAAAAGAGGTTTGGGACGTGGACTGGATGCCTTGTTGGGCAGTATGGATATTGTGGAGGATTCCGTCACGCTGACAGAAAAGGATAAACTGCTGACACTGCCGATTGAATATCTGAAGAGCAGCCACTTCCAGCCGCGCAAGGATTTCGACCCGGCGCGCTTGCAAGAGTTGGCGGATTCCATCACTGCACAAGGCGTGATACAGCCTTTGGTGGTCCGGCCCATAGGCGAAAATCGTTATGAAATTGTCGCCGGCGAGCGCCGCTGGCGGGCGGCCCAATTAGCCCGTTTGCATGATGTTCCTGTGGTGGTGCGCGAAATTTCCGACCAGTCGGCATTGGCCATCGCCTTGATCGAAAATCTCCAACGCGAAGACCTTAATCCTTTGGAGGAGGCCGAGGCACTGAAACGCTTGCAGGAGGAGTTCTCCCTTACCCATCAACAGATTGCCGACGCGGTCAGCAAGTCCCGAGCGACCGTCACCAATATGCTGCGCCTAAACGAATTGAACCCGGAGGTTAAGGCGTTATTAATAGCGCGTAAAATTGAAATGGGCCACGCCCGCGCCATGCTCTCGCTAGACCTGCGGAAGCAAGCGGAGTTGGCCAACCAGGTTGTGGACAAAAGCCTGAATGTCCGTGACACCGAAGCCCTAGTCCGCAAATTTCAGGAAGAAACCAAGAACCCTCCCCAACAAAAGACCAAGACCTTGGACCCCGACATCGCCCGCCTGCAAGAGCGTGTAAGCCAGTCCATAGGCGCAAAAGCACAAATCAAGCATAGTGAAAAGGGTTTTGGCAAACTCATTATCAGCTATGACAATTTGGAACAACTTGAAGGGGTGCTTGAACGCTTGGGGTGAAATCCCCTGCCCAATGTGGATCACTATAGGGTTCTGCGGTAGTAAGGTGATTGCTGAGCAACTGATGTTTCGCAACCATGTAGGCTGTAGCCCGGATATTGTGGAGTGCGGCGACTCGTCGCCGCCTTTTGCGTCCAGCGGCGACGAGTCGCCGCACTCCACAAGTTGCCATCCTCTAGTGATGACTACGTAACTTCAGTGAGTAAGAACAACCCATCAAGAATCTGGTACATAGGAAAAAAGAGTCCACGAAAGACAGGAATAAGAGTTAAGAGTAGTTCGTGTTTTTCGTGGACGATTCTTTTGCTGGATGCATTACTTGCAATCACCTAAAACGACATCAAGCTCCCTCTCTCCCCGGGATTTACTAGTAGTTCAGTTGTTGCGAGGCAGGCCTTGCACTCCTGCGCGGGAACGACAAAACCCGCAACCCACAGGAAATGGATACTTTCCCTGCTTCCCTCACTGCCTGCCAACAGCGCTCTCCCAACTTCCGCAATAATTTAATAAATCTCATTTTTACAATGAGTTACAATAATGGCTCACGATGTTTCAACGATGCGGGGGCTGATCGGGTAAATAGTGATTGAATCTGCATTTTACGCGGATTATCTTCCCCGGCTAAGCAATTGCCTGTATATCTATATTCCAAAGGAACATTCTTTTTTTTATCTCTTTACCCAGTGACAAGCAGACACTCATGTTGAAAAAATTCGCCTCGTTCCCAGGTGTTGCAGGACCGGTTGTGACCATCGTGCTAGATGGCTTTGGCTACACGCCAAACCACGAAGGCAATGCGATTTACAATGCCTACACGCCCACGCTAGACCGGCTGTTCGCGCACTCCCCCCACACCTTGCTGAAGGCCCACGGTAAATTCGTCGGTATGCCCAGCAATGAGGACATGGGCAATTCCGAGGTCGGCCACAATGCCATCGGTGCCGGGCAGGTCTACAACCAGGGCGCATCCTTGGTCAACGATGCCATCGCCACCGCTGCCTTGTATGAGGCCAGCGCTTGGCAGGAGATCATTGCTAATGTGATAGCACACGCTTCCACGCTGCATTTCTTAGGACTATTTTCGGATGGCAATGTCCATTCCCATATCAACCATCTTAAAGCCTTGCTAGTCCGTGCGAAACAGGAACACGTCAAGCGGGTGCGCGTCCACATATTGCTGGACGGGCGCGATGTGCCGGAAACCTCTGCTCTGGAATATGTCGAGCCTTTCGAGGCTTTTCTGTCGCAGCTACGCGAACCCGGCTTTGATGTGCGGATAGCCAGCGGCGGCGGCCGGATGAATATTACCATGGACCGTTACGAAGCGGATTGGGGCATGGTCGAACGCGGTTGGAAAACCCATGTGCTGGGCCTAGGCCCGCATTTCCACTCTGCCGCCGAAGCCATCCGGGCGACCCGTGGGGAGTCGCCCAATGTCATTATCGACCAAGATTTGCCGGCTTTTGTGATCGTCGAAAACGGCGAGCCGGTGGGGCCCGTGCACGATAACGACAGCGTCGTGTTCTTCAACTTCCGGGGCGACCGGGGCATTGAAATATCCCGTGCTTTCGATGAGGAGGACTTCACACCGTTTGACCGGGTGCGCCACCCGCAGGTGACCTACGCCGGCATGTTGCAATACGACGGCGATTTGAAAATACCCAAGCGTTTTCTGGTGGAGCCGCCGAAGATCAGGGACACCATGGGCGAATATCTAGCCGATGCGGGCATACCGCAACTGGCGATTTCCGAAACCCAAAAATACGGCCATGTGACGTATTTCTGGAACGGCAACCGCAGTGGCAAATTCGACGACAAGTTGGAAACCTATATTGAAATCCCTTCGGATGTCATCCCGTTCGAGCAACGGCCTTGGATGAAATCGGCGGAGATTACCGACGAGTTGATCCGCCAGTTGAAAACCGGCGCATACCGCGCCTTGCGGGTGAATTACGCGAATGGCGACATGGTCGGGCATACCGGCAATTACCAAGCGACCATCAGCGCCGTGGAAGCGGTGGACTTGGCCTTAAGCCGTTTGTTGCCGGTGATTGATGCCCTGAACGGTGTGGCGATCATTACCGCCGACCACGGCAATGCCGACGAAATGTATGAAATCAACGCCAAGACCGGCAAACCCAAGCAAAAGGCGGATGGCGAGTTCAGTGCGAAGACCTCGCACACACTCAATCCGGTGCCCTGCATTTTCTACTCCAAACATTGGAATGACTCCATCAGCCTGGCTGAGTTGGAACAGCCCGGATTGAGCAACCTAGCCACCACCGTGGTCAACCTGCTCGGCTACGAAGCCCCGTTGATGTGGGATGCGGGCTTGTTGCGATTCAAATAATCCCGGATTCAGATATTTTCAGGGGCGTTACCCTTACACCGACTCACCCACCAGAGGAAACTGCCATGGACCATGTATTGACATTAGTAGTGGCTGCGGCAGTCCTTGCCTACGCCTTCTGGCCGCGTTGCCGCAAGCAATGTGCCGCGACAAAACCACCCTTTTGGAAAACCCTGCCACCTTCCCTCCAACTAAAACAGGATGAGAATATGATTGATATAACCAACACCACACTTGCACGAATTTCGTTGCCCTATAAATTCCTGTTTACTGGCTTTCTGCTGGTGATTGGCGTGGGTTTGATGATGGCCGGTGCGCAAATCATGCTGACCCACGGCCAAGCCGACGGCAAGCCGGGGGTGTCCATCAACGATATCGTTTACAGTTACTACGGCAACCGTTCCGGCTCCAAGTTGGAATCCATGCTTAATGGTGCCATGAAAGCCATGGCCCCGGATGATGTGCGTTTTAAATTGATCCAATGGGCGCGTGATGAAGCGCCTGAAGCGGAGTGGAAGTCGGATATCGAGCCATTGATTCAAAAACATTGCGTTTCTTGCCATAACGCCGAGGCCACCATCCCCGACTTCACCAAGCTTAGTAATGTGAAGCAAGTTGCGGCAGTTGACCAAGGTGCCAGCATCTCCACGCTGACCCGGGTGTCGCACATCCATTTGTTCGGCATCAGCTTCATCTTCCTGTTTGTGGGCTGGATATTCGGCATGTCCGAGTTCGACTTCCGTTGGAAAGTCATCCTCATCGCCACGCCTTTCGCGTTCTTGCTGATTGACGTGATGTCTTGGTGGCTGACCAAATACTACCCGGTATTCGCCTGGTTTACGATGATAGGCGGCTTCGGTTATAGCGTGGCTTCCACGGTGATGATTTTCACCTCATTGATTCAGATGTGGTTGCCAAAACATTTGTGGTGGCCTAAGTGGGCGGAGAGGGCGGAAGGATAGCCCTTTCTTCTTCCTAATAACGGATGTTACGCAACCGTGTAGGCTGTAGCCCGGATATTGTGGAGTGCGGCGACTCGTCGCCGCCTTTTGCGTGCAGCGGCGACGAGTCGTCGCCTGTTGCGTGCAGCGGCGACGAGTCGCCGCACTCCACAAGTTGCCATCCTCTAGCGATGACTGCGTAACATCAGTTCATTAATTGGAAATCACCTAAACGCTGCCCTATAACAAAAAATACTGAGAACCCACCCCATATGCCCATGAACATCCGTCTTTCCATACTCTGCCTAAGCGGAATCTTAAGTCTAACCGCCTGCGGCGACAACGCGCCTTCGTCCACGGCGGCTGCCTCGCCCACCCGCCTCAGCGGACACGTCAGCAATGACGACGGGCCGGTGTACCAAGCCCGCATAGAGGCGAAGGATGCCAAAGGACTCGTGGCGGCGAAGGCTGAACTATCCGGCGGGTCGAACACTTACCAGCTAAGCCTGCCTGCGGGCACGGCTTATCCGGTGATTCTGACCGCCTATCCGCAAGCCAAGCCGGAAGCGCCGGTAAAAGCGGCGGTTTCCAGCCCTCTGGTCGCAGAGCAGGATATCAGCCCGATTTCGACGATAATTGTAGACACCGCCCTGAGCCTAGGCGGCATCAACGAGGCGAACCTCGCCAAAGCGGCGGGCGCAGCCATCTCATTGCGCAAGAAATCCGGCGGCAGCAGCGGCGCGGCGACCACGGAAAGCTTTAAGGACGACCCGACCAAGCAGCATGGCGGGTGGCATTGATGGTGTCATTCCCGACTACGGGCCTCTACGCCATCACCGCCGAATCCCACGCCAACCCGCAACAGCTTGCTCAGACTGTGCAAGCCGCTTTGCGCGGCGGGGCCAAGGTAGTCCAATACCGCGCCAAATCCAGCCAAGACCGCTTGGCCGAAGCTAGGCTGCTACTGGCGGTATGCCGGTCTTTCCGGGTTCCGCTGATTATCAATGACGATGTCGAATTGGCGTTTGCCATTGGCGCGGACGGGGTGCATTTGGGCAAGGATGATGGCTCAATCGCGCAGGCTAGGCACAGGCAGGGCAAACAAGCCATCATCGGCGTGTCTTGTTACAATTCGCTCGAGCGTGCCATCGAAGCGGAAGCCCTCGGCGCAAATTATGTCGCTTTCGGGCGTTTTTTCCCGTCCAGCAGCAAGCCCAACGCGCCCCTAGCACAATTGGAGACCTTGGCCGCAGCCAAGCAATGCCTGCACCTGCCGATAGTTGCGATTGGCGGCATCACCCCGGCAAACGGGATGCCTTTGCTTGAGGCCGGTGCGGATGTGTTGGCGGTCATAGACGGAGTGTTTGGCGCAGACGATGCAGAACAGGCCGCATTGGCATTCAAGCCTTTGTGGGTGTTATAGATGGGTGCGGTAGTAAAGTGATATCCAATAAAGAACATACCAACCAAAGGCCAAGCTGGGGCTTGGCGCTCCCAGAGGGAACGCCAAGCCCCAGCTTGGCGAGGTGATTGTTCGTGATTATCGTGGACAATTCATTTCAGTTTTGGTGGATTCATTATGGAAATCACCTAAAGCTACGTTCGATTTGCCCAGAAAACGTATTTGCCGTAGGGTGGGCTAGGTGCGCATTGGAAGAGACTGGCTGTTTACCTTTGGTCTTGACGCGCACGGTAGCCCACCATTGCCGTCCCAACCGCCCGTCTGGTGGGCTACGGCGCACTCAAACTGCCTAATGAACTCAAGCTTTTTTTGCATGTGCGCCTAGCCCACACTACGGTTAACGCAAAATGATAATTGCTGGAGTGCAAGGCTTGCCTTGAGCCAAACCAAGCTGAAAGTTATAATCAAAGATTACCCTTTTATTTAAGGTTCAGGAACACCCATGCCAGAAGCCCAATCCCTATCTTCCACTTCGCTCCATCTTAACGACCTTGACCCAACCGAAACCCGAGAATGGTTGGATGCGCTTGATGCCGTCATCGAGAACGAAGGTTCCGAACGGGCACATTATCTGATTGAGCGCTTGGTGGACAAGGCCCGGCGTTCCGGGATCAATCTGCCTTATAAAGCCAACACGGCTTATATCAACACCATCCCGCCGCATAAACAGGCACGTTTGCAAGGCGACGAAGAAATGGAGCATCGCATACGCTCTTGGATACGCTGGAACGCAATGGCGATGGTGGTGCAAGCCAACCGCGTATCTTCCGAGTATGGCGGCCATATTGCCAGTTTTGCATCTTCTGCAACCTTGTATGAAGTCGGTTTCAATCATTTTTTCCATGCCCCCGACCAACAACATGGCGGCGACTTGGTGTTTTTCCAAGGCCATTCTTCGCCGGGCATTTATGCGAGGGCCTTCCTTGAGGGCCGTTTGGACGAGGAGCAATTGGCCCGCTTCCGCCGCGAAGTCCGCGGCAATGGGCTTTCATCCTACCCGCACCCGTGGCTGATGCCGGATTTTTGGCAATTCCCCACTGTGTCCATGGGGCTGGGGCCTATCATGGCAATTTACCAAGCGCGTTTCATGCAATACCTTGAAGACCGTGGCATTCTCCACACCAAAGGACGCAAGGTTTGGGCGTTCATGGGCGATGGCGAGATGGACGAACCCGAATCAATGGGTGCCATAGGACTGGCTGGCCGCGAAAAGCTGGACAACCTGATTTTTGTGGTCAATTGCAATCTGCAACGCTTGGACGGACCGGTGAGGGGCGGCGGAAAAATCATTCAAGAACTCGAAGCGGAATTCCGTGGCGCGGGATGGAATGTCATCAAAGTGATCTGGGGTTCGCATTGGGATGCCCTGCTGGCAAGGGACTCCAAAGGCTTTTTGCGCAGACGCATGGAAGAGGTAGTGGATGGCGAATACCAGAGCTACAAAGCCAAAGGCGGCGCGTATACACGCAAGCATTTCTTCGGCAAGTACCCAGAATTATTGGACATGGTTGCGCATCTGTCGGATGACGACATTTACCACCTGAGCCGTGGTGGCCACGACCCGCATAAGATTTATGCCGCTTACCACGCGGCGGTGAACCATACCGGCCAGCCGACCGTGATCCTGGCAAAAACGGTGAAAGGCTATGGCATGGGCAGTTCGGGCGAAGGCGCGATGATTGCCCATCAACAGAAAAAGATGGATGAAGCCGCACTGAGGACTTTCCGCGACCGTTTCCGCATTCCTATCCCCGACGATAAGATCGCCGAAACGCCGTTCTTCAAACCAGCGGAAGACAGCCCGGAAATCCAATATTTGCACGAGCGCCGCAAGGCTTTGGGCGGATATCTGCCGAGCCGCCGCAGGCAAGCACCGCTATTGCAAGTGCCCGATTTGAGCGTATTCGATGCCCTGCTGAAAAAGAGCGACCGGGAAATGTCCACCACCATGGCTTTCGTGCGCATCCTCACCACCTTGCTGCGGGACAATAAAATCGGCAAATATGTCGTGCCGATTGTGGCCGACGAGGCGCGTACCTTTGGCATGGATGGCTTGTTCCGCCAATATGCCATTTACTCTTCAGTAGGCCAGCCCTACACCCCGGAAGACTCAGACCAACTGATGTTCTACCGCGAGGACAAAACCGGCCAGATTCTCGAAGAAGGCATCTGCGAAGCCGGGGCAATGAGTTCATGGATTGCCGCAGGCACGGCGTATACCAACCACAATGTGCAGATGATTCCATTCTACATCTACTACTCGATGTTTGGCTTCCAGCGTGTGGGCGACTTGATGTGGGCGGCCGGCGACATGCAATCACGCGGTTTCCTGTTGGGCGGCACTGCGGGCCGCACCACGCTGGCCGGTGAAGGCTTGCAACACCAAGACGGCCATAGCCACATGGCAATGTCCTTCATTCCCAATTGCGTCGCCTACGACCCTGCTTTTGCCCATGAATTGGCGGTGATTGTGCAAGACGGCCTGCGCCGGATGTACCAGGAGGGGGAAAGCGTTTTCTACTATGTCACCGTGATGAACGAAAACCACGACCACCCCGGTTTGCCGGAAGGGGCGGAGGAGGGCATCATCAAAGGGATTTATCCACTGCAAGACCAGGGCAAAGAGGTCGAGGTGCAGTTACTCGGCAGCGGGGCCATTCTGCGTGAAGCCATTGCCGCCGCCGAGTTGCTGCAAACGGATTTCGGCATCAAGGCGAATGTCTGGAGCGTGACCAGCTTTAGCGAACTGCGCCGCGACGGTCTGGCCAAGGAGCGCTGGAACCTGCTGCATCCCGAGCAGCCGAAAGCCACCAGTTATCTGGAGGATATTTTAGGCGGAACGCCAGGCCCCATCGTCGCCGCCACTGACAACATGAAAGTCGTGGCAGACCAAGTCAGGCAATTCTTACCCGGCAAGCATTTTGTCGCTTTGGGCACTGATGGTTACGGGCGCAGCGACCGCCGCTCGGAATTGCGCCGTTTCTTCGAGGTCAACCGCCATTATATCGCCCTGGCCGCCCTTAAGGCCTTGGCTGATGAAGGCAAAATCGCCGCCGCCCAGGTATCGGAGGCGATGGAAAAATACGGGATCGACCCCGAGAAACCGAACCCGACGACGGTTTAAGGAGCTAAATCATGGCAAAAGAACAAACAATCAGCGTTCCTGACATCGGCAATAACAAAGATGTCTCCATCATCGAGGTATTGGTCAAAGCCGGCGATGTCATCAAGAAAGAAGACTCCCTTATCACCTTGGAGAGCGACAAGGCGGCGATGGAGATACCCAGTTCCCACGCGGGCACAGTCAAAGGGGTAATCGCTAAGGTAGGTGACAAAGTGAGCCAAGGTTCACCCATTTTAATCCTAGTGGAAGATGAAGGCGTTGCGGTCGCCGAGCCTGCCCCGGCGGCTGCCCCAGCCGCGCCATTATTGCAAGCCGCTGCCGATGAGGAAACCGTCACCGTTCCCGACATCGGCAACAACAAGGATGTTTCGATCATTGAGGTGCTGGTGAAAGTGGGTGATGTCATCAATAAGGAAACCTCCATCATCACCTTGGAAAGCGACAAAGCGGCGATGGAGATTCCCAGCCCCAAGGGCGGGGAAGTCAAACAGGTGCTGGTCAAAGTGGGCGACAAAGTCAGCCGTGGCTCGCCCGTGTTGGTCTTGGCCAGTCAAGCCGCTGGCAGTACGCCTGCCCCAACGCCGCTGACACCCGCTGCCGCGCCTGCGGCAGCCCAGCCTGCCAAGCCCACCGTTCCAGTCAGCCAGCCCGCACTTGCCGCCACACCTGCAATTGATGACTACGGCCCCGGCACTGGCAAGCCCCACGCCAGCCCCGCGATACGCCGCTACGCCCGTGAACTCGGCGCGGAGGTGGAAAAAATCAAGGGAACAGGCCCGAAAGGTCGGATTCTGAAGGATGACGTGCAGGCTTATATCAAATCCCGTTTGCAAGCCCCTGAAACCGGTTCGTTTGGCTTGAACTTGATGGATGCGCCTGCCATCGACTTCTCCCAATTCGGCCCCATCGAATCCAGCCCGCAGTCCAAGATACGCAAACTCACCGGCGCTAACCTGCATCGCAACTGGGTGACGATTCCCCATGTCACCCTCAACGAAGAGGCTGACATCACCGATTTGGAAGCATTCCGGGTTTCTTTGAAAGCCGAGGCGGAAAAGCAAAAAATCAAACTTACCCTGCTGCCTTTCCTGATCAAAGCCGTGGTAGCCGCGCTGAAAGCCTACCCCCGCTTCAACTCCTCCCTGGCCCCCAACGGAGAGGACTTGATTTTCAAGCAGTACTATCACATCGGCGTAGCCGTCGATACGCCGGAAGGCTTGGTCGTGCCGCCGGTGCGCGATGCCGACCGCAAGAGCGTGTTTGAACTGGCGAAGGAAGTGGCGGAACTGAGCGAAAGGGCCAGGGCACGCAAGCTTAGGGCACAGGAACTGCAAGGCGGAACCTTCACCATTTCCAGCCTAGGCGGCATCGGCGGGGTCAATTTCACGCCCATCATCAACGCCCCGGAAGTGGCGATACTTGGCATTTGCAAAGCGCAAACCAAGCCGGTTTGGAAAGACGGCCAGTTTGTCCCGCGCCTGATGCTGCCGTTGTCGCTGTCCTTTGACCACCGTGTGATTGATGGCGCGGATTCGGCCCGGTTCAGTGTTTACCTTGCGCAGATGTTGGCGGATATGCGGAGGGTGTTGTTGTAATAAAAATCGGGCAACGATAAAGCAGTTGCCTGCATGGTCTATCCTTAGCGAACAACAAGGCCGGAATAAGGTCGTGCAATGACTGTTTCCGGCGTGGCGCACTTGCCGGCAACGCCCACAAACGGGCTTATTCCGGCCTTGGCTAGGCACTAGCCGAAAGCCCAAATGTCGGGCGCAACGCAAAGATACGCGCCCGACAGGGCTATCACCCGCATGGATATTAGGTTGAAGGGGCGAGGGCGGTCGAGGTGGATAGGGCGTTCACCATCATTGAACCCGGATATGCTGAAGTTCACAGTTCAGTGGACGGAGTCGGAAATTCTCCTGCCACCTCCAAAACACTGGTGATGAGCTGTGGGCTTAAATAAATGTCTGAGTTTTCAACTTGCTGAAGCAATGGGTAAACTGCTGTAATCAAACCCTTTTTCTTGGCCGCAAGTAATACGCCGAGTGAGCCTATGGTGCTGATATGGTTGATCTTAGCCACTTTGCGACCGCGTCGGTCGTCAATCAGCAGCTTATCGGCGGATATTTGCTTATACAGCACCATAGCCTCCGTTTCCCCTGCATCAGCAAACGCATCCAAAAACACATAGCCTTGCAAGTTTACGTAGCAAACCTTGTCTCGCAGAAAGGCTTTAAGTGCGTGGGCCTCTTTTTTATCGGGGCGGGTGGCTTCATTATAGACAGTTTAAGGCACGAGGACGGAGTCAAACAACTGTTCCAATAGCCCCAAACTATCACAAACCGATAGGGCAATCAGCGCGGAACTGTCTGCCGCCAAAATCATACCCGATTCAAACCCGCTACTTCTTCCAGCAGTTCTTCTTTGCTGATATCTATGACAGGCACGTCATTCCGTTTGCAAGCTGCGATGAACTCATAAATATCCATGCCTGCCAACTCAGCCGCTTTTGACAGTGTGACTCGCGCATTTTTTAATAGCCACAGGGTATAGTGGACCCTTACGTCAAGACAGTTTACTGCCTAATTTAAGATGGTAACCGTATCACTTGCAGCGGAACGGCGCTGCCCCGATTCGACTTCTGTTTCCATGCGTGGGGTTTCCTTCTCGCTGAATTTGTCTACGA
>CAIZPP010000009.1 GCA_903934875.1 uncultured Methylococcaceae bacterium
CCAAAGGCAGCATGCTGGACTTGAAGACCATCTTCAGGGCGCGAAAATACACGCGGCGGATATTAAATTTGCTCGGCAAAAATGGCGAGGCGTTTTTAATCGACGACAGTATTTTCCAGACCGCAGAAATCGGCAGGATTTATGCAAAAGCGGCGTAACTTTTGGCGAAGGTATTGTATAGGCATAGTCAACATATTTTGATTCAATTGCTCTCCGCTTTTCCCAATATTTTTCCGACAATCAGTAAATGCCGGGGTAACATCAGTCGGTTTGAATTGCTGAGTACCGACTTCCTCATTATTGTTTCGACACATCCCAGTTTTTTCTGAAAGTAGCATAGCTAGCATAGCTTCTACTAGATTGCCACCTCCATTTTGACCATCGCGTCCACTACCTACAGAAATATTAGGTACTAGTGCCAGCTTGCCTTTTTCGATGGCTTCAGCGAACCGTAATAGAACTTGGCTGTGTAACTGATACTCGGGACCCCCATAGGCCAGCACCTGTTTTTCCGTCGCTTCGGCTGTGGCCAATCCGATTGCCTTAATTCTTTCCCCGTCGGCAAGACCGAGTGCCCTAGTTTTTTCCGCGTCGGCAAGACCGATTGCGCGGATACGGTCTGCATCACCTTGTCCTTCTATACGGGTACGATCAGCAGTAGCTTTAGCAGTGATTTGAACGATTTCCGCTTCTTGTCTGGCCAAAGCGAGCAGTGCTTTTCCTTGATTTTCCTTCACTTGGATGGACAATGAAGATACCGTTATTTGAGTTTTCTGTTCAGCCATAGCCTGTTTTTCTTTCAGAGTACGTTCTTGGATAGAAGCGGCCTCCTGCAATTTGTAAGTCTCCACTTGTTCTACGGCAATTTGCCGATTACGCAACTGCAAAAGGATTTGTTCAAAACCTTTTCCATGCTCATCGTCTGCACGCGGTGTACCTATAAGAACTTCCTGCAAGTCAAGGCTGTAGGCAGAAAATTTGCAGCGCATTTCCTCTGAAGAGCGATCTTGGATTTCATTGCGATCCTGAAGAAGTTCAATTATTGTTTTAGTTTGAGCAACATTTTTGAAATAAGCAGAAACCATAGGATCTAGCGTCTGCTCCACAAGTCGTTTGACATCGCCAAAACGTTGCACTACATAAGGTGCTTTCATATAGTCAATATGTACGACGACTGAAAGAGGCAGAGTCGGCCTGAAGGCATCTTTAGTTATCAGAGAAACCTCTGATAAATTTTCATCAAAGTAATGTTGACCAAAATCTGATTTCATCCACTTCAGAACGAAGTTGGTTGTTGGAACAGTAATTACCTTACCAGCATAGGTGTTAAAAGCGTATTTCCCAGGTGGAAGTGGTCGATTCCAAACACCACGGAAGCCAGGTTGAACCAGTTCGCCATGTCTGTACATGTGGCCTGATGTGTCGTTACCTTGTTCTCCAATATAAGATACCACTACCCCTACAGTACCCACATCAATGACGGTCTTATTTATTAGTTCAATTGTCGCAAACAAGCGATTGATATAATAACTACCATCTACCAAGGCATGATGTTGCCGCCCTCGAAATCCACCAGCATCGATAAAACGCTCTGGGTCTTGAAAGTTATTGTGGAATGTTTCCTGATTCACAGGGTCACTACCTACTGTTGGCGCGATAATTTCACCCTCAGGTAAAGCAGGGCCATCATGAACTGTGACAATTCCGATTAAGTCGTCTGCATCTTTGATTATCACAGCCTCGTAACCATTACGATCAGATATCAATTTTCCCATTTGTAAGATTAGTGATGCATCGCTCAATTCTAGGTTTTTGGAATAATCGCGATTTTCAGTTAGCACAATGAATTGCGCAAGGTTAATAGCATAAGTTCCCTCACGCAAGATTTTTCTTTGAGGCCCTTTCTGCCCTCCCTTTTTAAGAAATTCTTCGGTGTCTTCAAAATTGTTAGCTATCTTATTTGAACCCAAAGTCTGGATTGCTGGTAGCGGTACCCCGTCGCGGGCAAAAACATATCCAATCTGCCCTTGTGGTATGGTCACTAAATGTGCCTTATGGACACGATATTGGAATGGCACAAAGAAATGGAAGCCACCCCGCAAGACGTTAGGTTGGAAGCCAGCTTCTCCATTAAGGGCAATAAAGCCATCCTTAATTGATCCCTTTCGGCTCCATAATTTTTCCAAAATACCTATACTATCATTTGGAATATATCGGATTATTCCAGCAGTATAAATAATAACAATCAAGATTACTAAAGGCCCAATAACCGTGGTAACTGGAAAAGCTTCTAACATATCCTATTTACCTACTTTATATAATGAAAAATATGTTTTTATGGTCTGCATTAATCTTAAAATCGGCAGTTAGAACGAAGAAAAGCCGTTCGTGCTGAGCAAAGGCTTTTCTTTGTTCACCATTTGGGTGCGGATGCACGACCCGTTCACTCTTCGACATGGCTCAGGGAGAACGGGTTTTGGAACCGCTAACTGCTGTTTTTAGGTTGATTTATTTGTTAACAATAAATATCAATTGTATCACAACCAACCAAAGGTTACATACTAAATTAAAAACAGATATAATTTAAAAAGTTTATGGGGACACACGAATTAATCTGAAACCGATATAATTAAATCGAAGGGAGGGGTTGAGTCCTCCACGAGACGAACACCGGAAGGTATCTGTTAGGTTTAGCCAAGAACCGCCTCGAACCGTTCTCTCAGAAATATCCGCCAAGACGATACTCGACAAAGGCACAGGCTTTACATATCTATTTAAGCACCATTCCCATACATTGCCTGCCATATCCAATGGATTATCCTCAGCAAAATCTTGAGCATACATTCCAACAGAAATCACTCGGTTCAATTGGCTTTCGTGACTGTTGCAACGGCGACTATCCCAATTCAATCCCCATGGATAAACATTCTTTTGATCGCCTTGACAAGCTGCCTGCTGCCATTCCCATTCAGTCGGCAGACGCACCATAAATCCAAGTCTTTGACTCAACCAACGACAGTAAGCTACTGCTTCAATCCACGTTACATTGACAGCCGGATAGTTCCCATAAGATAAAACTTGTCGATCTGCATCTAGGTAACTAAGCTTCGGCAAATCCTGCCACCAATCAGGATTAATATAGCCATCATCAGCATCAATAAACAGCATGTATTGTAACTTTGTTATTGGATATTTTGAAAGCCAGCATTTATCTACATCGAAACTGCCTTCATCCCCTGATAAATTCACACGTCCTGCCAATACATGGCACCATACAATATCAGGTAAGCCGTCAATAACACCGACACCAGGCCTATCATCGCCAATCAGAGAAAGCCGGATGCCGACAGTAGCACGCATTTTGTGGGTAGTATCTGCATCAAGAATAAGCCTTAACATATCTTTTTTGTGTACTGGGCCAAGGAAGCTTAATTCAGAGTCCGTTGGCGTGTACAGCAGATCGCCGATCATATTACCAGACTCCAAGGCCGATAGGTCACGCCATAGAAAAGCTCCAGAACCACCATGCCTAACCCATTCTGCCGTATCACGTTGTAGGCGTTTACGCATCAAGAATTGGTCCTTTCGGGCTGCTATCCATGCGCTTAGCAAATGCCAATTGCGTAACAGAGTTTCGTGGGCGATTTCTAATGTGGGTTCAAAGCCACCATCAATCAGTAGAAGCCTCGCATCAACAAAGTCTTCGATCAGTCGATACACGGTTGAAGCCTGATCCCACAAAGCCAAAGGTGCCTTCCGTCGGGACGCTACGCCACTGTATTCATCAATGTCCACCAACTCACTGAACACTCTAGCCATCAGATATTTAGGATCATGTCCAATACGACCACCCAATGCGGCAAACACTGTCTCCGCCTTTTCGGCAATCGCCCCCTCGAAACCTCCTAATTCTCTGTAAGCCTGCCAACTTATCACGCTATCGTAACGCTGCTGAAAAAGTTTTTCCAATGCAAAAGCCATCAGCGCCAGATTGCCGGGTTTTAAGCCGATGTCTTCGACGATTTTATCCACCAGCCCAGCTTCAAACGACAACCCAGCTAGTCGAGCTGGGCCTTCGACTATCTCACGCAAGGCATCTGCTCCAGGTGGAGATAGCAGTAGTAGCCCATGATTAAACCAATCTGCCAGCCTTTCGCCGAAACCTTCAGATTCCATGCACTGGTTTAAAAAATTTGCCCGCATTGTCACTACAACTCGCGCTTTCCCGCTCGCCATCAAGTCGTCCAAAGCATGGATGAACAGCTTGCGAGATGAGGATGCCACCAAGCTAAACAACTCCTCGAACTGATCGACAAACAGCAGTAGCTGCTCATTACCTGCGGGAAGAATTTCATTTAGCAAAGCATACAGTTTCGCGCCGCGTTCTTGCAGAGCTAGTTTGAACACGCTGATGCGTCGGTCAAATGTTACAGTCAAGACATCATCTACCATCTGATCCGGGATGAAGTTACTGTACTCCATTGGAGTAATCCTAACCCAAACCCACTGACTGATTCCGCCGACTTGCCATTCTTTCAACTTCGGCAGCAAACCAGCCCAGACCAATGAAGACTTACCTGTTCCTGATGCCCCAACCACAGCGACAAAGCGCTGGTTAGCCAGTTTTGTCGCTAGTTGTTTAAGTTGTGGGTCACGCCCAAAAAACAAGCCAGAATGTTCATAGGTCATCGCGCGCAAGCCAACATAAGGCGAACCTTGTGTTTTAATGTCCCAACCCGGAATCATTTTTATATTGGACTGAATTTGAAGAGCTAAATTTTCGCCAACTTGGCAGGCGACATTTTCAACTCCCTCATTCACATTCTGTGAATCGGTGCGGTCTTCAAGCGTTCCTGTCGGCGTTAAAAACACAGACTGGCTTTTTGGATTGACTGGAAGTTTTCCTTCCAGTCTCACTGCCAACCGCAAATACTCTCCCCCTAACCGCCGCAAAACCTTGGCCCCAACCTTGGCAAAATAACGGGCATCCCCATCCAAAGCAAAATTCCCGTCCGCCGTCGGGTCGGCCAACAAGGCATGGAAATTTACAGCACGTCCGGTGCGGCTGTTGACAAAATCGGAGACCAGCCGCAAAACTTCAACAGCCTCCGAATTCCCCACCGCTTCCAGCAGGCGTTCCCGCACACCTTCGTGGAAGTCGTACAGCGCATCCCCTTTCCCGCTGTCGCCCTGTTTGCGCAGCAAGCCGCTGACGAAGATTTCGGCCAGTTCGGTTTGGCCGGACTGCGGCAGCATGACGTGCTGCACTAGGCGCATGACCGGCAAGGTCAAGGGCGCGGCTGCGAGGTAGCTGGCGAGTTCCTGTGCTTGCGGCGAGGCATCGGCGAAGAAGCGGTCTAGCCGCTTGGCGATGCCTTCGGCGGTCGGCGTTGTCTGCGGTGGGCTGTCGCCGACGGCGTAGCGGGTTTGCGTGTCGAAGTATACGGCATAGATCCAAGTATTTTGCTGCCCGTTGAGCAGATCGGCCCAAGCCAGCAGGACATCGGCTTCCAGCGTTAGCACTGGCAGCCGCCAGGATTTTGGCGATGTTTCCAACCCCTCAAAACCGAGTCGGTTTATGTCGGCTACCGGCAGGCGGGCGGCGACCGCGCCGGGTTCGGCGGCGCTTAACCTTGTTTCCGTCCCGCGCCCCAGCGAGGTTCCCCGCCACATGCGCTGCGGCAGCATTTGCAGCACGGCCAGCGGCGCGGCGGCGCACAGGGGTTTGAGCAACTCGCCTACCGAACCAGTGTGCCAAGCCCTGGAAATGCAATCACTGACCACCAGAACCAGCCGCCGTCCAGCCCACGCCTTAAGTTCTTGCGGCTTGCATAAGCGGGCATAGTCCGGGTCGGCACCCACGCGCAACACGGCCTTGCCGCTGTTGGTTTCCAGATGCCAGATCCGCACCGTGCGAAACGCGCCGTGGTAACCGAGCAGCCGCCGCAAATCCGCCAGCACAGGTTGCCAAACGCGCATGGAATCGCCCCGGTCAATCACCAAGGCCAACTCAAACCAGCGTTCGCGGGCCGGCTCAAGCGCCGGTATCCACAGTGTCGGCCCGGCAATGCCTTGTTCGGCGAGGCGTTCGGCGGTGGCTTCTTCGTTCAGACAGTAGCGGGTGCGCGAGGCGATTTTGCGGTTCAGCGGGCGCAAGGCGCGGCCTAGCCCTAGCGCGTTGGGCAGGCTGGGCACGGCGGGCGAGCGGATGGGCCGGGCGGACAATCGTCCGCCTGCCGTGGGTGAACTGGGATAGAGCGCGGCTTGGTCGGGCTGCGGCGGTTCGCGGTGTGGTGTGGACGGGCTATCTTGCGCTGTTTGGTCGTCTAGTGGTTCTGGTTCGGGTGGCGGGGTTAGTTTTTCAAACGCGGGGGATTCCGGCTTGGTCAAATTGGCGCTGACTGGGCGGGACGTTGGACTGATATGGGCCGCCAGCCAAAGCATCTCCGCGAACTCCACCGGCATAGGCTCCAGCCCGGCGCGGTCGAGTACGGCAAGCAGTTTGTGGAAACGCTCGGACATGGTGGGCCTTATGCCAAGGTTATTGACCTAGCGAACGCCATAAAGTCTCCACCAGCGCATCTTTGTCATCGTAACTATTCTGTGGATTGATCTTATTCAGTACCAGGAAGGCGGCATTGAGCAACTGGTCGGCGGCCAAGTCGGCCTTTTGCTTGTCGCGGCGGTCCAGGAAGGCATCAATCAAAGCATCAAGCTTGGTGGCTTGCGCGTCGTCCAATTCCAAGTGGCTGCGCACGATGCGGACCAGTTTGTCCTTGGCAGGCGGCTTCATTTCCAATTGCAGGCAGCGGCGCAGGAACGCGGGCGGGAATTCGCGTTCGCCATTGCTGGTCATGACCACCAGTGGGAAGTGGGTGCAGCGCACCCGGCCCCGTTCGATACTGACGCCGTCGCGGTCTATGTCTGCTTCCGGCGGCGCGTCGTAAGGCAGGATTTTGACCGTAGCCTGGGTCTTCGGCAGCCGTGCCAGTTCGGGTATCTCAAACTCACCTTCCTCAAAAATGTGCAGCAGGTCATTCGGCAGGTCGATGTCGCTCTTGTCGATCTCATCAATCAGCAAGACGCGGGGCGTTTCGCTGGCAGCGAAAGCCCCCTGTGTCAGGATAGATGTCGCCTCCTTCAAGGAGACTTTGTTAGCCTATAGGGGACGAAATGAGGAAAACGATGACGACCTATCCAGAAGAATTCAAAGCCAAGATCATTGCCCAGATGCTGCCGCCGCATAATC
>CAIZPP010000010.1 GCA_903934875.1 uncultured Methylococcaceae bacterium
CGCTAGTCTGTTAAAAACCCCGACATTGGGGCTGAGGTGCAGTTTAATTCTTTGAAAGGCTAATGAGAATGGCTTTTCTCCGCGTAGCGGCTTCGTCCAACCCGGCGCTCAAGGGGACGCGGGGTTACGCTTTGGCCTGTTTTCCCCTAGTTTAGTCCGCTCGCGCCCCTTAGCTCGGGCGTTAGGTTTTTCGTTTACAACCCAAGACCGTAAGGCGCAATAGCGGTACTCCGCGTATTGCGCCGAATGGGGAGGCAAAGAGCAAAAGCCATGCAACCCCAGCTTTATCTCCTGCCCCAGCGCCCAACCGTTCGCTCAAGCGGACGCGGGTTGTGCGTTTGGTCTCTGTGGCTAGGCTTTCGCGCCGCGCCGCTTAGCTCGGCCGTTAGGCTGGAATGGGCACCATTTCTGTGTTCAGACTACCTAATTGTAAAACATTGTTAGCGGGGATTTTTATGAATAAGTTGAATTTTGTTGTTTGCACCTTCATTCTTGCGCTTAGCGGATGTGGCACTTCTCCAATTTACTCTACTAGCAATAGTAGACTCGACAATAAACAGCCATTGGGGGTTCCTTATTATAAATCAGCGGTAACTAAGGGTATTCTTACTTTGGATCACCCCAAAGACTCTCCGCTCAAAGCCAGCCTTGACATCATCGTCAGACCCCAAAATAAAGCCTATTTATACCTGCAAGAAAGCCCCCTTTTTGCGGATGTTACTGATTTCAAGACCACGGAATTTGGGCTGCCCAGCAGTTCGGACTCACAATCCTCCCAGCAAGTTACAACAGTTCTGAATGATTGGGGGGTCGTTGCAGGTAAACTTGCAGAAGAAATTGCATATAGCTTTCCCATAGAATCTAAAAAACCAACAATGCCTAAACCTGATGACTGCACCATACTGACTGCTGGTAGCTATGAATTTTATCTATCGAATTCCAGTTTCCCCGCTAAAACTCTAAATCAAAGTAATGAAATAGGTACAGTTTCTTTGTCGGTAACAATAGAAGGGGGCGGAAATACGAATGAAACATCTGACCCTCAATGCAGCAACGTAAACTCCGAAACAAATCCTCAAGTGCAGCTGGATAAAGCGGCTCAAAATAACATCGCCACTCCTTTCGATGGCTTCTGCGCCTTTGAGCCAACACCCATTAAAGTGAGTGTGAGATGTAATGGCAATCTGGTGTTGCCACCTAAGATTGTAAACTCATATTCAGTATCACGCGTTTACAACCCGCAAAGAAATTTCTTAACTAATCGTCATGAAACGTATGGGTTCACAAATGGTGTAGTGACAGAAATAAAACTCGACTCCCAGAGTGAGATCAAAGGTGCATCTGATATTGTTTTGGCTTTGCCTAAAGGTATTTTAAGTGTATTACCGACACCATCTACTCAAACTCAAACTCAGGTACAAACTGGTGGAGGTAAACCGGATCAGACCACAAAAACAACTCTAATAACATTATCCCCTCCAAAATGATAGCCAGCCTAGGGGCCGTAGTGAGTAGGGTGCGCACAACTTTATCGTGCGCACCGTTTCAAAAGCCTAACGCGGCGCAATAGCGGTACTCCGCCTATTGCGCCGAATGGATAACAAGGGCAAAGAGCAAAAGCCTATGACCCCGGCAATTGTCCACTGCCAACCGGCCTAACCCGGCATTCGAGGGGACGCGGGGTTGCGCCTTGGCATTGCTTCGGCTAGTCCGTCCGCCCGCGCCCCTCAATTCGGGCGTTGGGCACGTCAAACGTCAGGAAGGGCGGGCTTCATCAAGCGGCACGGCCAGTGGGTTATAAATGTTATATTTTTGATTGTCATATTTTTTTCTGAGTGTTTATATAATTATACTCATTATGAAAAGACTCAGGTTTTATTATAATGTTTCATTCAAATGATAAAGAATTGATTTGTGTTTAGTTTTTTTTATTAAACTATTAGATTCAAAGGTTTGTGGTACGTAATCGGTGTGGATCGTATTGCGCCGGATGGTTACAAAAAGCAAAGAGCAAGCGCCATGCAGCCCCGGCTTCCTCCCCCGGCGCGGCAGCCCAACCCGGCGCTCAAGGGGA
>CAIZPP010000011.1 GCA_903934875.1 uncultured Methylococcaceae bacterium
AAACTAGCGAGGACACCGATGAACCAACCCGCACGACGAGAAGCGCAATACGAAGACTTATTCGACCTGCCCGACAACCTGATAGGTGAAATCCTTAATGGACAGTTGATTACCCAGCCCCGGCCCGCGCCGAAACATGCCCGCGCCTCATCCATCATCGGCGGCGAACTGGTGCCGTCTTATGATCAAGGCCGTAGCGGACCCGGCGGCTGGTGGATATTGGACGAGCCAGAGCTGCATCTTAGTCGTCAAATCTTAGTTCCCGACTTGGCCGGTTGGCGCAGGGAGCGGATGCCCAGCTTGCCCGAGGAAGCCTATTTCACCGTGGCCCCAGACTGGGTCTGCGAAGTGCTGTCCCCCGGCACGGCACGTACCGACCGCGTGGTCAAGATGCCGATTTATGCCCAGCAAGGTGTGCAATGGTTGTGGCTAGTTGAACCCATACTGCACACGCTGGAAGTGTTCCGACTGCATGAGGGCCATTGGCTGCTGGAAGCCGCTTGGCAAGAGGCCGACGAAGTCCGCGCCCCGCCGTTCGTTGAAATTGCATTTTCCTTAGGTGGACTATGGGTGCCTCTTTGAATTACTCAAAACACCGCAAAGCCCTGTTGCTGATGGCCCTGCTGGCCGCCGCCTTGCCCGCGCACACGGACGAAGGCCGCAAACTGGCCTTGGTCATTGCCAATAGCCGTTACCAAGCCATCGGTTCGTTGAACAACCCGTTGGCTGATGCCAAGGCCGTGGCGGAACGCCTCAAAAAAGCCGGGTTTGAACTATTGCGGCCAGTCCGCCGCGACGATGTGCAGGCGGATTTAAACCTGGACGAGATGCTACAGGCAGACGAGGATTTGCACAAAAAAGCCATAGGGGCGCAGATGGTGTTGCTGTATTACGCAGGGCATGGGCTGCAAATCGACAGTGTGCCCTATCTGGTGCCGGTGGACTTGGACCGCAAAAACTTACAAGCGCAGAGCCTGCAAAGCACCGCCGGGAACGAGCGGCTGAAACGCGGCTTGCTCGGACTGGAGCAACTCATAGACGGGCTGGACCAGCAGGCCCAAGTTGCCATCGCCGTATTTGATGCCTGCCGTGAGATTCCCGAATTGGACAAATCCACGCGGGCGGTGTTCGGCGATGCCTCGCCATTCCGCGGCTTGGCGCGGCCTAAGAGCAATGGGCGGCACCGCTTGCTGGCGTATTCGGCCAGCGCCGGGGAATTGGCGAAGGACGGGCAAGGCGAACACAGCCCCTACACGCAAGTCTGGCTAAATGAATTCGACCGTCAACCCGGCAAAGAAATCGTTGACTTCTTCAGAGACGTGGCGGCGCAAGTGACCGACGGCAAGGGGCAGAACCCGGAGATGGTCATTAACGGAATCCCCTCCCAAACCTATTATCTGGCGCAAGCCCCCGAACCTAGCCCGCCGCCGGTGGCAGCCAAACCCGCCCCGCCCGACCCGGCGACGGTCGAGCTGAGTGTGTGGGACAGCGTCAAAAACAGCGACAACCCGGCGGACTTCGAGGAATACCTCAGGCAATACCCACAAGGCCGCTTTGCCGTGTTGGCGAAGAACAAAATTAAGCATCTGCAACAAATAGCGGCTGATGTGGTGAGGGTAAAGCCGGCTGACATACCCTCCACATCTCCGAAGCCCAATTCAAACCTTGCCGATTTTGGCATTGACATGGTGCGGATTCCGGCGGGGGAATTTTGGATGGGATCGGATGACAGCGACAAGGAGGCTTTTGATAATGAAAAGCCAAAACACAAAGTGACTGTGCGGGCATTCAGCCTGGCGAAATATGAAGTGACACGAGAGCAATATGCGGCCTTCGTCAAAGACAGGGGCTACCCTTCCGGGCCGTCGTGTTGGAGTTTAAAAAACGGTTCGTGGGGTGAACAATCCGGTGCGGATTGGCGCAAGCCGGGGTTTGCCCAAGACGACAAGCACCCCGCCGTCTGCATCAGCCTGACCGACGCACTCGCCTATATCGAGTGGCTGAATGGCAAGACCGGCCAGACTTTCCGCCTGCCCACCGAGGCGGAATGGGAGTATGCGGCGCGGGCGGGGAGTGAAACCACCCGCTATTGGGGCGACAACCCCGACGATGCCTGTCAGTATGCCAATGTCGCCGACCAAACCGCCAAGCAGGCGTTTTCAGGCTGGACAGTCCACAACTGTAGCGACGGCTACGCCTACACCGCCCCGGTAGGCAGTTTCAAGCCCAATGATTTTCTGTTATACGATATGTTGGGCAATGCGTGGGAATGGACTTGCTCAGCCTATCAGGTAAAATATTCTGGCGGCGAAAAGAAGTGTATAAGCAATAATGATGCCACTAGCCGGCGGGTGGTCCGGGGCGGCTCGTGGGACAGCGACGTCAGGTACGCCCGTTCCGCCTACCGCTTCAGGCTCAGCCCCGGCTACCGGTACTTCAACCAGGGTTTCCGTCTTGCCCAGGACTAATTCCCTTTATTCTTTGCTCTTTTTCCTTTATGTTTTTTCTTTTTACCTTTTCCGGCGCAGCCGGCGATTTTTTTTTGAGGGGATACCATGGCAGCAACGACACCCAAAGCGATTGACGATTGCCACGAGCTAATGCTCGTGGATCACCCGCAACTGGCCAATTCCCGCGTGACCGCCGCTTTTTCAACGCCCATGCTGCAATTCTTCCCTGATGGTTTCCCGCACCACGTCAGCTAACGTTAGCCCTTGCGCAAATTGCCGCAGCGCCTCGTTCATTAGCGTTTGGTAGCTTCCCCCGGCCATTTCCGCTCTTGCCTTGAAAATGGCGAGCGTATCGTTGTCCACACGCATGGTGATGCGCGACTTGCCGCCCTGTTCGGCCTGTAGTCGAGCTAAGGCAGGAATTTCTGCGACAGGCTTGGCATCGCTGAAATCCATGTCGGCATAACGGTCAAACAAGGGGTCTGAATTGTTGCTCATAACGTTGCCGTTGCGGTTGGTTGGCTTTCCATGCGGATATCAGACGCACACAATCCTCGCGCAGCGTCCAAACCACAATCAAAATACGCCCCTTTGCACCCATCCCCAGCGTCACACACCGTTGTTCGTCATAGACATCAGAATCTTCCCGCGTCAGTGCGTAAGGGTCAATTAGCACTGGCATCGCTTCGTCGAACGTCACGCCATCGTGGTTCAAAGGATTTAAGGCTGCTTTGCCGGGGTCGTACTCAATCTTCATAGGTGGAATCATATGTACAATTGTACACAGTGTCAATACTTGATACTCTCACCACCTGTCAGTCCTGTCGAGTAAGGTGTTGGCTGTTTCCCAAGCTCCGGCTTGGGAACCCTTATCTTGCAAGCTCCTGCTTGGCCTTTCTTCGGGAAGCTGGAGCTTCAAAAACCCCATTCCCAAGCAGGAGCTTGGGAACGAGCAAAAATCGAAGCCCGTCATTTCGGCATCCCTGCCGAAATGACGGCATTATATTTATCGTTTCTAGCCCAAACTGAGAATTGCTGCCGCCTAAGCCCCGCCCGCTTTTTATCCCGAACGAACTCCCGAGGGGGACGCAACACTTCCCCCAAGCCTTTAAACAATACTCGGGAGTTGACACCATGACCACCATCCGCACCGCCCTCATCGCCGCTTTCGCCTTGACCCTCGCCGCCCCGGCTTTCGCCGACGGCTTCGTGGTGGAAGTCCACGGCAACTACAACACCACCGCCCGCGTGGGCAATGTCCAGTCCAACGCCAACGGCGACCATGCCAGAGCCGATATCAATGTCGTCGGCATCCAAGGCGGTGCCTTGGTGGATTACACCGCCAATGCCACCACCGGCAACATCGGCACCAGCGCCACCGGACAGAACGCCAGTTCCCTTGCCAATGTCGGCGGCATCCAAGGCTACCACCAGTAGGTACCCCAAGGCACCGAAGGATGCGGTGCATTTTATCCTGAAGGAAGCACTAGGGGGCAACCCCACAAACCAAAACCCAAAACCACTTTACTTAGGAGCAAAACCCATGAAAACCATCCAACAAACCTTGATCGCCGTTCTTCTGGCCGGTTCCGCCACTGCCAGCTTCGCCGACGGCTTCCCGGTGACGATTTTCGGCAATTACAACACCAACGCCAATGTCGGCAACATCAGTTCCACCGTCAACGGCACCAACGCCAGGGGCGATATTAACGTTGCCGGCATCCAGGGCAATGTCGATATCAACGGCTCTTACAACTCCACCGTGCAGGCGGGCAATATCACCACCAATGTCCAGGGCAACGGCGCGTCGGGCAGCATCAACATCGGCGGGATTCAATCCTACCGCCAATAATCCACAAGAACCCTATCTTAGACCGACTCGGTCTTGAAGACCGAGTCGGTCTACTGCGAGGTGATGAGGTAAGACTAATGCCGATTAATTTTCGCTGTGCATACCCACTACTGATACTAGCCTTGCTCCACGGCAACCCGGCCCAAAGCAACGCGGGCCCGGTTTCAGCCAAGGTCCAAGCCGGAGATGTCAGCGCCACCGCCAAGGGCGACGGGGCGAGCGCCTCGGTCAATATAGGCGCTGTGCCAAGCTCAAGCAAACCGGGGTGTGGCCAGGTGGAGGTCAACATCGGCAATATCCATAAGATAGCCCTAGGCCGGAACGCCACCGCCTCGGTCAACATACCAGCAACGCAAACACACTGTGAGGAGAAACATCCATGAAAACCTATACCAGCATTCTTCTATTATGGGCTTTGGCCTGCTCGGCACAGGCCGACGACACAGGGATAAGCGCAGGCCAAAGCGCCATGGCCGCCAGGGCGATAGCCTATGCCAATGTGGTGCAACCGCCGCAGCAAACTCAGGTTCAAGTCTACCAAGGCAACGGCCAGCAAGCCGTCGGCGCAGGCGGCGGCTCCAACATGAGCCTGTCCATAGGCTCTTATTACGGCAATGGAACGGGGCAGCCGCCACGGGAGAATATCGTCAGCGTCGGCAATGTCATCCAAGTGTGCGAGAACTGCTCCTCCAACGGGCGGTAGACGGCAGTAATTCTTAAGTTGACTGGTGTTACGCAGGGAGTGGCAAAGCTCGCTTTGCCTGCCAAGGCAAGCCTTGGCACTCCAAAACTAATTGCCATAGGCTCCCTTTGCCGATAAACAGCAACGGGGCATTTGCGTAACGTCAGTTAGTTTAGCTCAACGCCCCGTCATTTGCTGGATGCCGAAATGACGGGGCTATATTTATCGTTCTGGCCCAAACTGGGAATTGCTGGGTAGGTCAGAATTAGCCCGTCCAGCGAGCGTTTCCGGCATGGATAACTGATTTTTATAGACTTATCAAAATATTGTGTAAACGTCAAGAATATTTATTGGGTAATATTACCCATTTTTATTGGGCGAAAAACAATAAAATAATCAGTTGAATTGATCTATGATCATGCTCAGTGCGATCAACCAGTGAAGTTGGTCATGGAGGTTGCTTTGGCTAGATAAAATTCAAACTTTGTTACTCTGACGGAATAGCAAGCCATGAGGGTGGCTGGGCATCAGAGTAAAAACGGAAATTGGCAATCTCCATAAGCAACCCAGCCACCCGACTAGAGGAATTGCGCAGGCAGTTCATTTCACTTTAAACAGCGTCAAGGATAAAACATGAGAAATATGAGACTCCTTCTTTGCTTATCGGCTTTGTTGATGTCTGGGTGTACACAAACCTATTTGGTAAAGATCGATCCGCAAAGCCATTTCGATTATCCCAACAGCAATGTTTACCCCATGGGTCATGTCGAGGGCAAGGCCAGCAAATCGGCAATTTTTTCAATTCCTGAAATATCGTCGGCATTCCAATATGAAGCGATTTCCAAGGCTTTGGAAAAGCAGCCTGGTTCAGACTTGCTAATTAACTCGGTTCATATGATGGATGTAACGACCATCTTGTTCTTCACAACGACCACCTACCGGGTTGATGGTACGGCGGCCAAAATGAAATCCGGCGAACAGGTCTTGCGGTGAACCATATGAGACAGGGGATACTTATGAAACGTTTATTCATCATCGGATTGGCCACTATCGCGGTACTGCAGGCTGGTTGCTCAATGACCAGAGGTACTTTTGAACCCAGCACCCACTTCGCCTATCCAAATTCCAATGTCCAACCACTAGGGCATGTCAGTGGCATCGTCAAGGAAGGTTCGTTTATTATTCCACCGGAATTGACCAAGGAAAAAGCCCTGAAGCTGATTAGCGACACCTTGGCGCAAAAACCTGGTGCGGACATGGTTGTTAATTACCGCTTAGACACCACTTACACTGTGTATCCGTTTTATAGCTTGCCACTTTATATAGTTCAGGAAATCAAGCTTGAAGGCACTGCGGTGAAGATGCAAGTGGGCGAACAGGAAATTGCCCCTAAAGCAACGGAATCACCGCAAAAACCTAAGGACCAACCGGTAAAACGCAAATCAAAATAAATTTTCACCGATTGTTTCAACGCCATCAGCAAGATGGCGTTGAATGACTTCGGTGGTAAACGTCATTCCAATGTTTAGAGATTAAAATTGATGAAAAGACAGCCTGTATTTTTGCTTCTGGCCTTTCTGGCTGCCACATGGCTAGTAGGTTGCGACACTAAGTTAGGCAGAGGCTTGGAAAAAACCTTCGACTCCACCAAAGAAGGACTAACCGACACTAAAACTAATATTGAAGACCAATTGTCGAAATCCTGCCAAGACACCCTCAAGGTTTCCGACGATGCCGACGAGGTGTTGCGCTTGGTTTCCAGCGAAGACAATACTTTGTTCATCGTCGATGGCAAGGAAATGGGAAGGGCCAAACAGCTTAAAGTCTGCATCAACAGCAAGGCCAAGCATACCATCGTCGCAAAACCGGACGGCTGTGATGAAAAAACAGATAAGATGAAACCGCCTTATGATTTTCCCATCTACGAATTTCGATTCATGCTGGCGGAATGTAAAGGCACACCCACTCCAGCACCAACATCATCGACTAAATCCAAAAAACCGAAACGTTCCACCCAAAGCAATTAACTATAATGGCCGAAAACAACTTCCTTGTTGCTCTTTGCCAAGCTCCTGCTAGGGAATGGTTTTTTTGAGGCCCAGCTTACCGAAAAACGGCCAAGCAGGAGCTTGCAAGATAAGGGTTCCCAAGCCGGAGCTCTCATCGTTATACACAAGTCCAGTGAAGCCGAGAAAAGCCGTCATTTCGGCATGGATGCCGAAATCCAGGCCATGGACGGTATCCAGCCGGTTGCACAAGTGCTTGATTCATATCACTTGCCAACCTGTAGTTTCAACTCTTTTGATACGGGGACACATGTTGCGGCTTCTAGTTTGCCATCCTTGGACGCTGGATTTCGGCATCCATGCCGAAATGACGGGCTTCGGTCTGTTTGTGTACAACCGCTAGCAACCAACCTAGGAGCGTGAGGCCATGCGTGATGGGAAACTCTTTAGCCTGCTGTTGTGTGTAGTATTGCTCTCTGGCTGTGCGTCTGGTATGCGTTCGGGAGGCAGGTCATTGCAGGACTTGTCGAGTTATCCTAGGGTATCCGCAGACGCTGACCGGGTACTACCTTTGTCTTCGAATAGAGACAAAACTCAATTCACTGTCGATGGCAAGCCTGTAGGCGAGGCCAGCGAACTCAACGTCCTCGTCAACAACCAGCCGCACAAAATCATCGCTGAAGCACCGGGTTACCAGCCTAAGGAAAGCTTCATCCAGCCTCCTTACGACGGGGTTTCTGTTGTGTCGTTCAGTTTCATCTATAAAGATAAAAATGATATAGGAACAGCAAGCGCCAACGACGGAGCCGATGAACCGATATTACAATCCTCCAAGCCTCCCAAGTTCCCCGAACCTCTGTCAACGGCAAGTTCAGCTTCAAGACCCCCAGCCCCTCACGGTCTGCGCGTCGCTTTGGTGATTGGCAATTCAAACTACCAAGCCATAGGTGAATTGCCCAATCCCCTGCGTGATGCGGTGGAAGTGGCAAAACGCCTGAAAAATGCAGGATTCAGCTTATTGCGCCCGGTACGTCCGAATCAAGATGTGCAGGCGGATTTGACTTTGGAGGAAATGCGGCAGGCGGATCATGCCTTGGGGCAAGCAGCACAAAAGGCGGAAATGGTGCTGCTATATTATGCTGGGCATGGTTTGCAACTAGATGGCCTACCCTACCTTGTGCCGGTCAATTTGCCCATGCCCGACATACAAAGTTTGGGAACACAAGAGGGTAGGGATGCCTTAGCTAGCCAATTGGCAAGCTTAGACGAACTCATCAAAGGACTTGACGAGCACACCCAAGTGGCCGTCACTATTTTTGATGCCTGCCGCGAAATTCCAGCCCTCAACACTCACCGTTCCATGTTTGCCGATGGTGTCAAATTCAGGGGGCTAGTCCGTCCGCAAAGCACGGGCAAGCATCGCTTACTGGCATTCTCAGCAGGATCGGGGGAATTGGCTTCAGACGGTAATCAGCACAGCCCCTATACCCAGGCGTTCATGGATGAATTCGACCAGAACGCCGCCCAGAAAGTGACGGAATTCTTCATGCATATCCAGGCTAGGGTGAACGGGGCAACTGGACAGACTCCCGAGTTCAGCATTCAAGGCAGTGTACCGACGGATATTTATCTGAAGCCGTGAAATTATGAAAGCAATAGCACAATTAGCTGGATGTACGAAAATGGCAAAGGCGTAAAAAGAGACCAGTCCAAAGCCCTTGAGTGGTATCGCAAAGCGGCGGCGGAGGGTGACGAAGATGCCAGAAAAAACCTAGCTCGGTTGGGTGTGTCAGATCAATAAGCTGTACCGTTAATCGAACATTTGCGCACCGACTAGTTACCGTCCTTGGCCTGGGTTTCGGCATCCCTGCCGAAACGACGGGGCTTTGAACCAAACTGAGAATTGCTGGCTACCCCGACCGCTGCCGAACGCAAGGCTTTTTATTCTCAACCAAGTTGTTCACGCCAAGCTATACCAAACACCCCGACCCGCCCCTGACGGGTAAGGTGGCCAGCCGCGACCAACTTTTGCAAATGCAGTTTGATTGTGTTGCGGTTTGCGTTGGTTAGTATGACGGTATCTTTTACGGTGATTCTTCCGCGTTCTTTCGCCAACTCTAGGAGTTGCAATGAGAGTTCCGGGAGAACGGCAAGAATAAGCTTTTCCCGTTCGACTTTGGCTTTCAGGCGAGACATTTGTGCGTCCAAGGAACGCAGGAAGAATAGCACCCATGCTCCCCATTGGGGTGATTCAGTACGGATGGTGCCTTGTGTCTGACGGAGGGCAAGGTAATAGCCTTGCTTGTTTTGTTCGATGATGCTTTCAAGGGAGCAATAGGGAACATAAGCATACCCCGCCTGCAAAAGCAGGAGAGTTGTCAGCACACGGGACAGCCGTCCGTTTCCGTCTTGGAACGGATGGAAAGTGTTTTTGTATTCAGCATATCCATTAGAATATCCATTTATATCCATTTGGCAAGCTTAGTTGGCAGCTCGTGAAAACCTGCTTGTGTTGCTGACATAGGCCATCACCTTGGGTACGACCGCCAACAAAGCAGGCGATAGCTCGGCAACAGCGGCATAGATTTCGCCCATTTTCTCGCTGGCGTATTCATGGGCAATCAAATTCCTCAATTCGCGGATTTTGATCAGGTCTGAAGCATTGGCCCAACCGCGTTTTTCAGCCCTGTAGATGCGGTCGAGGAGGGTGCCGCCGCCCTCCAGTTCGATTTCATCAATCAAGCGAAAACTGCGCTGGATTAACAAGTCGGCCAACCGAGCAAAGCGGCTGGTGAGCGATTCTAGCCGTTCCAGTTGTTCCGGCGGCAGGTCGTCTCGCCCGATCAAATCGAGGCATCTGCCCACGGAATATTTAAGGTGGTTGGCGGCGAGTTGCAGGTCGGCCAATTCTTCTTGCAGCAGTGCAATTTTTTCCTGCCTCATAACGGTATTGCGGAATGCATGACCATTTTGGGAAACGGGCGGGTGGCATCGGCATAGACGGCAATGTCGATCTTGCGTTCGCCTAGCCTGTGGTGCAATTGTGCCAGAATGTCCAACTTAGCCATTAGATTAATGGTTTTGGATAGCACCAGCAGGTCGATGTCGCCACCTTTGGCGGTATCGTCGGTGCGCGAGCCAAACAGGTAAACCATCGCCTCGGCATCGGCCTGGCGTATGGTTTCGCGGATGGCTAACTGTTCTTCGTAAGCTAGGCGCATGGGTTTGTCTTATATTTATTTTTTGGGCCGGCGAGCAGATAGAGATAGTACTATTACGGTGAGTGCAGTTCTTCGCGGATCACCTTGCGTAATGTTTCCTCCAGCGTCTGGCGCGTCATCGCTTCACGCAAGGTGGCGTTGATGAGCGTCTGGTATCCCCGTCCGCCTGCCTTGTCTTTAAACCAAGCCACAATGTCAGGATCAAGCGTAATGTTGATTTTTTGTTTTTTCATGGCGGACCGAAAAGCGGATAATCCCTCTTCCTTGCCAACCAACTTGCCGCCGACATGCCATACGGCATCTGGCCTGTCGAAATCCCAGTCAGTTAGTTCGGGAATTTCATCATATTCACTGATGTTACGCAACCGTGTAGGCTGTAGCCCGGATGTTGTGGAGTGCGGCGACTCGTCGCCGCCTTTTGCGTCCAGCGGCGACGAGTCGCCGCACTCCACAAGTTGCCATCCTCTAGCGATGACTGCGTAACATCCGTTAATCACTGACCTGCTTATCAACCTACCCGCACCTATATTTTATCCCGAATGACATACCATCAACCGGTCGGGTTGCCCCCGGCCAAAATGTGAACGAGGCATTGCATGTTAATTACCGATAGTCTGGCGAAAGACCTAGGGCAGTTGCTGGAGCGGGAACTGACCCGCGAGCGCGGCAACAGCGGAAATTTGGAAATCGCCTTGTTGCTGTTGATTGGCTGGCGCAGGGAAGCAGGCAAGAAGGGCAAGCAGGAACGCTACGCTGACGAGCTGGAAGCGGATGATTTGGAAGAATGCAGTGGCGAGGACGAGGCGGATGATAGTGATGGTTGGGGTAGCGATGTGAGCTTAGCTTGCCCCCACCCCAGCCATCTCAAGGGGGGAGAGGATGCCGCGGCTTCCTCATCGTCCAAGCTCTCCGCCTTTGCCGCCCTGAAAGAACAGGTGGCCGCTTTCCGTCATGGCAACCCGTATTTGCGGAACCTGCTGTTCCAAGATTACCAGGCCGACCCCGGCTCGCAGTATCAGGAATT
>CAIZPP010000012.1 GCA_903934875.1 uncultured Methylococcaceae bacterium
AAGGCAGGCCTTGACACTCCAAAACGAAACGCCTCAGGTCAGCAATCCTTTGCCGATAACAGCGCAGGGGCCTCTGCGTAACATCAGTTAACAAAGAAAAATAATAAAGGACACTCAATCAAACAATCCTGTGTGTGAACTGCTTTGCAAAATGATATAGCTAAACAAGTAACTCTTTGATATTGAAAACGGTGTAGACGTATGAGTGGTAATAATAATTTACCGTCAGAAGATCGTACACTCAACAAACTAATATTTGGAATCCTATTGACATTTGCTTTAATTTCGACTTTTATTACTGCGCGTATATCTAGGGGAATTAAAAATGGTGCAGTTAATAGCCGTGGACTGAAAGCTCTTTTGAGTGCTTTTAGCGGCTCATTCTTGTTGTTTCTTTATGCGCTACTCCTTGCGGCAAAGGAAGTTTCATGAGTTTTATTGTAGCACTATTGATGACGTTTGCTGCCCTTGGTTTACCCATTTTTTTTTGATATACGGAAGCATGGGAGGGATAACATTCTTGCAAGAAGTTATCAAGAGTTTATACAGATACCTATGGTTGTTTCGATACATACGCTTATCAAATCACTTTCATTAAGAGTTTTCTATATATTTTCTAATATCTTTATTATTACACAGAAAAATAATTTAATAATATTCTCAACTATAATTACATTGGCATTTGCAGCAGGTATATACATTACAGTTAATACAATTGAACTTACCGAACCTAAATATTATAATCCAAAACCACCTACAGTTAATACAATTGAACGCAATTATGATAAAGAGAGCTTTGATTCTTGGACAATATATAAACCAACTCAGTATATAGATTTAATTGGTAAGTCTGCTACGATTCAAATACTAAAATCACAGGTGTTGAATTGGAAGATTGGATCTCATTCATCGGTTGAAATACATGGAAAATATGTAAATTATATTGATTATATTGATACTGGTGAAATATCGACAAAGCTTAAGCAGTACAAACTTATTATCGCAGTCGGTGCCGCATCAAAAGAGCTTAAATCCAAAACAAATCTTAATAAGGCCATAAACTTGGAAGAACAAAGGGCTGTTAAACGCGCAGAGCAACTAAGAATATGGTTGCATCAAGGGCTTGGCAATACTATTCCTATTCAACCGTTATCGCTTGGCATGAGAAAAGACGATAATAACACCGAGAAGGACACTTCATATCAACGGCTAATCGTCTTATTAGGTGTTATTAGAATGGATGAAGGTTGTGATTTAAAATCTGCGCTCTATAATAATCTTAATACGAAACTGGATTTTCCATTTAAGTTATCCGACTATACAAAATTTGAACTAGTAGATGTGCAGCGGTAAGCGTTGCCGAAATGCAATAACAAAAGTAGGGTACGCTAACCCAAAAACATAAAGGCAAAACCATGTACGCTACGATAACCCAACAAGGCCAAGTAACCATTCCACCCGCCGTGCGAGAAGCTTTGCACTTGCATGAAGGCGACCGGGTTGATTTTGTGATCGAAGCGGGTGGCACTGTCAGATTGGTCCCTATTACCGCTTCCATTACTGAATTGAAAGGGATGCTGCCTGCCGCCAAAAGAGTGATAAGTCTGGAAGAAATGGATGAAGCCATCGCCTTGGGCGCATATGGAAAATGATAGGTCTGGACACCAATATTTTGGTGCGATATATCGTGCGCGATGATCCGGTGCAGACCGAGGCGGCTACTCGCTTGATCGAAACGCAATGCACGATGGACGATCCAGGGTTTATCTCCCTCGTCGTTCTAGCCGAACTTACTTGGGTGCTTGAGCGAGCATATAAGTATCCAAAGCCGTTGGTTATTGCAGTCTTATCCAAATTGCTGTCAGTCGTTGAATTAGTTGTTGAGGAAAGCGATTTGGCCCGTGCTTCGTTGCGTAATTATAAAAATGGCAATGCGGATTTCCCTGATTACCTAATTGGTGGTATCCATCAATCAAAAGGTTGTATTACGACCATGACGTTTGACCGACGAGCCTCCCGCTCGCCTTGGCACACCCTAGCCGATTCGTAATCCAGCAATCTTAAGCCAGACTCTCACCTTCGCCATTAGCGCTATCAACCCCATGCCCACGTTAACCCAACTCGCACCCCCCGGCACCGAATCCACCCGTAGCCTGACCCTCTGTTACGAATCCCGCAGCAAAAGCCGTTTGCTTGCCAAGCTGGATGACGGCGCAGACGTGGGGCTGTTTTTAGAGCGCGGGCGGGTGTTGCGCGGCGGAGATGTGCTGACTGGGCCTGAGGGGCTGGCCGTGCTAGTGCGGGCCGCACCGGAGGCGGTATCCGTGGCGCGTAGCGGGGATGGCCTGTTGCTGGCCCGCGCCTGCTACCATTTGGGCAATCGCCATGTCGCGCTGCAAATCGCAGCGGGCGAATTGCGCTATCTGGCCGATCCGGTGCTGGACGGAATGGTGCGTGGGCTGGGCTTGGCGGTGCAACAAGAAACCGCGCCCTTCGAGCCTGAGTCCGGGGCTTATAGCCATGCCCACTGATTTAGCGCTGCTGCGGCTGTTGCAACTGGTCAGCCCCGGTTTGCCCGTAGGCATGTACAGCTACTCCCAAGGCATGGAACAGGCGGTGGACAATGGCTGGATCAAAGACGAAGCGCAGACGCGGGACTGGCTTTCCGGTCTGTTGCGGCAGGGCTTGGCACAAGTCGATGCACCTCTGCTGGCAAGGCTTTACAATGCCTGGGCAAGAGGCGACGATGCGGCGGTGCGGCAGTGGAGCGCGGAGTTGATGGCAATGCGCGAAACCGCTGAGTTGCGGGCGGAGGACCGGCAAACCGGCCTAGCCCTGGCACGTTTGCTGGCAGGTTTGGGCGTGGAGCGGGCCAAGCCTTGGCTGCGCCACCCACAAGCCAGCTACGCCACGGTTTTTGCGTTAGCGGCGGTGGAATGGGAGATACCACTAGCTCCGGCCATAGCCGGGTATTTGTGGAGTTGGCTGGAAAATCAAAGCTTGTGCGCGGTGAAGCTGGTACCCTTAGGGCAGTTGGCCGGGCAAAGGCTGTTGCAGGGCTTGGCCTTGGAGATACCGGCACTGGTGGAAATGGCCTTGAGTTTACCGGAGAATGAAATCGGCACTCGCACTTTCGCTGTGGCCTTGGCTTCAAGCCGCCATGAGCGGCAGTATTCAAGGTTGTTCCGTTCTTAAAGATGTAGGACTTACGCAAAAATGACTAACAATCCAGTGTTACGGGTCGGCATAGGCGGGCCTGTGGGTTCGGGCAAAACGGCGTTGGTGGACGCGCTGTGCAAATCCATGAGCGGGAGTTACCGCATGGCGGTCGTCACCAACGACATTTACACCAAGGAAGACCAGCAGTTTTTGATTCGCAGTGGCGCACTGCCGGAGGAGCGCATCATGGGGGTGGAAACCGGGGGCTGCCCGCATACCGCGATCCGCGAGGATGCTTCCATGAATCTTGCCGCCGTGGACGAGTTATGCGAACGCTTTCCTGATCTGGACTTGGTGTTGGTGGAAAGCGGCGGAGACAACCTCAGTGCGACGTTCAGCCCGGAGTTGGCCGATCTGACGATTTACGTCATTGATGTGTCAGCCGGGGACAAAATTCCGCGCAAAGGCGGCCCCGGCATCACCCGTTCCGATTTGCTGGTCATCAACAAGATCGACCTAGCCCCCTATGTGGGCGCTTCCCTTGAGGTCATGGACCGCGATGCCCGCAAAATGCGCGGCGAACGGCCTTTTGTGTTCTCCAATCTGAAAACCCGGCTTGGCTTGGATGACATCATTCAGTTCATCGAACACCAGGGGATGCTTACTTGCCGTAGGGTGGGCTAAGTAGGGGTTCATAATTTTTTTAACAACCAGAAAATAAAGGCTTAACCGTTCGTCCTGAGTCCTGAGCTTGCCGAAGGGTCGAAGCATGGAGGATTAAGCCGTTCATGGTTCGACCCTTCTACAAGCTCAGGACTCACCACGAATGGCTTAACTTAATGGCAGTGATCTGGTGGGCTACGGCGCTGACGTTGCGCAGAGGCTGCTTTGCTATTATTGGCAATGGATTGCCGACCTACGGCGATTAGTTTTGGAGCGCCAAGGCTTGCCTTGGCTGGCAAAGCGAGCTTTGCCACTCCATGCGTAACTTCAGTTAGATCACGGTTCCACCGCGAGTCGTCGGATCATAAGCCAATTCAGCATTGGCGGCAGCCTCCAATTGACCAAGCACTGCAATGGCTTCGATCCAGTACGGATTTTCTTGTAGCTTGGAGTGAGTAGTGAAATGCCGACTGTACAGGCGAAGCAGGCGCGATTGGGCCAGAGGGTCGCAATAATCAGCCAATGCTTCGACCACCTGTATCGCGGCAACGCGGTTGTTGCAAACCAGCAACTGGTCGCAGCCTGCGGCCAGCGCGGCTTGGGAACGCTCGACATCGCTGCCGACGCTGGCGGCGGCAGCCATATCCAGCGCATCGCTGATAATTACCCCTTGGAAGCCCATGCGCCCGCGCAATATTTCCTGCAACCAGCGGGAGGAAAACCCGGCAGGCACCGCATCGACCGCAGGATATACGACGTGCGCAGGCATGACGGCTTCCAGACCCTGATTGACCAGTGCTTGGAAAGGTGCAAGGTCTTCCCGCAACAGCGTATCGAAACTGCGCCCATCGCGTGGCAAGTCCAGATGGGAGTCTACAGCCACACCGCCGTGTCCGGGAAAATGCTTGCCGACCGAGGCCATGCCCGCCATGCGCACACCTTGCATCCAAGCCGAACCCAGTTCCTTGATGGTCTGCACCTCACTGCTGAAAGCCCGGTCTCCGATGGCTTTACAGATACCCCGGTCAATATCCAGCACGGGCGCAAAACTGAAATCGACACCTGCTGACTGCAATTCGGATGCCATCAACCAGCCCAGCAAACTCGCTGCCCTACAGGCTGTGTGCGGTGAGTTCCGGTATAGCCTGCCAAAATAACCTGCTGGCGGTAAGCGTTTGAAGCCCTCACGGAAGCGTTGCACACGCCCCCCTTCTTGATCCACCGCAATCAACAGAGGGGGAGTCCTCAAGCTGCGGATGGAGGCCGTCAACGCGGCAAGTTGCTCCGTGTCATGGTAATTGCGGGCAAACAAGATCACCCCGCCCACCACAGGATGCATCAACAGTTCACGATCTTCGGCACTCAGTTCAGTGCCTGCCACATCCAGCATGACGGGTCCCAAGGGCATAGGCTTCCTCATAATAAATTTTGGGGGTATAGGCAAATCGGAAAACTATGCGCAAATATACACTATTCATTTGGCGATTTCCAACTCGCCTCGGCTATACTCTAGATGGTACTGCTAACTGAAGGAGTCGCAAAAATGTCTAAAAAAAATGTCCGCTGTTTGATGAGACCGCTAGACACTGCCATCTGTTTGGCATTGTTGTTTCCCGCGCTGCAAGCCGCCGCAACCCCAAGCTATGTGATTACCGACCTGACCCCCTCGCTACCCTCGGGCGGATACAGTTCGGCTACCGCCATCAACAATTCGGGCCAAGTGGCGGGGGTCTCAGGTACATCAACAGATTTCACTAGCGCCACCCTTTGGCAAGCGAATGGGTCAATGACGAATTTGGGGACTCTTCCCGGTGGAAGCACCAGCAATGCCAATGCCATAAACAATAACGGTCAAGTCGTCGGCCAGTCGGCCACTGGCGGAGATGCAAGCCTAGCCTTTAGCTCGAATGGCAGCACGATGACGGGTTTGCCTACCACAGCGGGTACCACGGGTTCGACAGCCTCGGGCGTAAACAATGCCGGCCAAATCGTGGGAAGCATCAACATTAACTCCGTCAACCTAGCCGCTATATGGTCTAACAGCACAAGTTCACCTGTTGTTTTGACAGATGCCAATAATCAAAGTGTGACTGGTTCAGTCAACGGCATAAACAACAATGGTTTGCTAGTCGGCACAAACTCTTCTGCACAAGCTTTCGCTGCTAACGCCAGCAATCCGGTGGCAACCCTACTGCAGTCCCCGGTCAGCAGTAGAAACACCCAAGCATTGGCCGTCAACGACTCGGGGCAGATAGCAGGGAATGCCGTCATTGGCAACGCAACCAATGCCGTACTCTGGCAAAATCAAACTTCGACCCCGCTGAACCTCGGAAGCTTGGGTTCTTTCAGTGTTTATGCCGTTTCTAGCGCCAATGCCATCAATGGCTCGGGCCAAGTGGTTGGCAACTCTACGACTTCGTCATCTTTCTCCAACGCCTTTTTTTGGTACAACAGCGGGGGGGCGGGGAGCATGGCCAACCTCAACAGCATGGTATCTAGCAATCCGCAAAGTCTGACACTCATCAATGCGGCTGGTATCAATGCTTATGGCCAGATCACAGGCAACGCCACCAATTCATCAGGCGATACCCATGCTTTTCTGGCCACTCCCACCGGCACTTTGAACTGGACCGCAGCAGGCTCAGGCACTTGGGATAATCCGGCGAACTGGCAGTTAGGGTTTGTCCCCAACACCTACTTGGACACAGTGATTGCCCCTACGACAGGTTCTGTCACTGTGACCGGTCCAGCCGTCGCAACAACGGTCAACAGCCTAAGCGTGGGAGGGGGGGGCGGTACCGCTGTGCTTGATTTAGCTTCAACGCTGACAGTCAGTAACGCTGTCAACCTATTGGTAGGCGGAACCTTGGCCATCACCGGCACAGGGAGCATCACCAATTCCAGCGGGGTGGTGGATAATGGCACATTCGATATCGCCGGCAGCACAGGCGGGACTTCGATCACCACCCTGTCCGGCAGCGGCAGCGTGGCGCTGGGAGCTCAAACCCTGACGCTGTCCCAAGCCAGCGGCGTGTTCTCCGGCGCAATCAACGGCACGGGCGGGCTGGTGGTGGCAAGAGGCACGGAAACCCTCAGCGGAAAAAATACTTACACTGGCCTAACCGCCATCAGCACCGGCACAAGCCTGTTGCTGACGGGCACGGGCAGCATCGCCACCTCTAGCAGCGTGACCAGCAACGGCACATTCGACATCAGCGGCAGCACAGGCGGGGCTTCAGTCACCACCCTGTCCGGCAGCGGCGGCGTGGCACTGGGTGCTCAAACGCTGACGCTGACCCAAGCCAGCGGCGTGTTCTCCGGCGCAATCAACGGCACGGGCGGTCTGACCTTGGCAGGGGGCGCGGAAACCCTCACAGGGACTAATACCTACAGCGGAACCACCACGGTTTCAAACGGCACCCTGGCCTTGGGTAGCGGCGGTTCATTGGCGAACACCTCCAATCTTGTGGTCAGCGGCGGCACATTCAACCTAGGTGGCAATAGCCAAACCTTGGCGGGCGTGCAACTGCTGTCCGGTTCCATCGCCAACGGCAATCTGGTGTCAAGCAGCAATTACGATTTGCAATCCGGCACCATCAGCGCCAATTTGGGCGGATCAGTGTCCCTAGCCAAGTCGGGCACGGGTACGGTGGTGTTAAACGGGACCAACAACTATAGCGGCGGGACTACGGTTTCCGCTGGAACGCTGCAAGGCAATGCATCTAGCCTATCGGGCAACATCGTCAATAATGCCGCCGTCGTATTCAGCCAGTCCTCGTCGGGGACCTATGGCGGCAGCATGACCGGAACCGGCACGTTGACCAAACAGGGGTCGGGGTTGCTGGTTCTGACCGGTGCCAATGCCTACAGCGGCGGAACCACGGTGTCTGCCGGCACACTGCAAGGCAACACCGCCAGCTTGCAAGGCAATATAAGGAATAACGCCACCGTGGTTTTCGACCAAGCCACAGCGGGAACCTATGCAGGCAGCCTGTCGGGAACAGGCGCATTGACCAAACAGGGGGCGGGGGTGCTGGTTTTGGCCGGGGCAAACACCTACAGCGGCGGAACAACCGTGTCCACCGGCACACTGCAAGGCAACACCGCCAGCTTGCAAGGCAGCATCACCAATAACGCCGCTGTTGTTTTCGATCAGGCATCATCAGGAACATACTCTGGTGGCCTGTCGGGAACGGGGTCGCTGACTAAACAAGGCATTGGTTCGCTCACTCTTACTAGTGCTAACACTTTCGGTGGCAACGCCACAGTAGCCGCTGGCACATTGACCAACCAAGGTATATTGAGTAATCAAGCCACGCTGACCACGCTATCCAACACTAGTTTCAATAACATCAATACCCTTACTAACACCGGTACGATTAGCAACCAAGGCGAGTTCAGCAACTCAGGTAGGTTGATCAATCAAGGGTCAATTAACCTCACCAATAGCAACTATTCCGGAATATTCAACAATGAATTAACGGGTATTTTGGATAACCAAAACAACTTTGTCATTCAAAACCCCGGTTCCTTTACTAATAGAGGTAACATTAATAATTCAGGAAATTTGAGCATCAGCAATAGCGGAAGCGTGGCAAGCTGGGGTAACTTCAGTAATTCCGGGAATTTAAGCATCAGCAATAGCGGAAGCGTGACAAGCTGGGGTAACTTCAGTAATTCCGGAACTGTAAACATCAGCAATAGCGGAAGCGTGGCAAGCTCGGGTAACTTCAGTAATTCCGGAACTGTAAACATTAGCACTAACGCAGAGGTGTACAGTTGGGGTGTTTTTAACAACTCAGGAACTGTGACTATTACCAATCCAGGCCAAAGCACCCCTCAATGGTCAGTGGACCAAAATGCTAACTTCTCCCATTCGGCTATATCAAGCTTGAGCAACTGGGGTACGCTGAACAATCAAAACTCATTAGCCATTTTAAGCGGTGGCTTCCTAGTCAACTGGGGTAACGTTAACAATACTGGAACGATAGACAATCAAGGGACTGTCATCCATCTAGGTGGATTGAATAATACCGGATCAATATTGAACTCCGGTGAATTTAACATCCTGTACAATGGGCAAATCACCGGTAATGGAACCCTGAACAATCAGGGCACGTTTAACATCAGTGGATCAGGCTCCCATGTCATCAACGGCGATGTCACCAACCTAGGCACTTTCAACGTCCACGAGACTAGCGTCGTTTACACCGGCAACTTTATCAACAACGGTGCGTATGTCAGCGACCCGTCCACCAACCAGTTCAACAATCTGGCAGTGGGGCCAAACGGCTACATTTCAGGTGGCCCCCAAGACACTTACATCGTCACCGGCAATTTTAATAATACCAGTACCCAGAACACGCAGTGGAACACTGCTAACTCCAATCTTGTGTTCGCCAGCCCAACCTCCGGCCAGGCGGCCCAGCACCAGATGCAATTGGCCGGCGCCGACAAAGGTGCCTACGCATCCGGGTCGGTCAACAATTTCACCTGGGGTTCCTTGACCCTGAACAACGGCAACAGCCTCACGCTGACCGCAGGCAGCAATGGCCAAGGCTCCGCACTTTACGCCAAGCAGATCAACCTGCCGGGGGGATTGGGCGAACTGGGTAATATCAGCAGTAATTACAACGTCTACTTTGACCCGACGGTATCGCAAAACAGTTATCTGCTAGGCGGCGAGCATTTTGGCAGCGGCAGCGGCATGTTGTTGCCGTGGAGTTTTGTGCCTTTTAGCACTGCCACAGCCAACGCCTTGGGATTGACCTCCAACGAAAAGTCCTTTGCCGCCGCTTTGAATCAGGCCTGCACCACGCCGAGTGGCTCCCTGGCATCGCGCTGCTTGGAACTGCAAGGACTCAGCATTCCACAGCAAAAGCAAGCCATCGTGTCGCTGACGCCGGACCAAGCTCCCGGCATGGCGGCGATGAACGTGCTGTTCAGCGCGACCCGCATGGATGCGCCGTTTTCCCGCTTGGCTGCGTTGCGGGCCGGGGGAAACGAACCCTTTTCATTAAACATCAATGGCATGCAGGTTCCAATCGGAAAGTCGGCAAACCTTTTCGGACTGAATGCCAAAGGCGGTGGCGCCGGCGCGGACGACAGTTTGTTTAGGGACAGTCCGCTCGGTGTCTTCATTCAAAGCCGGTTCAACTTTGCCGACTTGGACACCACCCCTTATCAGCGCGGCTTCAGTTCGCAAACCCGCAATGTCACCGCCGGTGCGGACTACCGCTTTAGCGACCAGTTCGTGGCGGGTGTGGCCTTCAACTACACCAACGCCTCCACCAAGTATGTCCAATCGTCCGGTAGCATGAACACCGACACCTACATGGGCGCCTTCTATGGCAGCTATTACTTACCGAAGGACTTCTATGTGGATTGGGTGGCCAACTACGGCGGCAATAATTACAACTTCAACCGACAGTTTTCCTATTATGGGTTTACCGGCCAAACCAACAGCAACCCGACCGGCAACCAATACAGCTTCGCCGTCAGCGGCGGCAAGGAGTTCAATTGGCAAGAATGGCTGTTTAACCCCTATCTGCGCATGGAGTACCTTGACATGCACATAGCCTCCTATCAGGAAAACAGCGGCGGCGGCTTCGCGATGACAACCGGGGGCCAGACCAACCAATCCTTGGTCAGCGACTTAGGGACGCAAATCAGCCACGCGGTGAGCTTGCCTTGGGGGGTGGTGACTCCGGCGTTGCGTGTTGAATGGGAACACCAATATCTAAACAACAGCCGCGCCATCGGGATGCGCATCTCGGGAGCCTCGGCGGGCCTGGGCAATTTCACCATCCAGACCGGTAGCCCCGACCGCGACTATGTCAATTTGGGTGGCTCGTTGTCAGCGGCCCTGCCCAATGGCGGAGGTTTATTCGTGCGTTATGAAACCAGACTTGGGCAGTCCTACATTTCCGAACACATCGTGGAGGCAGGGGCACGCTTGACGTTCTGATGGGGGATGGCTGGTTCCGGCGGGTGCTCCGCAAGTCGGTTGACCACAAGCAAGCGTGCTATAATATACTATAAATTGGGTAGCGTACCACCTGCTAGAGTCACCGCCCCCCACATTAATAGCAATTATAAACTTTTTCTCACCAGTTTGCGGATATGAGCCATTTATATATCTGGATAGCGCCTGCCAGTATCGTGTTACACCCTGCCCTAGGCCGCAGTTAAGCCATGATTAGCCAACCGACGGTGATTTTGGTGGACGATGACGAGGCGGTCAGGGATGCGCTGGGCCGGTCCCTGCGATTGGCTGGACTGGTGGTCGATGCTTATGCGTCGGGGCATGAATTCCTTGCCGCCTACCGTCCAGACCGGCCGGGATGCCTGCTGATGGACTTAAGGATGCCTGGACTTGACGGACTTGAGGTGCAGAAGGCGCTGGCCGAGCGGCACATAAGCATTCCCGTGATCTTCATGAGTGGCAGTGGGTCTATTCGGGATTCCGTGGAGGCCATCAAAGGCGGCGCCGTCGATTTTCTGGAAAAGCCATTTTCACGAACCTTGCTGTTGGAGCGCATCCATGAAGCCCTGGCCCGCGATAGCGAATTGCGAAAACGCCGCCAGCAGGATGAAGGCATCCGTGCCCGTTGCGCATCCCTCACCCCGCGTGAAAAAGAAATTCTTGGCTTGATTGCAGCCGGCAATACGGCCAAGGAGACGGCAAAGGCACTGGGTATCAGTCCACGCACGGTGGAGCACCACCGCGCACAACTCCTCTATAAACTGCAAGCCTCTTCCCTCACCGAACTGGGGGTTCTGGCCTCCATCTGCCTTGGGTGGGAAGAACTGCCGCACTGAACACACCTGCCCACCCAATCAACCCGCCTTTCTCCCGCTTTACTGGGCATTCCCTATCCCAAGGCTAGGCTCTATAGGCAATTTTACTAATACCGCCGATTCCGTTTAGCGGCTATCGTATGACAGTGCCTATAGGTACGCCTAAACCAACATAAAAACATTGATAGAGGGGTTAGCATGTCCAACAGCAGCAATGTATCAAAGCCACACGAAACCGATGCGGTTTTGGCCGCAGGGTCAGCATGGTCATTCCCGGACCGCGAGCGCAAAATCGCCGAGGCCGCCTACTTCCTGGCCGAAAAGCGCGGCTTTGAACCGGGCATGGATATGGAGGATTGGTTAACTGCCGAGGAGGAAATCGATGCGGACTAGGCCGGATCGCTAAATGAAGGAGCCATCCCGGAAGAAAAGCCAAAATGCCTGTATTCAACCTCGCTACAGGATTAAGGCGGACTAATGACACACGATATCGGCAGGAATTATACTTCCCGCCTGCTAGTCGTTGATGACATGATAGATAACATCGAGGTACTGGTGGCGGCGCTGTCCAAGGACTATGACGTGCGCTTCGCGACCTCTGGCAGCGAGGCATTGATACAGGCGCAATCGGCGGAAACCCCTGACCTGATTCTGCTTGATGTGATGATGCCGGGGATGGACGGCTACGAGACCTGCCGCAGGCTCAAGAGCCATCCAGCCACGCACGACATTCCGGTTATTTTCATCAGTGCCATGGGTAGCGTTGCCGAGCAGGAAATCGGCTTCGACCTAGGTGCGGTCGATTACATCACCAAACCCTACATACTGCCTATCTTACGCGCCCGGATACGCACCCACCTCCGTCTCAAGCAACACGGTGAGATGCTGGAAAAACTCGCCTTCATCGATGCCCTGACCGGCATCAATAACCGCCGCCGCCTTGATGAGGCGCTAGACACCGAGTTCGCGCAGGCCGGACGTAGCGGGCAGCCATTTTCCTTGCTGATGATCGACATCGACCATTTCAAATCTTTTAATGACCACTATGGCCACGGAGCCGGGGACGAATGCCTGGCCCGGGTTGCCCGCGCCCTCAGTGGCAGCCTTCGCCCAAAAGATCTGATTGCCCGCTATGGTGGAGAAGAATTCGCGGTATTGCTGCCCGGTTGCGATTCCCGCGAAGCCGCCGAGGTTGCCGAACGGCTGCGGACCCTTATCGAGGCGGAACGGATGCCGCATACCCACTCCGCCACCGCCACCCATGTGACGATCAGCATCGGGGTAGCAACCTTGGCTTGCATTGGGCAAGGGTGCAGTCCCCGAATCCTCCTGCAAAGGGCCGACCATGCGCTCTACCAAGCCAAGTCAAGTGGTCGCAACCGGGTGGCAACTCAGCCACCTTATTGCGCCTTACCATAAGGAACGAGCGAATCCTGGTCGAAGATAAGTTTGCATTAACCAAAAAACGGCAGTTGGAACGAAGAAAGGCCGTTCGTGCTGAGCGAAGTCGAAGCATGAGCGGCTTTTCCCCACCCACCTTTTGGGTGCGATTCCAAAACCCGTTTACCCCCATCGACAGGCTCATGACAGGCTTCGACAGCGTTCAGGGCGCACGGGTTTTGGAACCGCTAACTGCTATTTTTAGGGTTCAGGGTTACAGGCGGGAATGCGCAATTCAAACTCGCTGCCTTTGCCGGGACCTTGGCTATGGGCAATGAGTGAGCCATGCTGGATATCCACCAATCCACGCGAAAGCGCAAGGCCAATGCCCAGGCCGGCACGGTCCGGGGGTTTGGGCCTGTGCCTACCGGGAAAAGGGGCGAATATTCTTTCTATCTGGAAAGGTTCAAGTCCAATACCGGTGTCACGCACACGAATCACCGCCTCCCCTGCTTCAAGGCAGGCAGCCACAGAGACTTGTCCTTGGGCTGGTGTGAACTTGACGGCATTGCTCAACAGATTTTCCATGACCTGCCGCAAGCGCGACCTATCCCCAACTACGCGTAGCGTCCCCGCGGGCAACTCTAGGCCTAAGGCTTGCTTATGGTTTTCGGCCAATGGCCGACAGTCTTCGACCGCCTCCTGGATTAGGGCTTTGAGATCGACGACTTCATCGCGTAGCTGTAACTCCTTGCGGAGCAAGCGGGAGAGGTCTAGCACATCGGTGATTGTCCGGTTCACTTGCCTGGCTTGCCGCTCTATGGTGCTGCCCGCCCATTCCACCAGACCAGGTTCGCGTCCGCCCTGTTCTTTCAAAAGCTCGGCGGCTGTCAGAATCGGCGTCAGATGATTACGGAGATGATGGGCCAGAACAGATAAAAACTCATCTTTCTGTTGTCCCGCCTCGCGCAAAGCCGTTTCCAGCGTTTCGATCCGCTGCCTGTCAATTGCAGTCTGGCGCGATTGGGTGCGGCTTACATGGACGGCATCACTAAGCATGGCGAGGCAGAAACCCTGCCCTGCCAGAAACGCGCCGCGCATGACGAGCTGGCTTTCGCTTAAGTGCGCGCCCTCAAGCAAGCCATAGGCAAGCACGGCGAGGATTGTGGCGACGCAGGCCGGTCCGGCCCCCCCTGACAATCCAGAAGCAAGGACAGGAAATAAAAGCACAAGGTCCACCGGTAAGTTTTCGACCACCTCCTGGACTAGTGTAATCAAACCGGCCGCCACGGCAACAGCGGTGCAGGCCAAGACATATGTCCACGCACGGTGGAGAGCGGGCAAGGTCATAGCGGAACCCTAAAATAGAGAGAGATCGGGAATTCAAACGGGCATCCCCGCCGAATTGCACTGGAGTCAGTATACAGGTTTTCCAGCGTGTGCGCCCTTCCCGCCGCCAATGGGGGTGCGATTAAAAGTGATGCGGGAGTGCAAGGCCTGCCTTGCGAAGGAATCTAAAGGCAAGGCAGGACTTGCACTCCCGGTGTAAATTCAAACACTGCCCGGTTCGTCTGCATCACTTTTAATCGCACCCCGCCAATGGTTTCGTTGCCCTTGCGTAACATCAGCTATAATCAAAAGGCAATGCCCGTATGTTGCGCCACGCACTCACAATAAAATCGATCCACTGAGAGGTAAACACCCATGCATAAAACCAATACCATCGCCCGCTCCATGCGCGGGCTGCTGACAGGGCTTGCCGCTGTCGGCCTGTTGAGCACCGCCGTCATACCGGCCAGGGTTGATGCCGACGAAACCTGCGCCTCGCCCTACATGAAAAAGATCACCGGACAAGAGGATTATGTCTATGTCTGGACCTTAGGCGAGGAGGGCATAGGCGACGAGCAAGACAAACTGGTCACGGTGGACGTGAACCCCAAGTCGGAAAAATACGGCAAGGTCGTTGCCCAGCTTTCTGTGGGCGGGCGCAACGAGGCTCACCACTCCGACTTCACCGATGACCGCCAATACCTCTGGGCCGGCGGGCTGGACACCAGCAAAATCTTCGTCTTCGACGTAAAATCCGATCCCTCCAAGCCCAAACTGGTTAAGACCATCACCAATTTTGTCGAAAAATCCGCTGGTGTGGTCGGGCCGCACACGCTATACGCCCTGCCGGGGCGGATGCTTGTCACCGGACTGTCCAACAACAAAGACCACGGCGGCCGCACCGCCTTGGTGGAATACACCAACGAAGGCGAATACATCGCCACCCACTGGATGCCCACCGACTCGGACCTGCGCGGTGCGGTCAAGACCGGCCACTATGCCGACGGCTATAATTACGACGTGCGGGCAGTGCCGCGCAAGAACCTGCTGGTGACCTCGTCTTTCACCGGATGGAACAATTACATGATGGACTTCGGCAAAATGCTGGCCGACCCGGAGGCTATGAAGCGCTTCGGCAACACCGTGGTCACTTGGGATCTGCACACGAAGCAGCCCAAGAAAGTTTTCGACGTGCCCGGCGCACCCCTGGAAATCCGCTGCGCCTGGGGCGAGGCGCATAACTACTGCTTCACCAGCACTGCACTGACCTCGAAAATCTGGCTGATATACGAAGATGCCAAGAACGAGTGGCAGGCCAAGGCCGTGGCCGATATCGGCGACCCCTCAAAGGTGCCCCTGCCGGTGGATATTTCCATCTCCAACGACGACCGGCATTTATGGGTCAACACGTTCATGGACGGCGACACCCGCTTGTTCGACATTTCCAACCCCGACAGCCCCAAGCAGATTTACCAGAAGCACATAGGCGCACAGTTGAACATGGTTTCCTCAAGCTGGGACGGCAAGCGGCTGTACTACACCACCTCCCTTCTAGCCAACTGGGACAAGAAGGGCAAGGACAACGAGCAATTCCTTAAGCTTTACCACTGGGACGGCAAGGAGTTGAAGGAGCAATTCGCCATCGACTTCCATGCCGAAAAGTTGGGCCGCCCGCACCAGATGCGCTTCGGTGCCTATGCCTTGTATTCAGGGGTGGCCAAACAAGAGGGGCAGGGGGTGGCAAAGGTGGAGTAAAGAATATACCATGCAAAGTCCAAGCTGGAGCTTGGCGCTCCCAGAAGGAACGCCAGGCCCCAGCTTGGCAAGATGATTTGCGGAAGAATTATCCCTGATTTTCGTGGACAGTTCATTTCGATTTTGGTGGATTCATTATTGTAAATCACCTTAGGCCGTTCATGGTTCGACCCTTCGACAAACTCAGGACTCACCACGAACGGCTTAACCGCCCACCTGCAGAAAAGTTAAAAATATAGGGTCGCCTACTTATTGCCCCAGCGGTTTTCAAACACCAGCCCGTCCAAGCCCAAGCGGCTTTGCCATTGCGCGGTTTCCAGCAGAGGGCGGGGATAGAACGCTTCCACATGCCCTAGGCAAAGCAAGGCAACCGGCTTGCCCCCGGCAGGGATTTCCAGCAACTCGGCCAATTGACTGGGATCGAACAGGGACACCCACCCCATCCCCAAGCCCTCAGCGCGCGCCGCCAGCCAAAGGTTCTGGATCGCGCAGGCGACCGAGGCTAGGTCCATTTCCGGCAGTGTGCGGCGACCAAAGACTTGGTTTTCCCGACCATCTACCAGCACGGCAGCCAGCAGTTCCCCACATTCTCTGATGCCTTCCACCTTGAGCTTGAGGAATTCGTCCTTACGCTCGCCCAAGGCTTCGGCGGTGCGTCCGATTTCATCCCCGACTAGGGCGTAGATGAGGTCGCGCAACACCGGGTCGGTGATGCGCATGAACCGCCAGGGTTGGCTGAACCCGACGCTAGGCGCATCATGGGCCGCTAGCAACAGGCGGCGCAACAGCGCAGGCTCGACCGGGTCGGGCAAGAAGTGGCGCATGTCGCGCCGTTCATGGATCGCCCGGTAGACAGCGGCGATTTCCTCGGGAGTGAAATCAGACATGCTCGGAAGAGGGTGTCATCGGAATCTTGTCTTTAATGGAGGTTTCGGGACAGTAAGTATCCCAGAGGAACCCACTCGCTGCAACAGCATATCCTGCTTTCATGATGCCGATGTCCAACAGCGGCGACGTGGGGTTTAGGCGTGACTGGAATGCGCACTGAGCGGTGAAAAAAAAGACGGGGACAGTCCTTTGTCCCCAGCAATATTCAGAAATAGATATTCTGTCATGCTCCAATGGAGGTAACTTAATCGAAGAGAGAGTCCGAATCAGTTGTGGTATATGATACTGTATGGATTACTGCTTTAAAATGCGGCGGATTGTCGCAGCTAACTTTTATTAAACAGTGTGTTATATAACTTAATGCTGTGTCATATGCCTTATTTACTGATGTTACATAATTATCGCTAGAGGATGGCAACTTGTGGAGTGCGGCGACTCGTCGCCGCTGGACGCAAAAGGCGGCGACGAGTCGCCGCACTCCACAACATCCGGGCTACAGCCTACACGGTTGCGTAACATCA
>CAIZPP010000013.1 GCA_903934875.1 uncultured Methylococcaceae bacterium
ACGAATACTACTCATTCCAACTGCGGTTACTCGGATATTCTAGGGACATTCTAGGCGATACTCTGCACAGGCAACGAAGAAGTTTGCTGAATCATCTCAACCTTATGATTTTTATAATAAAATATTGACCGGGAATTGCTGAGATATCGTCAGTACTAGTAGGCCTATGAACCCGACACCTATGCAGAGTAGAGCCATAATTTTAGGCCGTTTTTGCTGGAGGAACTGATATAGATAAAATCCTATAATTCCAGAAATAAAGTACGGCATATTATATATAAGAGTATGAGACATCGAATTGTCCACATTGCCGATCAATAGCTTGAAAGTGACTAGTATCGACAGCAGAAGTGCAAATGCCGTTGCCAACCCATTGCGGCATATGATGAGTAGTACGGGAAATAATACGTAAAACAACATTTCCACTCCGATACTCCACGAGGAAAGCACTATCCCATCGACACGATTAGAAACAAGATCAAAGGTAAATGTGGCACTCAATATGGTATCGGAAATGCTGATAGCTTGATTATAATTAAAATGTAGAATTGCAATTTGAAAAACCAACATGAAATAAAACAAAGGTGCGATTCTAGCCAAACGTCGTATCCAAAAAGACAGGATATCCTGTTCAGAAAAGAATCTTCCAGCATATCCGTAAGTTAAACTAAAAGCACTGACAACGAAAAAGAGTGGCACACCGAATCCAAAATACCATTTCATGAAGCCTAAAAGGTTTGGATCAATGAGCTTGGGAATCCATATTACATGAAAGCAAACAATTGAAAGCGCAGCGTAACCGCGTAGTGACTCAAGCCCTCCTAAACGCTCCTTTTGTCTAACCTTCGGCAAAGCCATTTCCGCTGCGACCGCTATTAGTTGATTCGTAGGTGCCGTCATTTTCATATTTAAAGTCTATGGATTTGTCGAGTAGCCGAGGAATGGCGCACAAGGTAAGCCCCAGATAGTAAATTGTGCCTACAAAGGGGTTAAGAACACAATTCTTTGATTGGGATCTGCCGGATATAAGCTATCGCCGACCAGTTCCCATCCACCCCAGTTTTTTGCAATGTACTCGCAAGAAATGGATGTGTCGCCATACGTCACGTCGCCATCAATGGGCGGTCGGCAGTGGGGCGTAAAGGCAAATCCACGCGAACGATGTTCATTCTCCATGCGCTCAACATCCACAAGATTTTGCTTTTGGTCGTGGGCGCGCCAGTACTCTATCGGCCTGATGGTGATGGCAAGCAAGCCTTGCGGGGCAATATGCTGACGCAATGCGCGCATCACCGCTTGGCTGGTCTTTTCAGACAAATGGGTAAAAACCGAAAATGCATAGATAAGATCAAATTGTACACCTTCAAAGGGCAGGCTGGTCGGGACTTCCGCGCACAGCTTGAGATTGGCGCGCACACGGGCATCCAGGCAAAGTTGCAAGGAATGTTCCCAAGCATCGCAACCGTAGATATTCTTCGGAGGGGTAAATTTGTATAAAAGCCTGATCAACCGTCCCCATCCGCACCCATAATCCAGAATGGTGGATTGTTGCAGGCTCTTGCCAGTCTGTTGTTCGTAGAACCTCGCCAACTCCCGGACAAAAGACAGCGATTGGTCAAGCAACGCCCGGCCCGATGTGCCGGTCCAAGCCACCTGGGTTTCTTCCGCCGGCATACTTGGAAGGATGGCATTGAGGTACGGGTAATTCTCAAGAGGCTCGAGAAAAAGAACCCCTAAATCTTCCAGAGTCATTTTCTGTAGTGCTTGGTACAGTTCATCTTCTGATTTTTTAGCCTGTTGCTCGAGTTCAAAATACTTCATACTCATCTTTACCTGAATTGCGCGTTGTCAACCATTTGTTCAAGCCAACCGGCCATGACACTGTTTGTATTTTTTGCCGGAACCGCAAGGGCAAGGGTCGTTTCTGCCGATCTTTGTCCCTTCGCGGACAACAGTTTTGATCGGCTCGGCCTTTTTGGGCTGTTCAGCAGGAGCATCTGGGCCATCTTCCTCCATTCCGGCTGCATCTGCGTGATGGAAGGACAGTTCCAACTCACGCTGTTTTTGCCGTGCCTGTTCCTCCATAATCTGAACCTCTTCGTCGCTGCGGACCTGGACCTTGGAGACGATGGAAATCACTTCCTGTTTCACGCTGTCCAGCATATTGGTGAACATTTCAAAGGCTTCGCGTTTGTACTCCTGTTTAGGGTCTTTCTGGGCGTAGCCGCGCAGGTGGATGCCCATGCGCAAATGGTCCATGGATGCCAAATGTTCCTTCCATGCATTGTCCAGCACTTGCAGCATCACCGATTTCTCAAAATGGTGCATCACTGACAGGCCGATGGCGGTGGATTTGGCTTCGTAGTCCTCCTGCACCCGGTCGATAATCAGTTTCTTGAGTTTTTCCTCGTGCAGATAATTGTCCTCTTCCAGCCATTGGGCAATCGGGGTTGGCACGTTGAGTTCATGGTCCAGTGCTTCTTCCATGCCTTTCACATCCCACTGTTCTTCCATGGTATGCGGCGGAATGAATTGTGCGAACATGGTGTTGACCACATCCTCACGGATTGCCGTGATGGTTTCCGAAATGTCCTCGGCTTCCATCAGCGCATCACGCTGGGAGTAAATCACGCGGCGCTGGTCATTGGCAACGTTGTCGTATTCCAGCAATTGCTTGCGAATGTCGAAGTTGCGCGCTTCCACTTTGCGCTGGGCATTCTCAATGGCTTTGGTGACCCACGGATGCTCAATAGCCTCGCCCTCGGTCATGCCGAGTTTCTGCATGATCGCGGCAACCCGGTCAGAGGCAAATATACGCATGAGGCTGTCTTGCAGCGACAAATAGAATCGGGTGGAACCGGGATCGCCCTGCCGACCGCAACGTCCGCGCAACTGGTTGTCGATGCGCCTAGATTCGTGCCGTTCGGAACCGATGACATGCAGGCCACCGCTATTCACCACGGCTTGGTGACGCTGCGCCCAGTCGATTTTCGCCTGTTCAATGTCGGCGGGGTCGAGCAAATTCCGGTGGGATATTTCCTCCTTCACATTGCCGCCCAAAATGATATCGGTGCCTCGGCCCGCCATGTTAGTGGCGATAGTCACAGCAGAAGGCCGCCCCGCCTCGGCGACGATGTGGGCTTCCCGCTCGTGATGTTTGGCATTCAGCACATTATGTTCTATACCAGCCTTTTTCAGCAGCCCGGACAGGTGTTCGGAGTTTTCAATCGACGTGGTGCCTACCAACACGGGCTGGCCGCGCCCTATGCATTCTTTAATATCTTCGAGTATGGCATTGTATTTGTCCTGCACACCTAGATACACCAAATCGCCCAAGTCTTTGCGGACATTCGGAACATTCGACGGGATGACGACGACTTCAAGATTGTAAATCTGCTGGAATTCGAAGGCCTCCGTATCCGCCGTCCCGGTCATGCCGGAAAGCTTGTCGTATAACCGGAAATAATTTTGAAAGGTGATCGATGCCAAGGTCTGGTTTTCGTTCTGCACCGTCACCCCTTCCTTGGCCTCCATCGCCTGGTGTAAGCCTTCCGACCAGCGCCTCCCGGTCATCGCACGACCGGTGAACTCATCGACGATGATGATCTGATTATCGCGGACGATATAGTCCACGTCCCTCTGGAACAATACATTGGCGCGCAGGCAGGCGTTGATGTAATGCATCAGGCGGATATTGACGGCATCGTACAGACTTTGCCCAGGCTTGATCAGGCCGTGCTCTTCCATCATCTCCTCAATGCGTTCGTGGCCCTGCTCGGTCAGGAAGACTTGCTTGGATTTTTCATCGACGCTGTAGTCACCTGGGCCGTTTTCCTTTTCTTGCTTGGCCAGCTTCGGGATCAGCCGATTGACCTGATGGTAAAGGTCGCTGCGGTCTTCCGTGGGGCCTGAGATGATGAGCGGGGTGCGCGCTTCATCGACCAGAATGGAGTCCACCTCGTCGACGATGGCAAAATGGCGGCCCCTCTGCACTCGGTCGTCCGGGGTGAAGGCCATGTTGTCGCGCAAGTAGTCGAAGCCATATTCGTTGTTGGTGCCGTAGGTGATGTCCGCAGCGTAAGCCGCCCGGCGCTCGGTATTGTCCAGCCCGCTGACAATGACACCCGTGCTTAGCCCCAAAAAGCCATAGATTTCGCCCATCCATTCGGCATCGCGGCGGGCCAGGTAATCGTTCACGGTGACCACATGCACCCCGTGGCCGGGAAGAGCGTTGAGATAGGCCGCCAAAGTCGCCACCAAGGTTTTGCCTTCGCCGGTCTTCATCTCAGCGATTTTCCCGTCATTCAGGACCATGCCGCCAACTAATTGCACATCGTAATGGCGCATGTTCAACACGCGGCTTGAGGCTTCACGGACTACGGCAAAAGCCTCCGGCAACAGGGCTTCCAGTTTTTCCCCATTAGCCAGGAGTTCCCTGAACTCCAGCGTTTTCGCTTGCAGTTCCGCATCGGAGAGCTTTTGCATCTGGGGTTCCAGAGCATTGATCTTCTTGACGATTTTATTTTTTTTCTTAATTAGCCGTTCATTTCGGCTACCGATGATTGTTTTGACCAGCTTGCCCAGCATTGTGATTCGATTCCAACCTATGTAAATGATGTGCGGATGATACCGCAAATTGCTCCATTTTTATATTAACAGCGCTTCCAACATCGGATAGTTACTTGATAGGATGCTAAATTGCACAAGAGGTTTGGTCAAATGCTCGCTTGAATGGCTGCCATTTTTTAATGAAATGTCGAAAATGAAAGCGCTGTGATAAGGACAGTAGGGTAGCAATCCACTGATTGACCCTGCTTTTGCTGCATTGGTGGCAGGTTTCCGATAAATTCTAATATCCATTCTATTAGGCAAGCAACTTACGGCCTATACCGCTCATCGTTTTTGCTGGTTTCCAACCGCCCCGCCGGACGCTATACTTTGCGCATGAACCATGACCATAGCTACAAACTATTGTTTTCCCACCCTGAAATGGTTGCCGACCTGTTGCGCGGTTTCGTGTGCGAGGAGTGGGTGGATGACTTGGATTTTTCCACCTTGGAGCGTACTGGCGATGGCTATGTCACTGATGACCTGCGTGAACGCTTGGACGATATCGTCTGGCGAGTCCGTTTGGGGCGGGAATGGCTTTATGTTTATTTGCTGATCGAATTCCAGTCCAGCGTGGACCCTTTCATGGCAGTGCGGGTGCTGGCCTACCTCGGGCTGCTTTACCAAGACATCATTCGCACGGGGGGCTTGACGGCGGACAGGCTTCTGCCGCCGGTATTGCCGGTCGTGCTGTACAACGGTAGGCCGCGCTGGAACGCGCCAGAGGAAGTTGCCGACTTGATCGCCGTAGCGCCCGTCGGGTTGGACCGCTACCGCCCGCGTCTGCGCTATCTGCTGTTGGACGAAGGCCGCTATGCCGACAGCGAACTGGCTCCCCTGCGCAACGTGGCGGCGGCACTGTTCCGCATGGAAAACAGCCGCACCCCGCACGACGTGGAACAGGTGCTGGTTGCTTTGGTCGAATGGCTGAAGGCATCTGGGCAAGACTCGCTGCGCCGGGCGTTCACCGTATGGCTGAAGCGGGTGCTTTTGCCAGGCCGAATGCCCGGCATGAATTTTGAGGATATTAACGAATTGCAAGAGGTGAAGAGCATGTTGGCAGAACGCGTGATCGAATGGACCGAGCAATGGGAGCGGCAAGGCATGGAAAAGGGCATGGAAAAGGGCATGGAAAAGGGCATGGAAAAGGGCATGGAAAAGGGCATGCAAAAAGGGGAGGCAACCTTGCTATTGCGGCTAATGGAACTTCGTTTCGGCAGTTTAGACGAAGCGATACGCCAAAGGCTACAAAATGCAGATGCGGAAACACTGCTGCTGTGGGGTGACAGATTGCTGAATGCCGGTTCGGCGCAAGAGGTTCTGAGGGATTGATCCGTAATGATGGTAATCTGCATGGCTCAGTATGTGCCGAATGAAAACCTTACCGGAATTAAAGTGAATTGCCGCAATCAGGCGGGGTTTGTTTCCGCCTATGTCAAAAACGAACAGTTTTCCAACCCTTAATTTGGCATCTGAGCCCGGATGTAGGCTGTTGTAGGGCGGTGCCTTCAGGCCGCTCTTAAGTCTATGGGGTTTAAGTTGGTTGAAGCGGCCTGAAGGCCGCCCTACAAGTGTTCGTTGCGTATGATCAGTTACTTGGGAACGGGCAAAAAAAAAAATCGGCTAGGGGCTACGCCCCTAGAACCCCAAAAGAAAAGAAAAAAGGAAAAAGCATAAAGGGCAAAGGCAATTTAGTCCTGGGCTAGACGAAACCCCTGGTTGAAGTACCGGTAGTCGGGGCTGTTCCTGTCGCGGTTGGCGGAACGGGCGTTCATGCCGTAGCCGTACAACGAGCCGCCCCGGACCGCCCGAGGCCTGCCGGCATCATTTGTGCATATATTTTTGTCGCCATCGTAAGGATTGTGGTAGGCCGAGCAGGTCCATTCCCAGACATTGCCGCTCATATCGTACAGGCCAAAGCCGTTGGGCTGCTTGTTGCCGACCGGGTGAGTTGTATTGCCCGAGTTGCCAGCACACCAAGCCACTGCGTCCACACTGTCCGAGCCGCAATATTCTTGTTGCCTGCCGCCCCGGCAGGCGTATTCCCATTCCGCCTCGGTGGGCAGGCGGTATAGTGCAGCCCGGTCTGTTGGTTCAGCTTGGCGATGTACGCTTGCGCGTCGTTGAGGCTGACGCTCTCCACCGGGCAGTCGCCGCCGCAATCTTTGAAATTGGATGGGTTGGAATTCATCACCGCCTGCCATTGCGCCTGGGTCACTTCGTATGTTGCCATTTTGAAGGGCTGCACATTAACGGCGTGGACGGGTTTTTCGTCGCTCTCACCAGTGTCCGAACCCATCATGAATTCCCCGCCGGGAAGCGCGACCAAAATTGGGCAGTTGGGGCAGGCTGGGCTGGTTTGCGGTGGATTGGCCCCCACCCTGCCCCCCGTGGGGTCAGCATTGGCTGGAGCGGATGCGCTCTTTAGCTTCTCCAATTCGGCTTGCAAGGCCAACCGCTTGGTTGTCGCATCGTCTTTGGCCTGTTGAATCTGCTGTTGCAACTGGCTTTGCTGTTGTTGGCCTTCTTTTAGGGCTTGGGTAGCTTGAGAATCGCCCGTTTGCCCCAACAGCCAGCCTAGCACAAAGCCGATTAGCACAACCAGCACGGCGGCCAGCGACAAACGGCCCGCCAACCGTCCACTGCCGTGGGTGAATAAGCGTGGAAGCGGGGGAAGCTTGCGCGGGGCCAGTCGTGGCGGCGGGGTGTGGTTTAACGCCGCGCTCAAGGCGCGAACAATGTCCTCCGCCGCGCCGGCTGACAACGCAAACTCTGCGGTGAGGTTTTTGCAGGCTTGCCGTTGGATTGCCTCGTCGGCGCTACTCAGCAAGCGTTCGACCACTCTGGAACGGTAGGCGACTTTCAATAAAAACCGTTCGCGCTCCGGCCATTTCCCGGCTTCCGCCAACGCAAACAATTTCCTCTGATCGCGCAGCAGATTGGGTCCATGTTGTTTCAGCAATTCGGTCAGGCGGTTGGCAAGGCTCATGTTACAAGGTCAATAGTAGGGCGCGTTGCAACGCGCCGAATCAGGCCGGATGAACCCGGCCCTACGCCGCCCTGACTTTGACGGTCCTCGGGCCGATGTGCAATTCCACCCCTGCCATCAAGGCGCGGGCCTTGCCGGGTTCCAAATCCAATAAAGTGCCGTCCGGGGCGCGGTAGCTCCAGGTGTGGGCGGTTTGGTTGCGCAGGATCACATGGCCCGGTTCTTTGGGGTGCGGTTCCACGGTGGCCTCGACCTTGCTGGAATCCGCGCTGAAACGGCCCACGTCCAGATGGTGGCGGCGCAGGCTTGCACCGGCATAGGCCAGTTGGACACTATTGCCGTGGTGGGCGTGGCGCACGTGCAGGCATAAGCCGAGTGCGACCTCCTGTTCGCATTTCCAGCAGGTCAAAGGCTTGGATGCGCCATCCCACACATTCACCGCCCCGCAGCGGCACACCGGCGCGTTGGACTCCATCTCCAAAAACAGCCGACGCCATTCATTCAGGCGCTTGCGCCGGACCGGCTGATGTACGCTCTCGGTGAAGGTTTCCGTGAACATCGCTTTGAGTTTGGGCGGGCACAGCCGCTCCCAGCGGGTCACATGCAGTTCCAAGCCCTGCACCCCGTGGGCGGTGTTGGCATGGTTAGTGGGGTGGAACACGAACAGCGGCTCACGCGCAAAATATTTCTGCTTGGCCGGAATGTCCCAAGAATACAGCTTCATGGTTTCCTTGCCGTCCATCGGATGCTCCCACATCCACAGGTAATACAACAGCACGGATGCCGAGTACAAATCGGATTCGGCATTCGGCATGGCATTCCCTAGGGAAACTTCCGGTGCCATGAATTCCCAGACACCCCGCACATCGACGGTCGAGTTGTTGACCACGACATTGTCGTTATCAATCATGCCGATTTCGCCCTGTATCGGGTCTATGATGATATTGTCTTGGTTGATGTCGCAATAGGCGTAGCCAGCGGCATGGAGGACTTCCAAGGCCGCCGCCAGCCGGTGGCCAATCCGGCATAGCACCGGTAGCCTCGGTTGCTTGCTGCGCCCTAGGCATATTTCATTAAATTTGAAATATTTGCTGTTGTCGTAGACCTTCATCAAATAGCTCAAGCCCGTGGAACCCGCAAAAGACAGGCATTCGATGGGCCAATAGAAGCGGATGCCGGTATCGTCGGTAAATGGCTCGCCCCGGCGTACCAGTGCTTCGATTTGGCTTTCCTGCTGGGCTTCCCGCCCGGTGGGTTTGTACCATTTGGCAGCGTAGTGGCTGCCGTTGGCTTTGTCTTTGACGAGATAAACCGTGCCTTGGCCCCCGCTGCCCAGTTTCCCCTCTATGCAATAGCGTTTGCCGGAATCGCGGCCAATGAATTCTTCAATCATAGTTTTTTCCTGCTTGAGATTCTGCCGTCTCTATTATGTCGGCGGCTGACGCCGGGGCGGTTACGGGTAAGGGCGCTTGCGGGGGAAAATAAAACACCGTGGCGATATCATCGCCTACGCCTTGCTCGGTCAGCCTTGCCAGAAAACCATCCAAGCGGCCTTCCAGCCATGCGAAGCCCTTGGCTTCGGTGTCGTGCTGCAAATCCGCCAAGGTTTTTAACGGGTCGGCCAGCGAGTCTTTAAAACCGTCGGTGGAGGCCAACACCATGCGCGTCTCGGCCAAGGGCAACATTTTATGTTTCCATTTATACACGGCATCGGCTGAGGCCAGGCTGTCCGTTGCCAAGCCCAGCCCATCGGCTTTGGCACCGGCCAGCAGGTCCGCCGCCGTCCCCGCCCCGGCTTCTTCGCGGACGAGGAACAGCGTGCTGTCGCCTATCGCCCCGGCAAACAGTTGACCGGCAAACACCACCGCCAAGGCCACTGTCGTGCCGTAGGGTTTCAGGGCTTCCACGCCCGACGCTGCGGGCTGCATCGGAAAGGCGGCAAGATGGCCGGTGACGTTGGCTTCCCAGGTTTGCCGCAGATGCCGGACAAAACGCTGGCTGAATTCAGTGCGCACATTGTCCAGCCAGTCGGCTGGCTGCTTTTCCAGGCAGTCCACCGCGAATACCACCCAGCGGGCAGCGGCTTCGGCAGCGGCGCGGACGGCGAAATGGGCGCCCAATTCGCTACGCGTGTAACTCCCCGCGCCGTGGCCGTCCGCCACCGCCAGCAACACATAAGGGTATCCCTTGTAATAATGGATGCCAGCCAGACTGGCATCTTGGCAAGGCAGGTTCTTGTCGCGGTGATTGGCCCCCCGGACACAGCCGGTCAGCAACAAGCCCGTTTCCGTCGTCGCGATGCGCGCCTAGTGTCCCCGCATGGCCGCGCCTCAAAACACTTGGTTCGGGTCCAGCCCGCCTAAATTGCCCGTCACCGGCCCAGTGACCGATTGCAGGGCGTTGGCGTTGATTTGCACCGGCACGGGGTTGTTGTCTTGCAGTGTGGATTTGGACGAGGCCGAAGCGCTGGCGACTTGGGTGCTGACCACGCGGATATGTTCGACCAAGCGACCCACGTCGGGTGCCGGCAGGGTTTCCAAATGGCCCGCATTAAAATGCTGACTCGCTAGCCGTCCTCGATTTTGCGGATGTCCGGCAGCACACTTTTGATGGCGTGGTTGACCGCTTGAATTTTTTGCCCGGACATCGAAGCAGATTCGTCCACAATCCAGATAAAATGCAAGGTGCGGCGGACGGTTTCGCCAACGATGCCGTCGTCGTCAATGTGAATATTGGCCGACATGGAAACTCCTAAGGATTGACAATCCAACAAAAATAAAACAAGCTTTGCGCCTTTAGGTGGTCTGATTGGATTATCGTATAAAATTGTTAGATAGGGAAGGGGAATTGGATGCGTTCTTTTGCTTGGCAGGACTTGTGTCTACAGTGTTTTTATCTTAACAAACTTATGTTAAGCAACCGTGTAGGCTGTAGCACGGATGTTGTGGAGTGCGGCGACTCGTCGCCGTCTTTTGTGTCCAGCGCGACGAGTCGCCGCACTCCACAAGTTGCCATCCTCTAGCGATGACTACGTAACATCAGTTAACAAAGAAAAATAATAATGGACACTCAATAAAGCCAGCCATTATGTGAATTGCTCTGCAATATAATATAACTCAACAACTAATTATTCGAAATTAAAACGCTGCATGGCTTACAAACCAGACTCCCCCCAGCAACTCCTAAAAACCCCGGCTTTTCAGGAGATTTTGCGGCGTGTTGCAATCCACTCTGAACTGTTGAAAAAGATCAAGGAGGGATTGCCTATCGCGTTGGCCGGGCACTGCCTTGATTGTGTTGCGCACGAGGATGGTGAGGTGGTCATCTTTTCCGATTCGCAGGCGTTCGCTTCCCAGCTTCGGTTTTATGCGCCGGTAATCTTGGCGAAGCTCAATGCGAACCACAGGTCGCCTTTCTTCAGGCGGGTGTCGGTTAAGAACCTCCATACTACGGCGCAGGACAGCGCCGTTAGGCTTATGCGAGCACCCTCGCCAGAAACCATTGGCATCGTAAAAGAAAGCGGCAAGGCGGCCTATTGCGACGAGTTAGGCAGGGCGCTGGCAAGGCTAGGCACGGCGATGGAACATTACGCCAAGGAGCAAACCTAGGCCAGAATAAGCCTGTCTAGGGCAAAGTCGAAAGTCCCGCCCTGAGCCAAGTCGAAGGGCGGGCACTAGTAGGTTGGGGAGGATATTTAGCGTATGGCTTGGATAGTGCGCATGTAGGAGATGGGAAGCCCCTCCTCTTCGCTATAGGTCACACATTCCCATGCGTCCTTCTGCTTCAACAACTCCCTCAGCAATTGATTGTTAAGCCCATGACCGGATTTGTAGCCGACAAATGACCCAATCAGGCTATGGCCTAGCAGGTAAAGGTCGCCGATGGCATCCAGTATCTTGTGTTTGACGAATTCGTCCGCGTAGCGTAGACCGTCCTCGTTTAGAATCCGGTAATTATCCACGATGATAGCGTTGTCCATGCTACCCCCTAAGGCCAGCTTTCTTTTGCGCAACGCTTCAATATCCCTCATGAATCCAAACGTCCTAGCCCGACTGACTTCTTTGACGAAGGAAGTGGATGAAAAATCAATGCTGGCAGTTTGATTGTCCCGGTTGAACACCGGATGGTCGAAGTCTATGGTAAAGGTCACCTTGAAACCATCATAAGGTTCAAATTTCGCCCATTTGTCGCCATCTACCACCGTCACTTCCTTTTTGATGCGGATGAATTTCTTTGGTGCGTCCTGCTCAAGTATTCCTGCTGACTGGACAAGAAATACGAATGGCCCGGCGCTGCCGTCCATGATGGGCACTTCCGGCGCACTGACATCGACATAAGCATTGTCGATGCCCAGCCCGGCCAACGCGGATAACAGATGCTCCACCGTGGAAATCTTAACCCGTCCACTGACGAGTGTAGTCGACAGAGTGGTTTCACCGACGTTCTCAGGCTTGGCCTCAATCACCACTGGTTCGGCCAGATCGACTCGCCGGAATTTGATGCCACTGTTGGGAGCGGCTGGCCGCAAGGTCAAGTAGACCTTTTGGCCCGTATGCAATCCCACACCGGTTGCTCTAATTACGTTTTTTAGTGTTCTCTGCCTTATCATCGGTTCACCCATAAGCTTTGCATGCGTCCGCCTGGAAAAAAGCAGGCCGACGATTTTTTTAAGAAAACCAGCGCCACGTGTCTTAAGCAGGTATCCAATTTATCGCAAGGCACGCGTGTGGTTTTCACCAGTTGCCATCAATCCGCTTGGCGCCTTAGGAAAGCGGGAATGTCCAAGTAATCCAAGTCAATCTCCTTCTTGGATTCGCCCCTGTTATCGTGCTTCGGTTTGTTGCGTATGCTTGTCGGTTTGTCCAAAGCGCCGTAGTCAATTTCACCGTTGTGGGTTTTCACTAGGCGCATTGGAGTTTCATTCAATTGGCGGTGGCTGGCAAGCCCCGTCGCGACGACGGTGACGCGCAACTCATCCCGAAGTTCGGGGTCCACGGAAACCCCTGCCACCACGATGGCATCATCAGCCGCGAATTCGTGGACGACATTGCCCACTTCATTGAATTCGCTAAGGGTGAGGTCCGATCCGCCGGCGATATTGATGAGGATTCCGCGTGCGCCCTGGAGGTTGATATCGTCGAGCAGCGGACTCGCTATGGCCTTCTCCGCCGCTTCCCTTGCCCGGTTTTCACCGACGGCCACGCCTGTGCCCATCATCGCCATGCCCATTTCGGACATCACCGTGCGCACGTCGGCAAAGTCCACGTTGATGATTCCAGGGTGGGTGATCAAATCAGCGATGCCCTGCACCGCCCCTAGCAGCACGTTGTTGGCTGCGGCGAAAGCCTCAATGAGGCTGACGTTTTTGCCTAGAACCGGCAGCAGCTTTTCGTTAGGAATGGTGATCAGGGAGTCTACAAACTGGCTTAATTCCTCAATGCCCTTCTCGGCGATGGCCCTGCGCTTCTTGCCTTCGAAATGGAAGGGCTTGGTCACGACGGCGACAGTCAAAATACCCGCCTCTTTGGCTATTTCGGCGATGACCGGTGCGGCTCCTGTGCCGGTCCCGCCACCCATGCCCGAGGTGATGAACACCATATCCGCGCCGTCCAGCACCTCAAGGATGCGCTCGCGGTCATCCAAAGCCGCCTGCCTGCCAATTTCCGGGTTGGCCCCCGCACCTAGCCCCTTCGTCAGCGCGTTGCCGAGTTGGATGACTGACCGGGCATTGACACTTTTTAATGCCTGCGCGTCGGTATTGGCGCAGATGAAATCCACACCTAGAATATGGCTGTTGACCATGTGATTGACCGCGTTACCGCCACCGCCGCCAACACCAACAACTTTAATGACGGCTTTTTGACTGTAGGAATCCGCTATTTCAAATTTCATACTATCCACCCCTTGTCTTCCTGAGACTTGAATTTGCCAAAAAAACTAAAAATTACCCTGAAACCAACTTTTCATTTTGTTCACCATCCTTTTGAAACCACCGTCCCCCAAGGGGCCTTTCTCACCATGTGGCCCGTGCTGGCGTCCGAAGAGCAGCAAGCCCACACCGGTTGCGTAAGCAGGGTTACGGATCACATCGCTTAGGCCAGTCACAAATTGAGGCAAGCCTAGACGCACTGGCATGTGGAAAATCTCCTCGGCCAGATCCACCAAGCCTTCTACCCTTGAACTGCCGCCGCTAAGAACGATGCCTGCGGCGATCAAATCCTCAAAGCCGCTACGCCGCAGTTCAGCCTGCACCAACAACAGCAACTCCTCGTAACGAGGCTCGACGATTTCCGCGAGATTGAGCCTGGAAATTTGCCGTGAGGGGCGTTCACCGATGCTCGGAACTTCGATGGTTTCATCCAAGCGAGCCAGTTGCGTCAGCGCACAAGCGTATTTGATCTTAATCTCTTCGGCATACTGGGCGGGTGTCCGTAAAGCCACGGCGATGTCGTTGGTCACTTGGTCGCCGGCAATTGGAATGACCGCCGTATGGCGGATGGCTCCGTCGGTGAAAACCGCTATGTCGGTGGTGCCGCCGCCGATGTCGACTAGGCAAACGCCCAACTCCTTTTCATCCTCCGCCAGCACGGCTTGTGCCGATGCCAATTGCTCCAAGATGACATCATCCACCTCCAAACCGCAACGCCTGATGCATTTTTCGATATTCTGCGCCGCGCTTACCGCTCCGGTGACGATGTGCACTCTCGCCTCCAGTCGTATGCCCGACATGCCTATAGGCTCTTTGATTCCCTCTTGGCGGTCGATCACAAACTCTTGAGGCAGAATATGCAATATTTTCTGGTCTGCCGGGATTGCCACCGCACGGGCCGAATCTATCACCCTGTCCACGTCACTTTGGGTGACCTCCTTTTCCTTGATGGCGACGATGCCATGGGAATTCATGCTGCTGATATGGTTGCCTGCTATTCCTGCATATACCGAGTGGATTCGGCACCCCGCCATTGCTTCAGCCTCTTCAATGGCGCGCTGGATAGATTGCACTGTCGCCTCCAGATTGACCACCACGCCCTTTTTCAGCCCACGGGAGGGCTGCGAGCCGATTCCGATCACCTCAATTTCACCATCATCCTTCATTTCACCGACGATAGCGGCCACTTTTGATGTGCCGATATCCAAACCAACAATCAAGTTATGTTCCGATTTTCTTGCCATGCTAATTAGTTCTCTACCGCCAGATTGCTGGCGTTGCCATTAAGTTGGGATACCGCGCTATTTTCACCGCTGATTTCTTCGGCAGATTTCCATACTACGGCAAAGCCATTGGGATAGCGCAAATCTACCCTCTTCAACTGGGCAAACGCCTCCTCGCCTAGTTTGGGAACTAGGCTCAGGAAGCGTTCCAACAGATTGACCGGATCCTGCCTGCCGAAGTGAATTTCCAGTCCGTTGTTAAGTTTGACTATCCATGCCCTTCGCTTGCTCATGTCTAGAGCAGCCACATGTACCCCTTTTTGCTGAAGTTTTTCATTGAGGGTATTCATCATTTCTAGTAGATAACTTTCCATCCCCAATGGACCATAGATGACGGGAAGGTTGGAAAAGGCATCAATCCCATCGGGAGTGAACCGCTCTCCACGCGGATTCAACAATGCCCTGTCTCCCCATCGCGCAACTGCCTTTTGCTCAGTGATGCCAATTTCCAAAGTGTCGGGCCAAATCCGGGTCAGCCGCACCCGGTCAATCCAGGCAATGGGGCGGATTGCACCTTCAATTTCGCCCAAGTCCTGATAAAAATATCCTCCACTGATGGCGGGTAACAAGGCTTTTTGCAGCTTGTCCACATCCAGGTTTTCAACATCCCCCACAATGCGAACGTTGTCAATCGGGAAAAGCCCCGCCCATTCCTTGACTGGAATCCGTTCCCAGCCTGTCCAAGCGAGTCCTCCCAAGGCAAACAATAAAACGATCCGCAACGACCTTTTGAGTAGTTTGGATCGGTTCCTGTCCCCGCGCCGTTTGGGGATGGTACTCCGCCGGTTTATTCCCGCCCGAGGCTGGTTTCTAATATTCGCCATACCAATTCGTCAAATTCGATGCCGTTAGCCTTGGCCGCCATGGGTACCAAGCTATGGTCGGTCATTCCTGGAACTGTGTTTACTTCAATCAACCAAGGGCGGTTTTCTTCGTCGACCAACAAATCGACCCTTCCCCATCCCTTAACCCCTAAAACCTGGCAAGCTTTGACGGCCAGTTCCTGAAGCGCTGCTTCTGTTTGGCCATCCAAGCCGCAAGGGCAATGGTAACGGGTGGTGTCGGCGCGATATTTCGCATCGAAGTCGTAAAATGCGTTGGGAGTTTCAAGCCGGATCAAAGGTAGCGGCTGCCCGTTCAAGACCGCCGCCGTATATTCCTTTCCGACCACCCAAACCTCGGCAAAGACACTGCAATTGTATTGGGCTGCAACTTTCCAAGCCTGCTTCAATTCGTCAAAGTTTCCAGCCCTGCTCATCCCTATGCTAGACCCTTCATTCGCGGGTTTTACAATCAGGGGAAAACCCAGTTGCTCCGCGCAACGAGTCAAGTCATCGTCTTTTTCTAGCAGCATCCATCCTGGAGTTGGCAGACGGGCGCCTAGCCAGCATAGCTTGGTCCGCAGTTTGTCCATCGCCAAGGCCGATGCAAGGACTCCACTACCGGTGTAGGGAATGCCCAATGCTTCCAGCGCACCTTGCAATACGCCATCCTCCCCGCCACGCCCGTGGATTATGTTGAACACACGGTCATATTTCGACTGTAGCAGGGGTTCGACCAAATTTTCTCCCACATCCAGGCCGACCGCATCCACTCCACGGTCGAGCAGTGCCTTCAGCACAGCATTGCCGCTTCTCAATGAAACTTCCCGCTCCGCCGCCGCCCCGCCCATCAGCACAGCGACCCGGCCAAATTCTTTGGCGCTTGTCATTCGAACACTCACTTCCTCTCCTGTTTAGTTAACTTGCCAACGGTTCGCCCACGATGCGGACTTCTGACTCAAGCCAGACTCCGTGGCGGTTTTTTACTTGATCACGCACTTTACCAATTAATCGCTCAATGTCGTCGGCGCTCGCCTCCCCTAGGTTCACAATGAAGTTGGCGTGTTTCTCCGACACGCAGGCACCGCCTATGCGATACCCCTTCAGCCCACAGGTTTCGATTAACCTGGCGGCAAAATCACCTGGCGGGTTGCGGAACACCGAGCCGCAACTCGGTTGGTTGACGGGTTGGGTCGTTGCCCGCTTCGCCAAGAGCGATCTGATGTGTTCCCGGCTCTGTTCGGTGTTGCCTGGAGCGAGCATCAGTTCTGCTGCTAAGAACCATTCGCCATCGGGGCCGTTTACACTACGGTAGCCGATTTGATAATCGTGGACAGGTCTATTCCTGATCCTGCCAAAGCGGTCAACCGTCAAAACCTTGTTGATCAATGGCCATGTTTCACCGCCAAAGGCCCCGGCGTTCATGGCCAATGCACCGCCTAGAGTGCCGGGTATGCCAGCCAGAAACTCGGCACCTTGCAAGCCCTGCTCGGCGCAGAAGCGGGCCACATGGGCACATGGAACACCGGCTTCCGCATAGATATGTCCCTTATCGGTGCAATGCATGGCTTTCAGGCGGTTTTTTGTACAAATGACCATGCCTTTGATGCCACCATCGCGCACTAGCAAATTGCTGCCTAAGCCTAGCCAGAACAAAGGCTGGTCTTGGGGCAAGGTGCGAAGAAAGCACAAAAGATCCTCCCTATCGGCGGGGAAATACATTTGTTCAGCCGGACCGCCCACTCGCCAAGATGTATGGGCGCTGAGAGGTTCGTTGTGGCGCAATATTCCATGCAAAGTTGGTGGATTTGCCGGTGTAGGCTTCAAACTGCCCGGATGCGCCCTATCCGCAGTTTGCATTGCTTTCCTTGTCCATTAGTTTCGATGCCAAATGCGAGGGCAATTCGGCAGCAATCGAGCCAATATTGCCAGCACCCAAAGTCAATAGCACATCATCCGGGCACAATACCTTGGGCAATAGTTCGGTCAGTTCGCTGATGATCGGGACGAAAATAGGGTCCACTAATCCCCGCATGCGGATGGCCCGCGACAGCGAACGTCCGTTCACCCCGGCCAAGGGGGCTTCTCCTGCCGCATAAATGTCCAATAAAACGAGAACATCAACTTTTGACAGCACTCCCACGAAGTCTTCAAACAGGTCGCGGGTGCGGGTGTAGCGGTGCGGTTGGAACACGACAACCAGTCGCCGCCCTGGGAAGGCTTGTCTGGCAGAGTCCAAGGTCGCTGCTATCTCGCGTGGATGGTGCCCGTAATCGTCCACTAATGTGACGAAACTTCTGCCTAAGGGCAATTCGGCATTGATCTGGAAACGCCGCCCTATGCCTTTAAAACTGGCCAAGGCGCGCTGGATGGCTCCGTCGTCCACACCCAGCTCGGTGGCCACGCCAATGACAGCCAAAGCATTGAGAACATTGTGGCTGCCTGGCAGGTTAAGGGTCACTTCCAAGCCGCTATCGCATACTGACCTGCGTACGGTGAAGTGTGTGCTCAGACCATTCCTGACGATATCCACCGCACGGATGTCGGCACCTTCGCTGAGGCCATAGGTTAACACCGGTTTGTTAACGCTAGGTAAAATTTCCTGGACGCCTGGGTCGTCCACACACAATACCGCCAGCCCATAGAAAGGAAGATGGTGCAGGAACTCAATGAAGGTGGCCTTGAGCCGGCCAAAATCGCCTCCGTAGGTCTCCATGTGGTCTTCATCAATATTCGTGACGATAGCAATCATCGGTTGCAGATGCAGGAACGAAGCATCGCTTTCATCTGCCTCGGCGACCAAGTAATCACCCCTGCCCAATTGGGCATTAGTGCCAGCGCTATTCAACCTGCCGCCGATGACGAAAGTGGGGTCAAGCCCTGCTTCGGCCAATACACTGGCGGTCAAGCTGGTGGTAGTGGTTTTGCCGTGAGTGCCGGCCACGGCGATGCCATAGCGAAAGCGCATTAATTCGGCGAGCATCTCGGCGCGGGAGACGACCGGTATCTTCTGGAGACGCGCCGCTTCCCACTCAGGATTGTCACTGCTGACCGCGCTGGAAACGACGATAACCTCGGCTGTGCGCACGTTTTCCGCGCTATGCCCAGAAAATACATGCGCCCCTAAATCAGCCAAGCGCCGCGCATTGGGGTTCATCTGCAAATCCGAACCGGAGACTTGGAAGCCCAAATTGATGAGCACCTCGGCAATACCGCTCATCCCCACTCCGCCGATGCCGACGAAATGTATCCTGCGTATGCGGTCCATGCCGTATTTTTCTACCATAGCCGGGGGAAACCTCATCGCTTGGCCTCAATCAGGCATGTCTGTGCAACCCTCTGGGCGGCATCAGGTTTGGCAAGGGCAAGGGCGTTGCGGGCCATTCCGCGAAGGCGCTCGGGCGTTTGGATTAGATTTTTCAATTCGTCTGCTAAACTTTGAGGGGTCAATTGATTTTGGGGTATTAGCAAGGCAGCGTCGGCATCTTTCAAATAACGGGCATTAGCAGTTTGGTGGTCGTCAATGGCGAATGGAAAAGGTATCAAAATAGAGGGCAGCGCGGCTGATGCCAATTCACTTAAGGTACTCGCTCCAGCCCGGCAAATTGCCACGTCAGCCCATAGGTAGGCATCTGCCATGTCCTGTATGAATGCGACCACTTCCGCCTCTAGTCCTAAGTTGGCATAGAGTGCCTCGGTTGCCGCACACATGGATTCCCCGGTTTGATGGATAATCTCTAATTTTCCACCTACCAGCGCAATGGCATGGGGAACAACTTCGTTCAATGCCTTTGCACCGAGGCTGCCGCCCAATACTAGTAGCCTGGTCACTTTTTCTCTTGCCGGCTTTTCAACTGCCATTGCTTCCACAATAGTTCTGCGCAGCGGATTGCCCACACAAACCGCTCCCGCTTTGGCTTCGAAGCTACCGGGAAAGGCTTCCAGTGACTTAGTGGACCATTTTACCAATAGTCGGTTAGTCGTGCCCGGAATTCTGTTTTGCTCATGGATTACCAATGGGATTCCCAGCAACCGGGCCATAAGCCCTCCCGGCCCCGCCACAAAGCCACCCATACCCAATACCACATCGGGCTTGAAACTACGCAGTATCCTGCCTGCCTGCCAACAGGCGGCTAGAAGTTTGAAAGGGGCTTTCAGTTGGGCTAGGGTTCCCTTGCCGCGAAACCCCGCAATCGCCAGCCATTCGATGGGAATGCCTGCATTGGGGACTACGCGGGATTCTAGCCCTGCGCGAGTTCCCATCCATTTGACATCGCAGCCTTGTGTGCGCAACTCTTCGGCCACAGCCAATGCGGGGAAGATGTGGCCGCCGGTCCCGCCGGCTAGTATCATGACACGCGTGACCATGTCGCCCTCTCCCTAGACACGCTGCCACATGCCTCAATGATTTCACTGCGTACTCGGAATAGTAGTGCCAACGCAGAACACATGACGATCATACTGCCGCCTCCATAACTCATTAGAGGGAGGGTTAAGCCTTTGGTCGGAAGCATGCCCATGTTCACGCCCATGTTGATAAAAGCCTGCAATCCAAACCAAATGCCGAGTCCATAGGCAATGTAGGCGGCGAAGGGATTTCCCACACGCTCTGCCAAACGACCGATGACAAATGCCCGCCAAACGATAATGGCGAACAAGATGATAACCACGAAGGCACCCATCAACCCCAGTTCCTCGCCGATTACAGAGAAAAGAAAATCGGTGTGGGCCTCCGGCAGAAAAAACAACTTTTGCACACTGGAGCCAAGCCCCACCCCCATCCATTCACCGCGCCCGAAGGCGATCAAAGCCTGGGTCAACTGGAAACCAGTATTTAACGGATCGGCCCAAGGGTCGGCGAAACTAAGCACACGTTTAATCCGATAGGGTGAGGTCAACACCAAAAAAGCGGCTCCGCAGCCTGCCACCGTAAGCAAAATGCCGAACTGCACTAATCGTGCGCCTGCCAAGAACAGCATTCCCATAGCCACCGCCATGATCACGGCGGCCGATCCAAAGTCGGGTTCCTTCAGCAACAATACGCAGGCCATCGCCAGCATGATCATTGGGCGGAGCATTCCCTGCCAGGAGGTTCTGACCATTTGTAGATGGTGGGTAATGAACGTGGCCATGTAAACGACTGAAATCAGCTTAAAGACCTCGGAAACTTGGATTCTAAGCCCAAGGATGCTTAGCCAGCGGACGCTGCCGTTCACTGTCTTTCCCAAACCGGGCACCAGAACCAGCACCAACAGCAGCATACCGGCGACAAACAAGACAAAGGAGGACTTTTCCCAAAAAACTAGCGGGCGGGAAGCCACAAATACCGCTGCGGCCATCCCTAAGAAGACATGGATCAGTTGGTGTTTGGGAAAATAAAAACTGTCATTGGCCATTTTTTCGCCCAAATGCAGCGAGGCCGAGGCGACCATGATGTAGCCCAGCACCAAAATCCCCATCGAAACACTGAGCAACACAGTGTCCAGGTAGAAGCGTTTATGCCCCCATTGCAACACTAAACCACGATTCTTTCCGGCAACAAGCGTTTTCATTACTGCATACTCCTCACGGCTTCCGCAAATAGGCGTCCCCGTTCTTGATAATCTTTATATTGATCCAGGCTAGCACAGGCGGGGGCCAACAACACGATATCACCTGGTTTGGCCTGTTGGTGCGCCGCGGCCACGGCCTGCTTCATGTTGCCCACCCGTATCGTAGTGACCACAGGACTCAAAGCCTGCTCCAGCAGTGGCGCGTCGCGGCCCATTAAAATCACGGCACGGACTTTCCCTGCCACCACCCCGGCGAGTTGGGAGAAATCCGCACCCTTGCCATCGCCCCCTGCGATCAGTACCACAGGGTCATGTAAACCGTCCAGCGCCGCGACAGCGGCCCCGACGTTAGTCGCTTTGGAATCGTTGATATAGGAAACACCGCCCACGTTAGCAACCCATTGCATGCGATGGTCCAAGCCTGGAAACTCGCGCATGGCGCGGAGCATGCCGACATCCGACAGACCGACGGCATCGCCTAAGGCAATAGCTGCCAAAGCATTGGCGGCATTGTGCCGCCCTTTGATGCGCAACTCGGAGACTGGCAGCAGTGGCTGGCCTTTTCGTACCATCCACTGCCCGCCGTCAATGTCGGCCAAACGGTACTCGGCGTTCGAATCAGTCCTCAGGCTAAATCTTACACATTGCCTTCCATCCTTGCCCATGGACTCAACCATTGGGTCATCGGCATTCAACACCATGAGCCCTTGTCCATTAAAAATGCGGCTTTTGGCATCGGCGTAATCCTGAAGGCTGGGGTAACGGTCCATATGGTCGGGGCTGATATTCAATACAGTCGAGGCCTTTGCCTCAAGTTGGCTGGATCGCTCCAACTGGAAGCTGGACAGTTCCAAGACATACAACTCAGCCTCGTCGTCCAACAAATCAAGCATGGGGGTTCCCAGATTGCCGCCGACTCTGACCTTGCGGTTATCGGCCTCGGCCATCAGCCCCAGCAAGGTCGTGACGGTGCTTTTGCCGTTAGAGCCGGTAATGCCTATGATGGGCGCCGCTGCCACGCTCGCGAACAAATCTAGATCACCGAATACGGGTATTCCCGAGTGCATAGCCTGTTTAAACATCGGGGTTTCCAGCCCGATACCAGGGCTGACCACCAAGTGGGTTGCCCTGTCGAATGCCACGGAGTCGAACCCTCCAAGAAAAACAGCCACATCCGGCAGCAAATCGCGTAGTTCAGCCAAGCCTGGCGGTTTTTCACGGCTATCGGCAACCGCCAATTGAATGCCCCTAGTTGACAAAAAACGCGCTACCGATAGGCCTGTCACGCCCAGCCCTACCACTAGGACACGGGAGGACCTGTCTAGGCCAAGCCGGTAAAACAACTGCGCTGTTGGGGTGTCTGCATGCATGGTCGGCTATAATTTATGGGAAACTCATCTTAATTTTAATGTGGCTAAACCAGACAAAACCAATACTACACTGATAATCCAAAATCGGACAATAACCCTAGGCTCAGGCCAACCCTTCAATTCAAAGTGGTGGTGGATCGGTGCCATGCGGAAAATGCGACGGCCTGTCATTTTAAAGGATAACACTTGGAGCATGACGGAAAGGGTTTCCATCACAAAAATCCCTCCCATGATCATTAGCACTATTTCCTGCCTTACCAGCACAGCCAGAATACCCAGTGCGGCACCTAGGGCCAAGGCACCGACGTCGCCCATGAATACTTGGGCGGGATAGGTGTTGAACCATAAAAACCCTAATCCTGCACCTACCAATGCTCCGCAAAACACCACCAACTCACCCGATTTGGGTAGAAAGGGAATGCCCAAATATTCAGCAAAATGACTATTCCCGGAGGCATAGGCAAAAATACCCAAAGCCCCTCCCACCAAAACAGTGGGCATGATCGCCAATCCGTCCAAACCATCGGTTAGATTGACGGCATTACTGGAGCCAACGATGACTAAATAAGTCAGCAGCACATAATACCAACCCATATCGAAAAAAACATTCTTGAAGAATGGCACAATAAACGTGGTTTCCGTAGGGAGAGTCGCTGCAGAGTAAAGGTACAGCGCCGCCGAAAAGCCAAAAATCGATTGCCATAAATACTTGTGTTTTGCAGCCAATCCCTTGCTGTTGCGCAATACCAGTTTTTTATAATCATCAACGAAACCTATCCCTCCGAAAGCCAGCGTCAGTAGCAAGGTTACCCAGACGTATCGGTTGCCCAGATCCGCCCACAACAAAGTGCTGATGGCAATCGACACCAGAATCAAGGCCCCTCCCATAGTGGGCGTTCCCGCCTTGGAAAAATGGGATTGGGGGCCATCCTGGCGGATGCTTTGGCCAATCTTATAACGGCTGAGACGGTGGATCATGCCCGGTCCCACCAGCAGTGAAATCACCAGCGCCGTCAATACGCCGAGAATGGCGCGTAAAGTCAAATAGTGAAATACACGGAAAACATCAATATAGTTTTCCAACAACAACGCAAGCTTTAACAACATGTTTATGTCCTTGCCCGAAGTGCCTCGACGACACGTTCCATGTGCTGACTGCGTGATCCCTTCACCAACAATGCCGCATCTGGGTTCAATTCTTCTTTAATTGTTTCGATCATATCCTCTTGGCATGGGAAATACCTCGCACCATGCCCGAAAGATTCCACCGCTTTGTCTGCCAGAGGGCCAGTGGCATACAAGCGAATTACTCCAAACGATTTGGCCATCGTGCCCAGGCTTGCATGCAGCTCAGCACTGGTTTCACCCAATTCCCCGAAGGCCCCCAGCGCTACCCACGGCTCCCCCGGCATTTCCAGCAAAACTTCCAGGGCGGCCCTGAAGGATGACGGATTGGCGTTATAGCTGTCATTGATCATCAATGCTCCATTATCGGCACGGTCAGGCTGAATTCTCCCCGATACCGGAGCCAAACAAGACAAGCCTTGCTTGATTTGATGAAAATCCACACCTAAGGCCAAGCAGGCCGCCGCTGCCGCCAACGCGTTCGCAACATTGTGGCGGCCAGCCAAATGCAACGTGGCATCGTGCCGGCCGCCTTGATATGCAAAGCTAAAACACGTTTGAAAACGGTCTCCTTGCCAAGCGACGGAAACCGAGTCAGCCAATCCGCGCACATCGGCTTCGCTGCTGAAACCGAAACTGATTACTTTATGTGATCCGGCCAATTCCCGCCAAAAACCAAAAAACCGGTCATCTGCATTTAAAATGGCGATGCCACCGTCCCCTAAGGAGGAGATGATTTCGCCTTTGCCACGCGCTATTCCTTCCCGGCTGCCAAAGCCTTCAAGATGAGCGTCGCCGGCGTTGGTGATTAGCGCGACTTCAGGCTTTGCCAACCCAGCCACATAGGCAATTTCCCCTGGGTGGTTGGCACCCATCTCGACTACCGCATAGCGGTGTCCTTCTGCAAGCTGCAATAAAGTGAGGGGCACACCCAAGTCGTTATTGAGGTTGCCGCGTGTACACAAAACCATGGCGTTGACAGACAATATGGCGGCGACCATTTCCTTGACCGTGGTTTTGCCATTGCTGCCGGTCAACCCCACCACCTGCGCGGGACATTTCTCACGCCAAGCCGCGCCCAGCCTGCCCAGTGCAATACGGGCATCGGCCACCACTACTTGCGGCAAGGAAGAATCCAGCCTGCGTTCCACTAGGGCGGCGCAAGCCCCAAGCTTGGCGGCTTGGCTGACAAAGTCATGCCCATCGAATCGATGGCCGGAAATCGCTATGAATAGATCGCCCGGCTTGATTGTCCGTGTATCGATGCTGACAGAAGCAAACTGAGCATCCTCACCGTGCAGCACGCCCGCAGCGAGCAGGCTAAGTTCGCTTAAGCGCATAATACCTTCCGTTCCTCCTTAGCCAGCCCAAGCAATTGGACAACAACCTCACGGTCATTGAACGGATATTTCACCCCATTGATTTCTTGCGTATCTTCGTGGCCTTTGCCGGCAACCAGCAACACATCATCAGGTCCGAGATGCTCCAATGCGTAAGCGATTGCCAACCGTCGGTCACGCTCCACGATGATGTCCTGCCGTTTGCAGCCAGCCATGATTTCCGCGATGATGGTATCACCATCCTCCGAGCGTGGATTGTCATCGGTAAGCACTAGGTGGTCTGCCAGCCGTTCAGCGATGGCCCCCATCTGGGGACGCTTGCCACGGTCCCTGTCCCCGCCGCAGCCGAATACTACCCACAAGCGACCCGAACAATGAAGTTTTAGGCTGGCAAGGGCCTTTTCCAGTGCGTCGGGAGTGTGCGCATAATCAACCACGGTTGTCGGGCTGTGCGTGGCAGAAACTCGCTCCATACGGCCAGGAACGGCGCGGACTTTCTGAAGTCGCCGCACTGCTTCCTGTAGGCTGAAGCCCTTCGCCAACAAGACCGCCACAACCCCTGCTAGGTTTTCCACATTGAATTCTCCAAATAGCGGCGAACTGAGATGGGCTTCCTGTCCCCCAAAACGAACATCGAAGGAAACCCCCTTAGGTCCGGGTGTGACCGCCAAAGCCTGGACCGTCTCCACCCCTGGGTAAGCCCTGTGCTTGCCTGTGAGTGTGAAGCCAATTTTCCTTATCGTATGCGGCGCTTGTCGCATCACGGGCATGGCGCTTTCGTCATCCAGATTGAATGCAATGAACTTGAGGCCTGGCCATGTGACCATGCGCAGTTTGGCTTCCAGGTAAGACTCCATAGTGACATGGTAATCCAAGTGGTCGCGGCTCAGGTTGGTGAATAGGCAGCCTTCAAAGCGAATTCCGTTGAGCCGCCCCTGCTCCAAGCCGTGGGAAGAAGCCTCTAGGGCCACATTTTCAAAAGAACCCGCCAATAGCTTGGCCAGCAAGGAATGCATTTCGATGGCATTCGGCGTTGTGTGGGTCGTTGGCTGAAGTTTGCCTGGAACCCCCCAGCCCAAGGTGCCGATGACGGCTGCATTTCCGCCTTCCCCCAAGGCAGTGGCAAGAAAATGGCTGCATGAAGTCTTGCCGTTCGTGCCGGTAATCCCTACCACACCTAGATGGGAAGATGGCCAGCCATAAAAACGGTCAGCAATGTGGCCCAGTTGCTGGCCTAGTTTTTCCAGCGGAATGCAAGGGATTCCCCATTCGCGTCTGGCCAATTCCGCCCCGCCCCTTGCGGGATCGTAAAGTATCGCACAGGCACCTGATGCCGCAGCCAATGCGCCGTGTTCCATGCCATGGGATTGGCTACCGGCCAAAGCGAAGAACAAGTCCCCGCTGCGAATTATTCTGCTGTCAAGGCAAAGCCCCTGCACCGTAGCTGCGCATTCATGGGGGATGTCCACCCATCCGGCCAATAGCATAGGCAATGGGAAGCTGGCTACTCGCTCCGGCGTCATATGGTGCCGTCCTTGGCGGCAACCAAATGTGGCTGGGCAGGCTCTTGATCTGGCGGGATGTTCAGCAATCTCAATGCGCCCTCCATGACACTGGAGAACACCGGGGCTGCGACTGCGCCGCCGTAATATGCGCCAGCGGAAGGCTCGTCTATCATCACGATCATCACCAACCTAGGATCGCTGGCCGGTGCCATTCCCGCAAACAAGGCCAGATAGCTGTTGTCGGTATAGCCACCGTGTGCGCCGATTTTCTTCACCGTGCCCGTTTTCCCGGCAATTCTGAATCCGTCAACGCTGGCCTTAAGCGCCGTGCCTTCGCGTGAAACCACATTTTCAAGCATGGAGCGTACACTGCTGGCGGTCTTGGCCGACATGATCTGATGGGTTTCAATTGGCTTGTCACGTTTCAGCAAGCCAACCATTGGTATTACCCCGTCATTGGCAAGGGATAGGTAAGCCCGCCCCAATTGCAGCAGGGATGTGGACAAGCCATAGCCGAATGCCATGGTTGCCTTTTGAAACGCCCCCCATTGATGGTGGTTGGCGGACAGGTGTCCGCTAGTTTCGCCGGGAAAGCCGGTTTCCAATGGCTGGCCAAAGCCTAGGTTATTGTAAAATGCCCAGAATTTGCCGGACGGCAGGGCAATGGCGATTTTCGACACGCCCACATTGCTCGACTTTTGCAAAATATGGGCGACATCCAACATCCCGTAGTTATGCACGTCTTTGACGACGTTTGGCCCGATGTGTAGAGGGGAGGTGTCAAAAACGGTGGTTTGCTTGACCGTGCCCAACTCCATCGCGCAGGCGACGACAAACGGCTTGATCGTCGAACCGGGTTCGAACACATCGGTCATTGCCCGGTTCCGGAAAACATTGCCACTGATTTTCACGCGGCTGTTGGGATTGAATGAAGGCTGGTTAACCATTGCCAGCACGTCGCCATTTTTGGCGTCCAGTAAAACCAGCGATCCCGAACGTGCTTTATTTTCAATCACCGCTTTTTTAAGTTCGCGGTATGCCAAATATTGCAGGCGCTGGTCGATGCTTAGCGTGATATCTTTGCCCGGCACTGGCAAGTGCACATTTTCCAAGTCTTCAATGACGCGGCCTTTCCCGTCGCGCATAATCCACCGCTTGCCGGGGCTACCCTTCAGTAAGTCGTTGTAGGCCAATTCTATGCCCTCCTGCCCGTCGTCCTCCGCGCTGTTAAAACCGATCAGATGGGCGGTGACCTCGCCTGCGGGGTAGTAGCGCCGGAATTCGCGATCCGCATAAACTCCCGGAAGGCCCAAAGCGATTGCCTGATCGGCCAATTCGGGGCTGATCCTTCTTTTCAGGTAGACAAAACCACGGCTAGAGTCATCAATTCGGTCATGAATATCTTTCACCGGCATCCCGATCAAATCGCCTAGCAATTTGATGTTATTGTCCGACGCCTCGAATTCTTTGGGGTTGACCCAAACCGACTTGACCGGGGTGCTGATGGCCAGCGACTCGCCGTTCCGGTCAATGAGGCGTCCGCGATGGGCCGGCACAAAAACCAAGCCATCATGCCGTATATGACCCTCATGCTGGAGAAACTGCCGATCCAGAACTTGCAAGTTGACGGCCCGCCCTGCTAGCACAAGCATGCCAAGCATCAACGCGCCCAACAGAGCGCCCCAACGCCTGGAGTAATCCGTTTCGTCTTTCATTCTGGGGCGTACAACATTAATCATCGCCTGACTGACCTATTTTAAGGTTTAATATAAATTATGGAATTTCTTTGCGGCATACCCATGCCCAAACGTCCGCGCGCCAATTTTTCTATCCGGCTATGCTCGGCCCAAGTGTTTTGCTCCAATTGGAGTTGGGCCAATTCCATATCGTAAGCTTCCAATTCTTGGCCGATACGGTTTTTGTCATCATTCAACATCCGCCAGCGGTGTATTGTATACTCGACACTAAGGGCCGATGCGACTAAAACCAACAGCAATACCATCACGCTTCTCATGTCGCCACCCGCTCTGCGGCCCGTAAAACAGCACTGCGTGAGCGGGCATTAAGCCTCACTTCCTCCTCGGAAGGCATCTTCGCCTTGCCGACGGCTCTAAGCGTAGGCTGGTGCTCACTCAACAAAGGCAAACGCGAGGATACGGGTTTCCCGCGCTCCTGTTCGCGTATGAAATGCTTGACGATCCTATCCTCCAAAGAGTGGAATGAAATCACCACCAAGCGACCATTAGGGGCCAATGCGTCAACGGCCTTTTTCAAGCCTTCCTCCAATTCATCCAACTCTCGATTGATGGCGATGCGGATTGCCTGAAAGCTACGCGTCGCCGGATTCTTGTGCTTTTCTCTGCTAGGCACGGCTTTGTCGATTAGTACGGCCAGTTGCCGGGTCGTTTCAATGGGCCGCGCTTCTATAATGGCGTGTGCTATGCGTTTGGCAAAGCGTTCCTCCCCATAGGTCCGTAACACCCGGACTATTTCATATTCATCCGCCTCCGCCAGCCATTCGGCTGCCGTTTGCCCTTGGCTGGTATCCATGCGCATATCCAAAGGCCCGTCGCGCAAGAAGCTGAAGCCGCGCCCGGCCTCGTCCAATTGCGGTGAGGATACCCCCAAATCCATTAAAATTCCATCCACTTTGCCGACCATTCCGATACTCTCCAGTGCTTGCCGCAAACCGGCGAAACTCCCATGCAGCAAGCTGAAGCGAGAATCTTCAAGCAGACTTTTCGCCTCCGCCGAATTGACTGCGGCGGTATCTTTATCCATTGCCAACAGATGCCCTGGGTTTTGGAGTAGCCGCAATATAGCCGAGCTATGACCGCCACGGCCAAACGTGGCATCGACATAAAAGCCATCGGCGCGCACCGCAAGCGCTTCCAGTGCCTCTGCCAGCATGACAGGCAAGTGCAAACCATTTAATTCATTCATTAGAAACAAAGGGCACTTAATTCGGGGGATAGCTCGTCCATGCTTTCTTCTGCCAGCCATTCGTCGCGGCTGCGATTCCAGATATCCTCATCCCATATTTCAAATTTGTTTCCTTGTCCTACCAAAACGACACGTTTTTCTAGCCCAGCGAAATTCCGCAAAGGTTCTGCGATCAAAACCCGCCCTTGGGCATCCATCTCGCATTCGGTGGCATGGCCGATCAGCAAGCGCTGCAAGCGTTTGGCTCGTTTGTCCAAACTGGAAAGTTTGCTTAATTTGCGTTCGATCTCCTCCCACTCGGGCAGGGGATAGAGCAACAGACATTTGTCCGGGCTGACAGTCAACACCAATTGCTGGTCACAACATTCCCGCAACTCCGCCCGATAGCGAGTTGGCACGGCCAATCGGCCTTTTTCGTCAATGTTGATTGGATTAAAGCCTCGCAGCAACGCAGAACCCCGTTCCCATTTTTTACCATTTTTCCCCACCTCTTCCCACATAGGGCAATATAGAAACCATCCCAACTTAAGTCAAGCGGGATTTTCAAGCTTTTACAATTTCGTCATGATTCAGATAATTTATCGTATAATTTCAGAGGAATGTAAACCGTCAATTGAATTGTGGCGGTGCTAACCCAAGCACTATCACTGGCTCTCACTGCATATTCTCATTATCCCCATGCCACTTGAAAAATGGTTGATTGGTAGGATGGGCAAAGGCCGCTAGGCCGTGTCCATCAAAATCGCGCCGACCAAGATAGGCGCGTACTGGTCGCCTTTGCCCATCCTTCTACAGAAAGGCCGCCCTATAAGCCAAAACCCAGTCCTCTCCCGTATCACTCCACGACATTCAAACCGTGGAGACTTCCAATGAAACTTACCACCTTGATCGACCGCAATAGCCACTGCCGAGAATGGGGTGCTTTGGCTGGCGAAATTCGCGATGCACTGGTTGATGCCTTAGAGAGCTATCCGACACTAGACGCTAATGGTTATATTAGCTTGCTGGTTGAAGTTGCCGAGCAGTTGTTACCGATCAACGCCACTAATCCCGACTTGCTTAGGTATTCCATTTGGTTGCAGCAGTGCGGCATCAGGCATGCCTTTCTCAGTCTGCGCGGACGCAAGGCACACCGCCTATTGGTGCAATTCGTACCGGCGATGAGCCAGCAACCGCCAGCCGAGCGTATAACCCAGCAGACCGGGCTAAAAAGCCCAGGTGTTTTTCTGTCAACCAAGAGGATCAAACCTATGCAAGCAACAGCTAAACCTGTCCCCGCTAAAAAACGCAGTCTGTGGGAGCGCCTGTTCCCTCGAAGGGATGAATGGAACGATGACAATACAGATGCAACAACAACCCCCGGCAACGGCATCGAAACCGCACCCGCACTTGAAAATAGTTCTTGGCTGGAAAGTTCCCACCGTGCCTTGACCGAAGCGACCACCAACTTTATACGCGAATTTGTCGAACCGCTGCACAGACTGAATCCTAGTGTGATGTTTAGTGTACGCTCGGTCTGTGTCGGCATGGGCGAAGACGCTTCGCCTTGCCTTGAAGCATGGGAAAAGCTGCCGCTGCAAGTTCGTAACGGCACAGCCAAAATCTTGATGGAAAAGGCTCAAGGTGCAAGCGAGCAGCTCTACCTTGGCCAGTTTTACGGGTTGTCCTTCGATCTTGATGTCAAACTAATGGAGGGGCAAAGTGTGCGTACGTTGCTCGCCTGCGATGGCAGGCGCGTTCAGCTTCGCTTTCGCTTCGACGGCGATTACCTTGAACGGAACACTCCAGTGCTGATGCCACAGAAAAAACCTGAACCATCGTTTAGCATCGAACGGGCGACAATACCGTTGGGGCTGGTTCCACTGGACGAAGAAAGCAGCATCGCCGTCGAATCGCCTCCATGCTCAGCCCATACTGATATCCCACGGGCCAAACCCCCAACCGAAAAGCCCGCCAGAACAGAGACCGCGAAAGCCGAAACCCCACTGGTTTCGACCAAACCCGTCCAACCAATCAATATCCAAAAATTCATTAACAAAGGCGAGACTATGTTAGTCAGTCAGCGCCGCAAAGTCATCGCTCGATTGACTATCCAGCCTTATAGCGGTGATGAAAAACAGACGGATATCCGCGAAGGCGGCTTGCCTTATGTCATAGGCCGCGAACCTGGGCAAAGCGGCTACAACATTGCCCCTGACGAAGCGCCTCCGGGTACTGGTGGTGCCTGTTCGCGGCGACATTTAGTGTTGGAGTCTTTCGACGCGCGCAGTGGGCAGTTCCATGTGCAAAACCACGCCCACAGCCGCAACGGCACCTACGATACCATAGGCCGCAGTTTGCCCGAGCGTTTCCTCTGGCGCAATGGCGAATGGCTGAGTTTGGGCGGGAATGAAGCGGGTTCGGTGCGCATCCGCTTGGAGGCAGTGTCGTGAGTGCCGATGAGGTTAAATCGGGCATGAAAAGGCGCGGTGGCTGGACGGTTGCCTGGGCGCAAATCACTGGCGTCCATCACAGCGTTTGTGAGGATCGTCTGGCGCATCGCGTCTTGAAGCGGGAAAACGCAGGGGGCTTGTGCCTCGCTGTGGCGGATGGTGTCGGTGGCGGTGCGCGCGGGGATGTCGCTGCCGAAGCACTGGCTCGACATTGTGTGGATGTGCCAGCGGCGCTGATAGGCAAATCCGACACGTTGGCGCAATGGATGCGTATGGCCGAAGGGCAGGTGCAACTGCGTTTGCGCGAGGTGACTTTTTCGCCTGGCGCGGCGACGTTAGTAGCGGCATGGCTTGATGCCGATGGCAAAGGCCATTTGATGCATGTCGGCGATTGCCGTGCCTACCGCTACGGCAATGGCCTGTTGGAAGTATTGACCGAAGACCAAACTTATACACACATTGGTGAAAAGCCACCCGAAGGCGTGCCCACCGAGGCCCCGGCACGGATGGTTGGCACCGGCTGCATGGGCGAACCGAACCTGCGCCCATTAAGCCTATCTTCAGGCGAAACTTTATTGTTATGTAGTGATGGCTTGCACCGGGATTTGGAGACAAGCAAAATAGCCGAAACCCTACTATCAACATCGAAATCCTTGCAAACCGTTTGCATCGCTTTGGTCAACGCCGCCCGTCAGGCGGGGAGCGAGGATGACATTACCGTGCAGTTGGCGCGGCGGAGCATTGGCGTTGGGATAGCGGCGCAAGGGTGGCGATGGCTTTTAGACTGGTCAAGAAGGCTGATGACATGACAGAAACTCCACTCAAACAACAAGCGAAACCAAGCAATGTTGCGGAAAAATCTCTGTGGGAACAGGTTTTGAATGATTTCTTGCCCAAGCGTCTGATAAAGCGTGAGGAAAAGCAGGCTGGCGTGGTGTTGAGCCGGGAGTATGACGTTCAGCGCGGCACGGCTGTGTGGACTAAAATCTATGAAGACCGGAAAGACGGCGAAAGCCTTAGCATCTTCAACGAATGGGAATCTATACTAATTAGCCGTCTAAAGAGCGCTGGCGTCAGCAAATGCTATCAGTTGGTCGAGTCCTCCATTGTCGCCAGCCGGTTGAACCAACCCGGCCAAACCACGATCCGCACCCGCCATGTCGGCCCCGACCTGAACCGGCTGTGCCGACGCTGGGATAAGCAGCGTTTAAGATGGAGTTACTTAAAGCTGTGGGGCAACCGCAAGCCAATAGCACATCCTTTCGTTGCTCCCGCCAATTATTTGAAGCTGGCAAAAGGAACATTGGAGGCTTTGGAGCAATTGCACCAGAAGTCGGAAGGCTTTGTGCACTGTGATCTAAACCCTGGCAATTTGGCATTGACGGTAAGGGCGGAAATGATCGACACAGCACGAGGCGAAGCGTTATGCCTGACCCCGGACTGGGACCATCCGTTCTTGATTGATTTCGGCTATTCGCTGTGCCGGGCTATACAGCCGCTTACCACGCTGCCATTAGACCCGGCTAGTGGACGTTTGTCCGAACATCTGCGTGATTGCCTTAATCAGATAGAAGCCGACAGCAAGAAAAAGCATAGGCTGACCGACCAACTTTGGGAGGAAAAGCGGTTTGACAAATCCTTTTGGAGCAGTTGGCGCGACAATGCGTTGTCGCGTTTTAGAACTATCGATTGGCGCGAGGACATTTTCCAATTGGGCTTTTTATTGCGTGAGATTCGCGACGAGTGGGGTGGCGGCGAACTTGTCCAATGTTCAAACCATCATGATATGAATAGTCTGATATGGAATTTGCCCGAACAAATGCTGACGTATGGTGAGGCCAGCGAAGTGGGAACCCCCGAGCCGACAAACTTACCTCACCGTGCATGGATTCAAGCCATCGACCATGCCTTGGTTCATGCAGATAGGGCGGATGGATTCGAGCAAATGATACTGTATCGTGCCGATCACGATGAAGTCTATGCATTTTGGATAGGATTGCTACATTATCAAACACTTGCCGGAATAATGAGCCAGATTTCACCAACCTGGCTCAACAGAAAACTTGTTGATTCTAAGTGGTGGCTAGCTTGGAAATGGGGTGTGCTAGTTATGGTTATCACGGTAGTACTCGCCGCAGTCAACGGTTTGACGCAATTCTCTAATCATAATAAAAAGATAATAAATATGGTGCAACCCCCTCCTGTTTCTTTGAAACTTGAGTGTCCCTCAGAACTGGACCGTCAAGGAATGGCAACTTTTGAGAGTGATGCCAACGCATTATGGTTGAGCAAGCAGAAGAACGAAAATAACTCTGCTGCTGTTTGGCAAGCAACACGCGATGGTTTAGCCTCAGCCTTCTCACGCAAAAAGCCAAGCACCCAGGGGGCCAATGAAAAAACTAAAGCTTTGCAATGCCTTGGCATCATGTCCAAGCTTGGGGATGCCGATGCGGGGGTAAAGCTAGAGGAATTTAAGATCAATTATTACAAAAACTTAGACCATCTTTGGGAATGGCAAAAAAAAGCAGAGGCGGACGACAGGGGGCAATTTCCTGTGGAATTGTTTAAACTTTGGAAGGAGGATTTTTTGTCATTTAAAGCGGCTGGCTATGCCAACGAGGCACACGAAGCCATGCTCTTCCTGGACAAACTTCCAGTTTATCTCCCGCCGAATGTAGTGGATACCAACTATTAGTAAGCTATTTAAACGAGGATGAGTAAAATGGAGGCTATTCAAAATATAACCTTCCAAAATATTTGGATATGCACTGCTATTTTGTGGTTTGCTTGTGGGATTATCAATCCAGTGCCTGCGTTAGCGGGAGAAATATCCAGGGAAGAAGCAGCGAAAGAAAGGGTTATTAATTATTATATTAAAGATGCTCAACAAGCTATTGCAAAGGGTGATACCACTAGTGCCGTGAAAAATTATGACCATATTTTAAAGTTGGATCCAAAAAATAGTGACGCGGTAACTGGTAAACATGATATCCAAGCCGGAATAGAAGCTAAAATATTGGCAACTAAGATTAAACATATGCTTCAGGAAGCGCGACAATATCTGGATGACCATAATTTGAGTAAAGCAGAAAAAAAATACCGCGAAGTTATTAAACTAGCCCCTAACAATAGCGAAGCAAATAACGGAGTTTTAGAAATTATCAAACAGGGTAAAAAACCATCTCCTCTATATAATAAACCTAAACATGAAGAGATTGTAAGATCAGTTAAGCAGAAACTTCATGAACCCAAGCAGAAACCCGTGATTGTGGTCAAAAAATCAATACCTAAAAGGGCCATTGACAACAAACTACCGGAACTTGATCCACCTGAGCCGTATCATCCATTATCTGAAAGGAGCCAATAATAAAATGAATATAAATAGAAAAGCAAGACTTATATTTGTTGTTTTGTTACTATTAGAATTATTAGGGTGTGCCAGATTAGACGCTGCTATCCATTTAAACCATTCTGCAGAACTAATAAATACAGGCGAATATAAGTCTGCCATTAGCGAGGCTACACAGGCGATAGCAATTAAGCCGGATTACCACTTGGCTTACATCGACAGAGGACTGGCTTACACTCTCGCACGAGAATATGATAATGCCCGAGCAGATTATATCTATGCAATAGCATTAAAGCCAGAGGAGGCTGTTGCTTATTTAAATTATGCGAATCTTCTCTATTATCTTAGAAAGACACCAGAGGCTATAGAAGTTACTCAAAAATTCTTGAGAATACACCCTAAAAGTATGCTGATGAAAATAGGTTTAGCAGGTGCATATGAGGCTCAAGATAAAAATAATGAAGCCTATGACCTGACCTCTGATGTGTTATCTAAACTTGAGATATCAGGTATTGAAGATGTAGAAGAACTAAAATATATTATTAAAGATAACTTCTTTACTCATGTATATGGACTACATGCAGTGGTTGCTGCAGCTTTGCATAAAAACAATGAGGCCTCAAATTCGATTGCCAAAGCGAAGACCTACCGCAACGATCTTACAACTCACTACTATATGGCAAAGATTTATTATATCAAAGGTAATTGGCAACAGAGTGTAAATGAATTAAAAAATGGTTATATTCAGGCCACTAAGGAACAACTCGATTCACCTTTAGGCTTTGAGTCAAGTTTCCTTTTAGGAAATAGTTACTTTAAAATGGGCGATATGCAGAAGGCCATAGAGGCTTATGAACACTTCCTGTCGGCGAATAAATTTGATAAAAAGGCTTTCTTAAATCTAGGACTCGCTTATGAAAAATTAGGCTATAATAGGTCAGCTATCGATAACTATACATCTGCATTCAACTTGGATAACAATCTCTTGGAAGCTCTCACTTATAGAGGCAGTATCTACAATAAGAAAAAGCAATATAGTGACGCGATTTCCGACTTCTCGACGGTGCTAGACCAGCAACCGCGCAATACCGATGCCTTGCTTGGCCGCGCCTACGCGCAGTGTATGAACGGAAATCGCAGTATGGCAAAAAATGACTTGGTTGCTGTTTTAACGATAGAACCCGGGAATAACCAAGCAAAGAAAGCTTTAACAGAATGTGGCAATCGATAGGGGACTACGGAGGTAAAGATGCTTTCGATTTACTCCCGCATCGGGTTACATAGCGCTAACCCGATGTATGTAAATAAATTTTGAGTCAACACAGCGGTTGTGCGAATAAATTCGCACCTACAACCAATTCATCTCGCTTCGCTTCATGCGGGCTACATTTCTTAACTTAATGGCAGTGCCTCTATCAGTACCAACTACCCACAGGCTTCAGCATTTCCATGATATCCTCGCGGCGGGGGTGCACTTGGATATAGGCGTAAACAGCCAGTTTCCATCGACCGACAGTGGCCTTGGGTATGCCTAAGGCGTTCCCCAATTCTTGGTCTGTCAAATCACCAGTCTTGACCAGAGCCTCCAAGGTTTTACGGTGATTCTCCGTCAACAGGGTGTGTGTTTTATTGCCCTCGCTGTCTGTGACCAGCACTGTTTTGCCGACCATTTCCCTAGCCAATTGGCCGACAACATTGGATAGTTGATCGACGCGGAGCAATGAGGACGCACTCTTGGCATTGGAATCTTTTAGCTGGTGGATCAAGTCGGTCTCGGGCTTGTCTGACCCCTCTGTCCCGCCTTGGTCCGCTTGCAGCCATTTTTGCTGATTGGCTTCCTTATCGCGCAGATTGCGCAGGGCATTTTGCAAGGCCCGGTGTACCCATGTCGTGACACTGGCCCCACCGGACTCACTCCAACCCGCCAGAATGCCGCCTTGTTTCTGCCATTTGGCAAAGACTTCTTGCACGGCTTCGGCGGCGGTTTCAAGCGGCAGGCCGTAGCATAATGCCAAGCTGGCGGCTAGTTTGAGCATTCTGGGGTGAAGTGCCTCAGCCAGGGCGTTGGTCTCCTGTTTGCGCTGACCGCTGGTCCGGTATTCCCGCAAGAGCAAAGCCAGCTTGGCGTTGTCGGCTTCGCGTGCCGACTGGTTCGCTTCAGGCAAGGCTAATGCGTCCAATTCCGCTTTGATGGCATCGTGTATCATCCATTCTTCCGACAATCCCGCACACAGTCGCAAAATATCCCCGTCCAAACTTTTCAAGATTTGAGTGCGCAGTTGTGCCGAGTTTGTCCCGGTTTTGACAGCTAGTTTGCTCAGTTCTCTATCAAGAATCTGGTTGACGGCGGCAAGCAGTTGCCCTGCTGATGTTGCGGAAGGCTGGCTTTGCCATAATTGGTGAAGTTCAGAAATATGCCTAGAGGCTTGTGACATGGCCATGATTGGTGCCTTGGGGTTTGGGGTATTGCCTATTTATACGGTCAACCTGTTGAGTTTGACTCATGGATTTGAGCAGGTTTTTTGCAAATGAAATGTTATGCTTGAACTGCGCTTTTCGACTGAGCCAATTGTAATGCCGAAACCTTATTACGGGCATCTTTTACAGAGGTGTCTTGCGATGAATGATCGATCTTATCCGAATAAGAGGCTGGCCGCTGCCGGTTATTGCCTATTGGAGTTTTTCTTGACCGCCAGTGCGGCATGGGTTCTTTGGGTGCTGGCACAGCCCTTGGCTTTGCCGGGCATTTCTGAAGGTTTGGGCCAGCGTTATGCCGCCGATGGAATGGCCGTTTGGCAAGCTTGGCCTGCCCATCCCGATTGGGTTTTGCCGCTATTACCCAAGCCAGCCCGCGCTCTGTGGCTGAACCGTCATGCCGGTTTGGGGCTGGCTGTCGCGGCGGCGGTTGGCTGGCTGGCTTTGTGGGTGGCGCGTCGGCAGTGGCGCGGGGCGGCGTGGGTTTGCATGGCGCTATGGCTGATGGTTGCGGCGGTAATGCAGGTTTTTGGCTGGCCAGCGGTGGTTTGGGGGGCGGTAAGCGGGTTTTGCTGCCTGAATTACATCGCGCTTGGGCTGCTTCACCGGCCTCGCCCGTCGTTGCGTGTCTTGCGTAGCACCTCGTTGACTGCGGCTTTTGGCTGGCCGGGCTGGGTGCTTTTTAGCGGCATCGGGTTACTGTGGGTGAGTGATTTTGCTGCACGGGGCCCGGTAAAATGTGCGTTTCTAGGCCTTTATCAGGCCGACGCGTTGTGGCTATCGAACCTGTTGCTCTTATTGGTCGCAGCAGGCCGGGGCGGTTTGATGGTGTGCTTCGCTAGGTTGGCTTCGGGTTTGTACGAATTTTCACGGCGGCGGCGGGCATCGGGTGTGTTGATCGGGGCAGGGCTGGGATTAGCCTTGTCGCTGGGTTGGTTGGGGCGGGCTGAGGATAAACTTTGGTTGCCGGGTTTGGCCAGCCCACATATTAGCGGCGAGTTATTGCGGTCTTGGGCCTGTTTGTCCTGCGCCTTGTTTGCCTACCGAGTCGGCGAGTGGGGTGCTTCGCCTGCACGGGCGCAACGGGCTTTGCTGGGGCTAGGCTGCGTGGGTGGCTTGGTGGCCGTGGGCTTGGTTGTGTCCGGCGACACCGGGCCTGGCCTGGTGATGTTTTTGGCAGGGGTTCCGACTTTTGGTTTGCCTTGGCTTTATAGGCTGTTACGCTGTCGTTGGGTCAGCCGGTCTTGGCTGTTGGCCTTAGTGCTGGGATTGGCAGGTTTTGCGTCGTGGTCGTATTCGGTGGAGCAAGTGGCTCCTGCCATCAGCTCACTGGCGAAGGAGCGGGAGTATACCTTAAATAATCCTTTCCATGCCGCAAGCCCCTATCTGGCACAACTACGTTGGCTGTTGGATGCCTCGCCAGTATTTGGATTTGGATTGGGGCGGGTGCCTTGGTGCGGCGCTATGGCGCTGGTTGGCGCAAAGCCTTGCACGGATGGTTCGGGCGCACCTCGGCAGATGGCTTCGGATTATGCCACGGCGGGTTTGAGTGCGGTGTTGGGTATGCCGGTTGCACTGCTAAGTTTAGCCGGTTTATTGACTTGGCTGGTCAGTTTGGCTGTTTGTCGGATTGAACTTGGCGCACCGCCTTGGGCTAGATTGCAGGCTTGGGTTGTGTTGGCCTTTGCACTGTGCGATTTGGCACAGGTGTTTATCACGGCGGGGGCATCATTTGGCCTGTTGCCGCTCACTGGCGTGACCTTGCCCCTTCTCGGTTATGGTGGCGCATCTCTGTGCTTTAACGCCTTGTGGCTGGGTTTGGCTTTGAATCCGGCGGACCGGCGGGGGCAGCCATGATCGCACTGAAACCGCAACAGTTTCCCGTTGTGCGCGCCGCCGTGCTGATATTGGCTGCGATGGTATTAACCGGCATTGCCGTGTTGCTATGGAAGGCCAAGCAAAGCCATTTTGACGTTGATGACCATCATGTGGATGGCGTGGTTTTCGAGGGCTTGGAATGGTTGGCGGAAAACATCCGTCCAGGCATTGACCCAAGCACAGAAGGCTTGGCATTGAACTGCAAGGATAAACGGCAAATTCGCCATGTCGCCGTGCTGAACACCCGTTTGGCAGGGTTGCCCCAACCTATTCATGTAGACTCTATTGCAGAACTGGATTGCGTCCAAGCGTCAATGGCGGACAAGGCGGCCGCGTGGCTATTGCGACAGGGCAAAGATTCGTCTGATTTGCTATCTTTGCTGCAATCGCCAAGAATTTGGGAGCGCGAATTGGCTCAGCGCGACCCGTTCCGCTTGCCGGGTTGCATGTACATCAGAGGCGAAGCGTTGAGCGATTCCGGTGCTTGCACGGGCGGGGCGGGTTGGCGAGCGTCCATTCCTGCCGATTGGCCACCCCAATCCGAGAGCTTGTTGGTCAGTTTGGCGTTTCAACGTCTAGCCTTGCGTGGTAAGGTGGAAAATTTGCACCGCCACGAAGTGGCCGGACTGGTCACACCGTTGTGGCAAGGCAGCAACCAATATTTGAGCTTGGACAGTACCGTGCAGGAGAAGGCGCAGGCAACTGCGGCCTGCTATGCTGGGGATATGACAGCTTGCGCTCGCTGCCCTTGGTGCAATCGACGCAGTGCAGCAGACATGTATGAAGGTGCGCGGGCGCGGATGCTCGGTGTGCTGGTGGTCGATGTGCGAACTGGGTCTATTCAAGCCATAGCCAGTGTCCATACGCCGTGTTTTGCGGCCCGCCATGGCGGGGCGGCGGCAGAAGGCTGCCCAGAATTGCCCGGCTTGGCGATTGCCCAGAGATGGAAATTGAACAACCACGCTTGGCAGGCAGCGATGCCAGGGTCATTGACGAAACTGATCACGGCGGCGGCGTTGTTGGAGTCGGACATCCCTCAACAAACCCGCGCAGTATTGCCGGATTGGATCACGCGCAGCGACACAGAGGCGTTCATCGATGCGGCCTTGTGCAAGGACCAAGGCTTTGCCGCCGACTGTGCCCGCCGCCGTGCGGCTGCTGTCCAAGCAATGGCGGAGGCTGTGGGTTGGAATACTCAATGTGGCAATGCAGGCGGCTGTGCCAAGTATGAGATGCTGTCGGGCGGTTTGTTCGCCCAGCCGCGCTATGTCGTGCATAACGGGCAGTTTTTGCTCAATTTGCAAACTGATACTTTAAAATTGAACCCTGCCGCGTCGCAAGATTGTTACCAAAATGGGGTAAAAGAACGTTGGCGCGGTTGCCACGGTGAAGATTTGGTCAATCTCATCGCCGAATATTATGGCCAAGGCAACGCGTTAGCGAGTCCTGTGGGTGTAGGCAACGTGTTATTGCAACTGGCCGCCGCCGAGCTTGGTAGGCATTATGCTCCAGTTGTGCATCTGTTGGCGCAAGTGGATGGTGAATCAGTTCACCCGGCGGCAAAGACGGCAATGCGGCCCGAAACGGCGCAAACTCTGCTGGTCGGCATGGCGCAAACCCATATGAGAGGCACGGCCCATGCAGCCTGTTTGCAAGCTGCTGAACGTGGCGGCGTGTTGGATTGTAAGAAAGGCAATGCGGGCTTGCGCATCGCTGGCAAGACCGGCACACCGCTGTTCCCGGCGGATGGCATGACATTGCCGCAGTGGCGCGACTTCTGCCACTCTATCGAGCGCGAACTGGCCGAATCTAAACTTGGCCAAATCCGGCGAGAACATTTACTCCACAAGAAAGCGACCTGTGGCTTGTCGCCTTATAAATGGTACGCCAGCCTTGCCGGGCCTGCGGGTGGTAGCTTTGAAAAAGCCGTCGTGGTTTTGGCCGAGCGCAATTGGAACCGCAACACTGGCCGGGTGGACAGCGTTGATGACAAGGGCGCAAACGTCGCCGCCGAAGTAGGTCTGGCAGTGTTAAACGCACTGTATAGCCCCGCTGACACATCTTGGAAGTGAGTCCAAAAAGACTAAGTCTCATTATTATAAAGCGGTAATGATTACAGCCTGTTAAAGCCAGTGTACAGTATATGGCTGTTGGCGGAAAACCTGTTGCCCGATGAAACCGATTATGCCCATGAGTATAAACTGCAAAACCGCATAGGCCGCAGCTTGACGGATTTGGGCGGCATCCATCTGATGGAACTGAAATTGTCACGGCGGAACGGATCGAAACCGAGGAACAACGCTGGCTAAAGTTTTTCAAAGACGGCGAGGAACTGGACGAAACCGCGCTACCGGACTGGATGAACACAGAAGAAATGAGGCAAGCTATGAACACCTTGAAACTGTTTTCCGAGAAAGAACGCGACTACCACGCCTACCAGGCGCGGCAAAATTATCTGCGCGAGCAGCGTACTATTCAAATTGAGAGAGAGGAAGATCATCGGGAAATGGAGAGGATTAAGCAGGAAATGGAACAAGCCCAACAGGATTTAGAGCGAGAACGGACGGAGAAACAAGCCGCACTTGCAGAAATTGAACAGCTCAAAGCATTATTGCCTCAATCAACTTAGCCAGTCCTGTCGGGCGCGTCTTTTTGCGTTGCGCCCGACGGAACTTCAAGGTGAAAGTGTCGTAGAATTGTTCCTAACCCTCGGTAGGTGTATGAATGGGCCAAAATATTCCTATCAGCCTCCGTTTCGGTCGAAATGTCCGGCTGACACATCATGTGCGTAACCGCATGGCGAAAAGAGGCGTGTCTGAAGCGATGTTGTTCGACTTGATTGAAACGGGTGAAATCCGCCATGCGTCCGCAACGGATATTTGGATATTCAAACATTACGGCGATAGATCGGATAATCTGGTTTGCGCTGCGGTTTTATTGGCCCAGGCAGTTATAGTCAAGACTGTTCTGGTGGATTGGCGATTAGGAGGAGGACAAACCATGAAAATGAACTACGACCCCGGTGACGATATTCTGGTAATCGAGTTTAACAAAGATAGCATCGTCCGTGATATTTCCCTGAACTGGAACGTCAATATCGGCATGACAGAGCAAGGCATTGGCGAAATTGTCATCCTTGACGCGAAAAAGGCCGGACTGTTACCCGTGGAGATTGGCGATGAATTGCGGGCGGCATGAACGCGGTAAGGCGTATTCGTAAGGCCGTAAGGCGGAACCAGGGATGGGTTCCGCCGAATGGGAACTATGTATAAGTCTCACTAATCCGGGCAGATGTGTCCACTTTTCGGCGGATCAAATCCCTGTATCCGCCCTACAACAAACCACCATGAAACACCGCATAGACCCAAAAATAGATTGCGTATTCAAGGCATTGCTCGGCTCGGAGGAAAACCGCAATCTGCTGGTGCATTTTCTTTTTGATTTTTGCTGGTTCCCAAGCTCCGGCTTGGGAACCCTTGTCTTGCAAGCTCCTGCTTGGCCGTTCTTCGGGAAGCTGGAGCTTCAAAAACCCCATTCCCATGCAGGAACTTGGGGACGAGCAACAAGGAAGTTGTTTTCGTCCGTATCCTAAGTGGGCCAGCCCGTGTAGGATGCGCTGAGCTTGCGAAGCGCATCAATCGCGACCGATGCGCCTCGTGCCTCGGCGCATCCCACGGACCTAGATTGCTTTGATCTGTTGGCGGATTTTGGGCGTGTCATCGTTCCCGAAATCGTTTGGCAGGAAGTGCAGCGCCATCGAAATAAGTAGGTAACCATATATTTTGTAACTTTTCGGCTGGTAGGTGGTTAAGCCATTCGTGGTGAGTTTGTCGAACCATGAACGGCTTAACCGTCCATCCTTCGACAAGCTCAGGACGAACGGTTAAGCTTTATTTTCTAGTTGTTAAAAAAACGCTATATCCGCCTAGGAATCAAGTTGCACTATGCTTCATCTCTTTCAATCCAACCGGCTTGAGGCGCTGCTCGACTCGCTTGCGGCCATCGTCGCAAGTCCGCAAAGCAAGCCTTTCAACCCGGAAACCATAGTCGTGCAGAGTAAGGGCATGGCGCGTTGGATAATGCTGGGGCTTGCCGCAAAACAGGGTATTTGTGCCAATATCCACTTTGCCCTCCCTGCCGGCTACCAATGGGAACTGTTGCGAAACGCGCTAGGCGAATTGCCCGCCCGCTCTGCCTACTCCCCCGAGGTAATGGTCTTCCGTCTGCTGGCGTGGTTATCCAGACCGCAAAACTTAGAGCGTACACCAACACTGGCAAACTATCTGCGCGGGGGGGATGACCTCCGCCGTTACGAACTGGCCTGCCGCATCGCCGCTTTGTTCGACCAGTACTTGGATTATCGCCCAGAATGGATAACAGCATGGGAACATGGGGAATTGCTGGGATTGGGAACTGACGAACAATGGCAAGCCCTGCTTTGGCGTGAATTAGTGGCGGCGGTCGAAGAACCCCACCGCGCCCGTTTGCTTGAACGCTTCTTGCAAGCGATAGAAAGCGGTGGAGTCGAAGCCCTCTTGCCTGAGCGTGTGCTGATATTTGGCATGGGTTCGCTGCCACCGGCTTTTCTAAGCCTAGCCCAGGCATTGGCTAAGCATTGTCACGTTGCCCTGTTTGCGCTTAATCCCTGCCGCCTGCCTTGGGGTGGGGGGCGGGCAGTGGCTGGTGAAACGGGGCTTGGGGATTTAGGCTGGGAAGAAGGCAACCCTTTGCTCGTTTCGCTAGGCAAGCCAGGCGGCGAGTTTTTTGATAGCCTCTGGGAAGCCTCCCCTAGGATCGTCGATCTGTTTGAGGCGCAAACGGCAGGGGGAAACCTGTTGCATAGCTTGCAAGCCGATGTCCTCAACGGCGTTGACAGAAACCCCATTTCTTGCCGCGACGGACTGGAAGGCTTGATTGCTGCGGAAAGCGGCCAGCACCGCCAGGTGATTGCCACGGATGACCGTTCGCTGCAAATCCATGCCTGCCACAGCCCGATGCGCGAGGTGGAAGTGCTGTACGACCAATTATTGGCGATGCTGGCTGAAGACCCTGGCCTCACTCCCGCCGATATTGCCGTGTTGGCACCGGCCATTGCTGATTACGCGCCTTATATAGACGCGGTCTTCGGTGCAACCGAGAGCGCCACGCGCATCCCCTACGCCATAGCTGGCCGTGCCGCTGGCTGCGAAGAGGCGCTGCAGGACATTTTTTTGCGTTTACTAGACCTGCCTTCATCCCGGTTTGAAGCCGAATGGGTTCTGGATTTTTTGGAGCAACCGTTTCTGCGCAACCGTTTTGGACTGTGCGAGGACGAGCTTCCGGCCATTCACCGGGCGGTGCGGGAAACCGGCATTCGCTGGGGCAGGGATGCGGACCACCGCGCATCCTTGGGGCTACCCGCAGAATCACGCCATACTTGGCGCGAGGGCTTGCAACGCCTGTTGTTGGGTTATGCCTTACCGCAAGCGGTTGCGGGGGATGGAGTTCCTCTTTTCGATGAAATGCTGCCATTCGACGATCTGGAAGGCGGCATGGCCCAAACCTTGGGCCGGTTCGCTGAATTCGCAGAAACCTTGATGGACTTCAGCGTCCGGCTTGAGCCTCGCCATACTCTGGCTGGATGGATAGTCCTGCTGGCCGAGATGCTCGAAAATTTGTTGTTGTCGGCCACCGAGGAGGAGGAACACAGTCTGCAACGGCTGCGCGATGCCCTGGACCAGTTAGGCGAGATAGCCGAGTTGTCCGGTTATTGTCTGCCTGTCGATTTGGCAGTGGTGAAACGCTGGCTGGCGAACCAGTTGGGCATAGAATCCGGCGGCGGCTTGATGACGGGCGGGGTTACTTTCTGTGCTATGGAGCTTATGCGCAATCTGCCTTGCAAAGTCATCTGCCTGCTTGGCTTAAACGACGGTGCCTTTCCTCGCAGCCTGCATCCGCAAGGCTTTGACCTCATCGCCCGCCACCCCCACCCTGGGGACCGGTCTAGGCGTTGGGATGACCGCTATCTTTTCTTGCAGACCCTGTTGTCGGCCCGCAAAAGCCTTTATATCAGTTATGTGGGGCGTGGCATCCGTGACAATGGGGTGCTGCCCCCTTCTGTCCTAGTCGCTGATCTTCTGGATGTGGTCCAGTCTGGCTATGTGATGGAAGACGGTGGCGATTGTGTTAAGCATATTTTCACCGCCCACCCGCTACAAGCCTTCAATCCAGCCTATTTTCAAGACGACCCGAGACTGCCGGGTTTTTCCAGGCACTGGCTTGATGCCGCCAATCGCTTGGCTAAACCGGAGAAGGAAAACGCCGTTTCCTTCTTTGCGGAAGCACTGCCCGAAGTGGAAGAAAACCCAGCTATTGTCGATCTGGCCGGGTTGGCCTATTTTTTCTCCAACCCCTCGCGCTACCTGCTGCGCAAGCGCTTAGGGCTACTCTTGGATACAGGCGTGGAGGCTTTCGAGAACCGCGAACCCTTCGTCGTGGATTATTTCGACAAGGCCGCTTTGCGTAACATGACCTTGGACGAGATGCACCAGCACTATCCTCCGCTGACTGCGCAACGCTTGGCGGTGGCGGCAGGAATGTTGCCCCACGGTGGGTTTGGCCGGGCGATCTTCGCCAAGGAGCAGGAGGCGGCAAAAAAGAACGCATCCATCATCCTACCGCTGATGGACATTCCACAGTTGGACGCCCTGCAACTCCACTTCGAGTCCGCAGGCATCCTGTTGGAAAGCCCATTTCCAGGCCTCACCCGGCAAGGTTTGCTGGAATGGCGTCTGCAAGCCACCAGCCCCCGCGACCTCTTCAATCTGTGGATCAGGCATCTAGTCTTATGCTGGTTGCGACCGCCTGCCGTGGACTGCAGGAGCCAGTTGGTCGGCGAGAAGAAAACGCATGCTTTCGGACCGGTCGAGAATGCCGGTGTGGAACTTGCCAAACTGCTAGGCCATTACCGGCGCGGACTATGCCGCCCGTTGCCATTTTTTGTCAAAAGCGCATGGGCCTATGCGGAGGCCGAACCGGCACAGGGTAGGGAAAAAGCCTTGCAAGCCGCCCACAAAGTTTGGGATGTGCCGGCCTTCCGCAGCGGGGCATTTTTTGGCGAATCCGAGAATGCCTATTACCAGACGGTTTATCGTGGCGCTGACCCCTTGGATGCGGAGTTTGCAAGCCTAAGCTTGGAGATTATTTCACCCTTGCTGGCGGCTATCGAGGAAACGTCATGAAGGCCTTAGTTGCCCAGGAACTTGACCTGTTCGCCACCCCACTCGCGGGCATAGGTCTCATTGAGGCCAGCGCCGGGACCGGAAAGACGTGGACCATCACCGGGTTGTATGTCCGCCTCATTGCCGAGGAGGGCTACCGGGTCGAACAAGTTCTGGTGGTAACCTATACGAAGGCTGCCACGGCGGAACTGCGCGAACGTATCCGACTACGCTTGGCAGAAGCCTTGGCGGGCATGGCGGGTGCCGCACCGGTGGATGGGTTTTGCCGAACTTTAGTGGAACGTGCCAGTGCTGTGGGACTACGCGGTTTGTCCATGCGGCGTTTGCAAACCGCCATCCGCAATTTCGATGAAGCGGCCATTTTCACCATCCACGGCTTTTGCCAGAGGGTATTGGCGGACAGTGCGTTTGAATCAGGCATGGCTTTCGAGACTGAGCTGGCCCCGGACGAATCCAGTGTCATCCAGGAAGTTGTTGATGACTTTTGGCGGCGGGAAACAGCTATTGCGTCCACTTTGTGGACGCGCTACCTGGCGGATAGCGGGCAAACCCCAGACCTCTGGAGTCTAGCGGTGCGCCCCCATTTGGACAAGCCCTATCTGGAAGTGACCCCCATCCCCGAGCTTGGGGACGATGACGCGATGGAACGCTCCTTCCTCGCTGCGTTTGCCAGGGCACGGGCAATTTGGCTGGACTGGCGCGAAGAAATTACCCGCTTGTTAGTGGATGCGGCCGCCAACAAAATCCTCAAAAATAATATCTATCGTCCCGATGCCTTGCCCTTGTGGTTCGCCGGTTTCGATGAGTATTTCGCCGCGCCGGATGCCCGTCTGCCGACACCGGAAAAACTGGTGAAACTCAGCGCTGGGGAATTGGAAAAAGGCACGGCGAAAGGCAAGCCTACCCCCCGGCACCTGTTTTTCACTGCCTGTTCGGACTTGGCCGAAGCAGCGGAAAAACTGGCGGGTCTGTATCGGCTTAAGCTCACTGGAGAATTTATCCGCTTGATTGGCGAATGCAATGCCGAACTGCCCAGGCGCAAGTCCAAGTTGGGCCTGATGTCTTACAACGATTTGCTTAACCGTTTGGCAGAAGCCTTGCAAGCACCCCAAGGAGGCCGCTTGGCCGCCGTCATTCGAGATCGCTACCGCGCCGCGCTCATTGATGAATTCCAAGATACCGACCCGGTGCAATACCGTATTTTCCAGGCGATTTACTCGGTCGGCCAGCAGCCGGTATTCTACGTCGGCGATCCTAAGCAGGCCATCTATGCCTTTCGCGGGGCGGATGTCTTCAGCTATTTGCAAGCGCGCTGGCAAGCGGTGGCCCATTATACCTTGGCGGTAAACCATCGCTCATCACCTCGGCTCATAGCCGCATTAAACGCCTTATTCCAGCGCTCGCCCCATCCCTTCCTGCTCAGCGATATCAATTACCCTGCTGTCAAAGCCGCCGACAAAGACCGGGCCACCCTAGTGGTGGAAGGTGACACGGCCTGCCCCTTCCGCTTCGCACTGCTACCGACCGATGGGAAAGGGCTCAATAAAGAAATCGCCAACCAACTGGCGGCCCAAGCCACGGCCACTGAAACCGTCCGCTTGCTCAATCTTGCGGCGGCAGGGAAGGCGCGGCTAGTGGGCGGTGGGGAAGACCGCCCCATCCACGGCGGCGACATCGCCGTATTGGTCCCCACCCATCGCCAAGCTGCCTTGATTCACGATGCCTTGGCCCAACGCGGTGTGCCGACGGTGCGGCAAGGACAGGACAATGTCTTTGCGGCTAAGGAAGCGGAGGAACTGGAACGCATATTGTCAGGCATAGCCGAACCGCAACGGGAAAGCCGCATTCGTTCGGCGCTTGCCACGGAACTTGCCGGACTGGATGCTGCCGCCCTGTTCGGCCTGCAAGGTGACGAGGGGGCTTGGGAAAGGCGGATTTTTGACTTCGCCCGTTACCGCGAACTCTGGCTAGTGCGCGGGTTCATGCCCATGTTTCGCCGCTGGCTGGAAGAAAATGCGGTGGTCGAACGGCTGTTGGGCTATCCCGATGGCGAACGGCGGCTGACCAATCTGCTGCATCTGGCCGAGTTGCTGCAAGTCGAAAGCCGCAACAAAGCAGGCCCGGACGGTTTGCTCGGCTGGTTCTCACGCGCCATACGCGAATCCGAAGTATTCGATGAAGCCCTGCTGCGCTTGGAAAGCGATGCCGAACGGGTCAAGATCGTCACCATCCACACCAGCAAGGGTTTGGAATATCCGCTGGTCTTTTGCCCCTTCCTATGGGATGGCAATTTGTGGAAGAAAGAAGAAACCGCCGCCTTATTCCACGATCCGGCGCGGAGTTTCCAACCCGTGCTGACTTTGGGCGGGCCAGAATACGAAGCCCATCGCGAATTTGCCAGCCGGGAAAAACTCGCTGAAAAATTGCGCCTGCTGTATGTTGCCCTGACTCGCGCCAAACAGCGCTGCTATGTCGTTTGGGGGCAGGTTTCCGGCATGGAAACCTCGGCGTTAGCCTGGTTGCTGCATGGTCCTTCCGCACCGGTTGATGATCCCTTGCAGGCGATGGAAAGCCAGTGCAAGGGGTTGGACCACGCTGCCATTGACCAAGCTTTGCAGGATTTCGCAGGCCAAGTCTTCGGTTCCGTCGCCGTGGAAGCTTTGCAGATCGACCGGACATCTTATCTGCCTAGCGTAATGGAAACGCCGAATTTACGGGTGCGCAGTTTCACTAGGCCTTATTTGCGCCCGACTTGGCGCATGGCCAGCTTCTCCTCCTTGGCTAGGGGCAGGCATAGCGAAGGGCCGGATTTCGACCCGGCGGAACCGGGCCGCAAGGAGCAGCCGCAAGACCGCACGTTCTTCGCATTCCCCAGAGGGGCGGGGGCAGGCCGTTGTTTACATGCCGTGTTTGAGGAATGGGAGTTCACCTCCTCCGATCTACCCGCATTGGAGCGGCTGGTCCGCCGCAAACTCAAGGCCCATGCGATTGCCGAAGACTGGACTGGCGTTGTGGCAGACCGAGTGCAAGCCATTCTCGCCACGGACTTGGACGGCAAGGGCTTAAAGCTTAAGAACATCGCGGCTAGAAACCGCTTGGCCGAACTGGAGTTTACCTACCCCATCCATGATGTGGATATGTGCGGGTTGATTACATTACTGGGCGAACCGTCATGGGCGTTGCCGCAGGAATTTGCCCGCGCTGCCGAAGCCTTGTTGTTTGACAACATAAACGGCTTTATGAAAGGTTTCATTGACCTGACTTTCGAGGCTGATGGGCGCTATTATATCCTCGACTACAAATCCAATTGGCTGGGACCGATGCCGCAAGACTACACCCGGCCCCGGCTGCTACTCGCTATGGCACATGAGCATTATTATCTGCAATATCTGATTTATTGCCTGGCCCTGCATCGCTACTTGCGCTTGCGCTTGCCGGATTACCGCTATGCTGTCCATTTCGGCGGAGTGTATTACCTGTTCCTGCGAGGCATGGGTTATGATGACTCGCCTGGGTGTGGGATATTTTATGACCTGCCTAGTGGCGAATTGATTGAGGCTTTGGACAATTGGAGCAAGAAGGGGGGTGATTTATGGCAGCAATGAAAGTGGGTTTTTTGTTACTGGCCATCGTGGCAGGGTCAGTGTTTTCGGGTGGATGCACCCGGCGCGACCCGTATACCGGACAGCAACAAGTCGATGTGGGCGCAACTGCCGGTGTGGCTGGTCTTGCATTAGGCGCGGCAGCGCTAGGTGTGGCGGCGAGCAACCGCGACGACTACTACCGCCGGAATGTCGTGCTTGTCAACCGACCCCCGGTTTACCGTCCTTACCGGGGAGGCTATTACCGTGATGGACATAGAAGTGGCTCTTACCGGCGTTAACAGCCCAGCACCAACAGGAAACTAATATGCGTTTAAAACAATTCGTAATGGCTATTGGCCTGCTGGCCCTGTCGGCATCCTCGTATGCGGGGGCGGTTAAAAACAAACCGAGTTCTCAAGTCTGGGATAAATTGACCCCCGCTTGGGACGCGGTGAGTCAAAGGCTGATTGGCTTCGTCGGCGAAAAAAAGCAGCAGCTACTCGCAGACCTCGCCTTCGCCGCCGCCGCCGCCGAACAGTGCGATGGGCTGACCTTGAATCAAGACAAGTTTAAAAGCGCGTTCGACGGGCTGAACGATGCCGCTTATCAAGCACTGGCAGCGTCTGAGCAAGCACAATACGGCCCCAAGCTGATGAATTATTTTGGCATTTATGTGGGCCTGCTGACGGCGGAAGCTGTACTTGAGCAAGCGTCATTTTGCACCTATGCAAGCAATCAACACCTCATCGGTGCGGGGAAGTACTGGTTGGATACGAATACGGGCAATACTAATAATTGAGCTTACGCACAGGCTGAAATCATTGGAGGCAAAGGTAAAATCGTGAACATCACCGAAATCAAACAATTGCTAGAAGCTGAAGTTCCCTTGATTTTGCAGGAGTCCCCTGGTTTTAAGGAATGGTTGCAGGACTTCATCCGCCGCCAGACAATCTCCCGGGAAAGTTTCGACGAGCGCTTTGACCGCGTGCTAAACGAACTGGCCGCAGACCGCGAAAACCAGCGCCGTCATTGGGACGAACAGGAATTAAAATGGGCGGAACAAAGTCGCAAATGGGACGAGAATAACCAGAAATGGGTAGAGCAGAATCGCAAATGGGATGAGCTTAGGGATGAGGACAGCAAGAAATGGGAAGAGCAGAATCGCAAATGGGATGAGCTTAGGGATGAGGACAGCAAAAAATGGGTAGAACAGAATCGCAAATGGGATGAGGACAGCAAGAAATGGGAAGAGCAGAATCGCAAATGGGATGAGCTTAGGGATGAGGACAGCAAAAAATGGGAAGAGCAGAATCGCAAATGGGATGAGCTTAGGGATGAGGACAGCAAGAAATGGGAAGAGCAGAATCGCAAATGGGATGAGCAGAACCGTAAGTGGGATGAAACACTGAAGGAAATCCGTTCAATTAAGACGAAGTCTGAACAGGGAATTGGCGCCTTGGGTGCGCGTTGGGGCATCGCCTCGGAAGCCTCTTTCCGTGCCGCTTTAAAAGGCATATTGGAAGATTCTTTTGGTGTCCAAGTGCTGAATGTCAATGAATTTGACGACGAAGGCATCGTGTTTGGCAGACCCGACCAAGTGGAACTGGACATTATCCTGATGAATGGAATGCTGATCTTATGCGAGTTAAAGTCATCAATGTCGAAAGGCGATATGTACATCTTTGAGCGTAAGGTGAGGTATTACGAAAAGCGCCACCACCGCATAGCCGACCGCCGGATTGTGGTGTCGCCTATGGTGGATGCCAAAGCGAAGGAAGTGGCAAAGACGCTGGGGATTGAAATCTTTAGCTATTCCGAGGATGTGACTGGCTTGGTGTAAACATGACCGAATCAAGTCTGTCTGCAAGGGTTTCCGCATTGGCAACGAAGAATAACGGGAGGGAGGGCGGGTGATGGCAAGTGGCAGCTACCAAACCTTGATGAACGACGCGCTTCGGCAATTTGCGCACGGCTTGACCCTAGCCGACGTGGTGCGGGAGACCATCAGGAAGGAGTTGCGGCAGGGGAATTAAAATCTGATGTTACGCATTGGAGTGGCAAAGCTCGATTTGCCTGTCAAGGCAAGCCTTGACACTCCAAAACGAATTCGCACATCGGCAATCCTTTGCAGACAACAGCACAGGGGCCTGTGCGTAACATCAGTTAACAGCCTTGCCCTACACCCTCCGCCGCCGCGCCGCCAGCACATGCTCGGAAAAGGGCACTTGTTGGTCCAACCCCGCAATCTCGCACACGCCCCCGCGTTCGATGTAATCCTGGCGGAAGCGGTCTATCAGTTCCATCACCGTGTGGTCAATCAGATAAACCTCGGACAGGTCGAAGATAACCGTCTTGCCGTCCGGCACTTCGGAGACTTCGGCCTTCAAGCTGATGAAGTTGGAGAAAACCGCCGAACCGCTGACGCGAAACAGCCAAGTGTCTGTGTCCTTGCGTTCCACATGGTAGGAGATTTGCAGCATGTTCTTAGGGGATACGCCGCGTAGCAAATGAATCAGCAATTTGGCGACAATGCCTATCAACACACCCGCCAAAATATTAGTCACCAGCACCCCGGCGATGGTAATGACGAATATCGCCAACTGCGCCCAGCCAAGAATCATGCGCTCGGCAAAGGTCCGGGGTGAGGCCAGTCGATACCCGGCATAAACCAATAGCGCGGCCAGAGAGGCTAGGGGAATCTTGTCTATCACATAGGGAAACAGCAGCACGAACAACAGCATGAACGCGCCGTGAAAGAAACTGGACCAACTAGTTTTGGCACCGCTGTTGACGTTGGTTGAACTGCGCAGAATTTCGACTATCATCGGCAAGCCGCCCAGCAAACCCGACACGGTGTTGCCTATGCCCACCGCCCGCAAATCCCGGTTCAAATCGGAATAGCGTTTGTAGGGGTCGAGTTTGTCCACGGCGGCGGCCACTAGCAGGGTTTCCAAACTGCCCACCAAGGTGATGGCAAACACACTTTCCCAGAAGGCAAAGCTTAATATTTTGGAAAAGTCTGGGAAAACAATGCTCGCCTGCAAGCTGTCGGGAATATGAACCAGAAAGGTGGGTCCAAGAACCAAATCCTTGGGCAGGATGAAATCCTGTCCAAATTGCAGATGCGCCACGTCAAATAACTGGCCGAACACAGTGCCACCGATAATCACCAAGATGGGCGCGGGTATTTTTTGCAAGCTTGGGGTTTTAATCCTCGGCCAAAAAATCAAAATGGCCAGGCTGGCTAGACCAATGAGTGCGATTTGCGGAATGAAATACACCAAGTCATGGGGGATTTTGGCGATGCCGGGCAGGACTCCGCCAGTCAGCGCTTGCACCCCGGCCATCAGCGGAATTTGTTTCGCCATGATGATGATGCCTATGGCGGCCAACATGCCGTGGATGACCGTGGACGGGAAAAAAGCGGAAAGCCTGCCCGCCTTGAACACACCCAAGCCGAATTGCAATACGCCAGAAACGACGATGGCGGCGAGGGTAAGCCGGTAACCCGCCAGAGCGTCGCCTTGGCCCAAGGATTGGACTGCGGTGAGAATCACCACAATCAAGCCGGCGGCAGGGCCGGTCACGGTGACATGCGTCCCATTGATCCGGGACACCAGCAAACCGCCGATAATGGCGGTAATAACGCCAGACATGGCAGGAAAGCCGGAGGCGATGGCAACGCCCAAGCACAAAGGCAGGGCGATCAGAAACACCAAAAAACCCGACACGATATCGTTGCGCCAGTTTTCTGTCAGGCCAGCGAACCCGGTCTTGGGTATGGGGGAAGTTAGTGGATTCATTGTTTCAATCTTGTATTGCAGCATTTTCAACATCAAAGAGTTACTTGGTAGTGGGTAGGATAGCGCAGGTTATTCGTTTAACCTGCGGGGTTAAAGGAATGTCTGTTTTAAGTATATTTTTAAGATGAAAATGCTGTACATGAATATATCCAAATGCTTCACACACCCTTTTAAGAAATATAAGCCAACCAATCATGTAAACACGTATAATAATACACTAATGGTCTTCCCTCAACGCTGTAAGGCGCAACAGGCATGTTCCGTTGTTTTGGCAAGGTCTTTTGTTGACCATCAAAACGGCCTATGTGCCATTTTTCACCCCTAGGAGTCCCGATTTGCATTTATGTACAGCGTTTTTTCTCAACAAAGAAAAATAATAAAGGGCACCCAATCAAACCATCCTGCGTTTGAATTGCTTTG
>CAIZPP010000014.1 GCA_903934875.1 uncultured Methylococcaceae bacterium
ATTGGCAAAGGATTGCCGACTTGCGGTGATTCGCTTTGGAGTGTCAAGGCCTGCCTTGACAGGCAAAGCGAGCTTTGCCACTCCATGCGTAACATCAGTGATTAAGATTGCGATAAGACCGACTCGGTTTAAAAAACCGAGTCGGTTTGGCAACAAGGTATGGGTGATGCATGGGTGAAATAAAAATTGGCATTGATCTAGGTGGCAGCAAAATTGAGCTGATTGCATTGGACGAAGCGGGAGGCGAAATCCTGCGCCAGCGCGTGCCTACGCCGCAGGGCGACTACCTTGCGACACTCGCTGCCATCCAGCGACTGGTCGAGGAAGCTTGGCAACAACTGGGCGCGGAAACCACCGTGGGGCTAGGCACACCTGGCGCGATTTCCAAAGCCAGCGGGCGTTTGAAAAATTCCAATTCGACTTGCCTGAACGGCCAGCCTTTGCTGCAAGATTTGGAAAACCGCCTGCACCGTCCGCTGCGGATTGCCAACGATGCCGACTGCTTCGCCCTTTCCGAGGCCACCGACGGCGCGGCGGCGGGTGCAGGCATCGTGTTTGGCGTGATCTTGGGAACCGGGGTGGGCGCAGGCGTCATCGTCAACGGCAAACCGCTGTCCGGGCCCAACGCCATCGCAGGCGAGTGGGGGCACAACCCCTTGCCTTGGCCAGGCGGCGGCGAACGCCCCGGTCCGGCCTGTTACTGCGGCCAAACGGGTTGCATCGAAACCTTCCTTTCCGGCCCCGGCCTTGCCCGCTCGCACCTGAAAGCCACCGGCCTAAGCCTCAGCGCCGTGGCAATCGTTGAAAATGCCGGACACGGCGACCAGCTTTGCGAAAACAGTTTGCAAGTTTACGAAGACCGCCTCGCCCGCGCCCTGGCCCATGTCATCAATATCCTAGACCCCGATGTGATTGTGTTGGGCGGCGGGCTGTCCAACTGCCTGCGTTTGTATGCCAACGTGCCCAAGCTTTGGGGGCGCTATGTGTTCTCCGACCGCGTGGATACCTTGCTGGTCCCGCCGAAGTTTGGCGATTCCAGCGGGGTTAGGGGCGCGGCGTGGTTGTGGGGGGAATGATCCATGCGCCAATAGCTTAAACGGCGACTCGCCGCCGCCTATCGGTTCAGCAGTGGCGCGGACGCTAGGTGGGTTTATTAATGTCTAATATACAACCCTTGGTTATTCAACTCCTATGGGTGATTTATGATGGCGCAATACAAACCCAAGCGCAAAGACCAATAGGATTAGGGCGAGAAAAAAGAATACTTCTTCCCACTGATGTACGGTATGAAGAAGTTCTATATCTGCTGTCAATTCTTCTCGTAAATTTGCCAAGGCAACATTATAAGCTGAAGTTCCAGCAGATTTGCCTACCAAATCAGAAAACTTTTCAAGGAGATGAGCCATTTTGACGGGAGGCAACACGAACAGTTTTGTAATAAGCTCGGCTAAATCGCCAAGAAGCAAAAATATGGCGAGTGCGGAAACTGCACTAAACAAAAATCGATCCTTTTCCTGCCGGTGTTGGCGAATGGAATTTAGCACACGCTCGCTTTCGGTTGCATCCTGCGTTAATTCCTGTAGCATCTCGTCCAATTTCAATATGTCTCGCCATTTACGAAAAACCCGATTGTGATTACTTAAATCACTGATATGGGAAAATCGATAATGCAATCTAAAATCAGTGATTTCTTCTTGGAACAAGATTAGGTTTTCCTCTAGTTCATCGTTAAAGTGCTTCGATGTTGTGGGATGCAAATCATCTTCAGTGAGTGCTCTTAAGGTTAAGTATTCGTGGTAAGCAAGAAGAGTCAGCGGCAAATAGGTGGTTTTAGCGGCAAAAGTGACGAATTGACGGATAAACCCGGTGCCATTGTCCCGTACAACCACAGCGCCTCCTTGGGTAGCCATCGCATGTACGATATTATTAAATGGTTTAATAGTGGATGCGCCAATATCCTCTTCTGGGACTTCATAGTCGGAGGTATATTTGTGGGCAAGGCGATAAGAAAGCTTTGTAGCCTCGGTATTAGTGACTAAATCGGGAACTTGGACAACCGTATAAGAAAACAAGCGTTGATGGACATGGTTACCGTGGATTTTGTTAATACTTGCTTGACTTGGTATCATGGCTTCCATCCAAGCACGAATATCATGACTGCCTACAGGATGCTTGAAGGCCACCACGCCAGGTTGCCCTTGCACACAATCGCTTAACATCAAACCCGATTTTTCAAGGTTTGTATCTTCCTCAGTTATCAATTGGTATTGCCCATTCAACTGAACGGCTTGTCCAGTTTTTAGAGTGACAGCCGATTTGCGATTCTCCAATTTGACTGGAATGAGATTGGCGCAGCCTTCATAGGCGCGACATAACAAAGTGGTACCTTCGCATATCACTTCGGCAGGTACAGTCGCTTCTCGATCCTTTACAAACGGATTTACAAACTCAAACTCCCAAACCTGCAATCCAATACCCGTTCCGATCAAATAGACTTTCACATCATGCAGTTTCAGAGGGATGTGCTTGGCTTTGGCAAAATCAGGGGCTTGATTTTCCAGTCTGCGCACTGATGCCTGTTCTAAAGGCAACAAGAACTGCGCACTTATCACGCCTGATCTTAATCGTAAGGGTGGTGTGCCATGGAAGACGTTACTTTTCAATTTAGATGTGGGACCATTCCTGCCTATCAATATCCTCCTGACGACAGGATAAAGGTCTGCATGAATTTCTTTTTCAGCGGTTTTGATGGCATCTTCCACTTCATCAGGCTCTTTGCCGCTTAGGGTTTCCCAAACCCATTTGTCAGAGTTTCCTGTTTTGCAGTCTAGCCGACTAAACATCTGAGCTTGGCTCAAAGAACTAAATGAATCCAACGTATCCTGTGCTTGTCGGGATAGGTCAAATTCAAAGCTTCGGATCAGATAAACTCTATTTTCCACTGAGGAAATGCTGGGGGTTTTGTCCATGGTTCAATTGATTGGCCGTAGTAAGTTGTTTAAATTATCTCGTTGGCATAACGAGCCGAACCCAAAAAAACATGAAGGTCGGAATTATGGGGTGGAACAATTGGATACATTTCTGGTTCCCAAGCTGACCTTCACTACCATTAAGTTAAGGCAAAAGCTTGTAGTCAGCCCAGATGTAGCCGCATGCGGCGTAATCCGCGATGTTCCTAGCTCGGGAACCCGTATTCCGCTTCGCTTCATGCGGGCTTCATTTCTTAACTTACAGCGTTTTTAATGTCAATGAGTTACTTTGTATAGTTTGTAGGAGCGGGCCATGCCCGCGATAAACTGACCACGATTGCCGAGGGTCCAATCATTCGCGGGCATGGCCCACTCCTACACATAGTATTTGTCATTATTCTAAGTAACTGAGATATAGAAAACTCTGTAATGGCAGTGAGGGTTGGGGTTGCCATGAAAGTACGGATAACATCCCTGGGAGGGATGTTATCCGTGGGTTGCCATATGGCACTTTCATCGTCAGGGGTGTCGATACGCATCGACATGATCGTTAGGGCAAATCGAATTTAGCTTTACTACCGCAGCCATCTATACACAACCGGCTAAGGGTTTCAGAGGGTTCTTTCAGCATGGTTCGCCTTTGGGTAGATAATTGATTTGACGCATTATTAGAATCGTAGGCGCTATGGCTTATCGAAATACATGGATTATCTGATTCTCGTCTTGTTCGATAGCATGGAGCCGTAAGGACTGCCAGGCATCGCCACTTGAACCGAGATCCATCACGACTTTCTGTCCAGGCTGTACATTTTCGAGCGATTGCAGAAAGGCGGGAACGCTTTCCTGAACCCGTCGCTTCCGATTGCTTGGAATGACGATTGTGGAGAGCCTCAACCCGGTAAAATTCTGTTGGTGGTAAATGTTTTTGTCGGCGGTCACGAAAACATCGAACCCCGCCTTCTCCGCCAATTGCAGCAGTTTTCCATTTTTGATGTTGGCCCAGCCCATGTCTTGGACGGTGAGGGCGTCGTGCCGTCCCGCAAGCCAGCCTTTGAGTTGCCTGGGCAAACACTCGTCGATCAGGATGCGCATCTACGCGGCCTTCCGCCTTTCCAGCAGGGTTTCCGCCTGACGCAACGCCTCAATGGCCTGTTCCCGATTGAGGGTTGGGTAGGATTCCAGTATTTCGTCCAAAGTCAGTCCGTCCGCGAGATTTTCGAATAGCACCGCGACCGGCACGCGCGTTCCGGCGAACACCGGGGTTCCGCCGAGGATTTCAGGGTCGGTGGTGACGAGTTCGGTGTTCATAGTGTGTCTCCGGTTATTGCTGATGGAATGGGGATGGTCTGGTTCAATCATGGGAAGTTCCTTGGGATGGAACCGCGCAGCAGTTTTTCGATCTTCGCCATGTCGGGGTGGGTGATGCCTTTGGCACGGAATTGCTTGAAATCCTCCAGCACGGTTTCGGCGAAGGTTTTGCCGCCGAAGATGGGCGGTTTCTCGGCGGGGTTGGCGAGATAGAGTTGGGCGGCTTGCGCGATAGCAATTCCACGTTAGCCAGATTGGCTAAGTATCGGACAAAGCACCCTGGGCCGTCAATTCCGCTTCAAAAGGCCGTTCTTTGGCATGGCGGCTGACCCCAAGAATGCTGAAACCCAGCACATGCCCCTGTTCGTCCACCCGCTCCATGACGGCATCGTGGTTGGTTTCGCGCATAGTACCGGGGGCATCGGAAAACTGTACTTCAAGGAAATCAGCTTCCGGGTCGAACCAGACTTTTACGGTTTGGGCCATAGCAATACTCCAAGTTTCGGTTTGTCGGTGAGATAAGCGGTGACGATGAAGGCATCATTGGCAGGGTATTTGACAACGACGCAGAGCCATTTTGCGCCGACCGGCGTGTGGTCGTAATACCGATAAAACAGCCGCACTTCCGCATCGGAACGGGACAGATGGACTTCTTCAGGCACGGCCAAAGTATCGGCGATGGCAGGCTCAAATCCTATCATTTCCGGGTGTTGAAGAATATGCGCTAGTCGTTCATCGGTCAAACGCACTGCGCAACCGAAGCAATCCGGCAAGGTTTTCATGGCGGTCTCCCTTCATGCAATAGCTTTTCGATCTTCGCCATGTCGGGGTGGGTGATGCCTTTTTTGCGAAGCTCTCGGAAATCTTCAAAGACAGCTTCAACGAAGCTTTTATTGCCATACTCGGGCAGTATATTGTCCTTATTTTCCATATAAATGGCTTGTGCTTTGGACAACTGACCGCTAAGCAGGTAACCATGGGCTAGGTTTCCTTTAATGCTGTTCATATTAGGTGCAAACTTCAATGCTCGCAGGGCGGCTGCAATTGCCTCTTGTGTATTCCCTGACAGAATTCCAACCCACGACACTTTACCCAGTGCCATAATTAAAGCATCACGATATTGCTGTGCTAATGGGTTCTGTAGCCTCAGAATCTCATCTACACCAATTGCTTTGCGATAGATTTCCATCGCTTCAGATATCCGGTCTAGGCTATATAGAATATCTCCCAAGTATACATAACCTTGACTAAGAGGAATAAGGATTCTTGGATCGTCCTTGCTAATATTTTTTATGGTCTCGCCAAATTGAATAGCCTTTCTAGCAAAAACCTCGGCTTGTTTTAAATCGCCTTTTGCTTGGTAGACATTGGCTAGAGTCTCATGTGCTCTCATCATATCCGAAAAGTTTGATGGCTCATTAAGAAAGCGAGAACCAACCTGTTCTGCCCTACTAATAGCTCTGGTGAGCAAATTTTCAGCTTCGTCCATCTGTTCTGCACCCAATAGCAAATTGCCTAGTTCGATTTGGTTTTGAAATAGGTTGCCCATTTGTTCAGGGTATTGCCGGCTGATTTGCTCTTCAATCTGCTTGGCCCGATCAAGGGACGCTTGACTTTCAGTCTCTCGTCCGCTCCTTCGTTCTATGATGGCGAGGCTTTCCGCAATCAATGAAAGATAGGCTCCAACATCAGCATTGGCAGGCCACAGCGATTCGCCAACCGCTAACCCTTTGCGATAAAGCGATTCCTCTTCGGTCGAGTCGCCGTTGCCATGAATTAACACAGCCATTCGTAAATACCCAATTAAGAGTTCCTTCTGGTATTGTGTATTATTGGGATACTTTGCAGCTACCGCTTCGCGCAGTTCTATAGTTTGTTGATAAACATCCCTCTTTTTTTCAGGATATTTATTGGCCCAAAAAAAGTAGACCCCATCCAGTCTGCGTAAGTTATCTGGATCCTCGGGATGCTCTTGAGTCAGTTTGCTATAGATTTCGATAGCGTTTTTCATTGCGGCATCGCCTTCAGTAGTATGGCCTTGGCCATATTCTTGGTATCCTTGGGCGAATTTTAATTCAGCAAGATCCTTGGTATATTCTATTATGTTGGGATGTGAATAGGCGAGATTTTCCACTCTCTCTAAAATCTCGCTATCTCTTTCTTTATTTCCTGCGGACTGTATTTTATCAAGAAAGTATTTTAATCTTGTCCTAGTTAATTCGAGCGTGTTATGAATAATTGGGTTTTCGGTGTTAACTTGGTAAAGGCTTTCAACTTGTTTTTCATAAATCTCCTGCAAATTTTTGTGTGTGTCTAAGGGGTTACCCAAGAGGGTGTTCATGCTGATCTTTTCCATGATGTCATTTAACATATTCGCGGCCTGAATCATTTTCAATAAATTAGCTTCGGCCTGTTCTTTGCGTCCTTCAGCCACCCGCCATTGCCAGCCGGCCACCCCGGTCAAGCCAAAAGCCACGACCAACGCGGCGGCAACCGTATGCAGCACGCGCTGTTGCAGCCGCTCGCGCTCGCGGCGCTGGCGTTCTTTTTCGTCTGCCTCGCGTAGTCGCAACGCGGCGCTGGCGGCGATAAAGGCTTTTTCGTCTTCGGCCAGCCAGCCGGTTTTTTCGGCGAGGCGTTCTTCGGCTTCCAGCAGTTTGGCGCCGCGCAGCAGATAGCCATCGTCCTGGGCGTGGCCGGCCCATTCGGCGCGGCTGTCGCGGAGTTTGTTTTGCCAGAGGCGGAAGGCGCGGTTTTCGGCGATCCAGCCGCGCAGGGTCTGCCAGTGGCGGATGAGGGCTTCGTGGGCGAGTTCGACGGTAGTTTCGCCCGCCGCTGTAGCGATTGATTCAAGCCTTGTTTTGGAGTCCAAAGCTTGCTTTGGACTAATTCCATCATTTTCCAAAGCAAGCTTTGGACTCCAAGCTGGGCCAAGCGTCGGGTTTTGTTCGATGCGCCCGGTGACGACGAGGCGGGCGCTGGCGAGTTGGGCGACCAGTTCCCAGTTGCCCGCGCCGACTTGGGACTCGGTGGCGAGTTGGCGGGTGTCTTCCTCGCCTTCGCCGGGTCGGATCAGTTGCAGAAAAATGCGGCGCAGGCGGTCTTGGCCTTCGGTGTCGTAGCGGGCTAAAAATTCGTCGGCTTTGCGGGCCAGCGCGTGCGCGACTCCGCCGATGGCGCGGTAGCCGGCGTGGGTAAGTTTGCGCCGGTCGCTGCGTTGCCACAGTTCGTCCAAGGCGGTTTGCAGCAGCGGCAGTTGGCCGGGTTCGTCGCCTAGGTCTTCAATAATGGTCTCGGCGAGGCCGTCTTCCAGGCTCAGGCCGCTACGCTCTGCGGGGCGGGTGATCGCGGCGAGCAGGGCGGCTTCGCCCATCGCACCCAAGGTCAGCGCGGGCCAGCGCGTGAGGGTTTGCCGCAGCGGGTCAATGTCCAAACAGCGGCCAAAATAATCGGCCCGCAACGACAGCAGCAAAGTCATGGCATCGCCGCGCAGCAGCGTCAGCAGCAATTCAACGACGCGGCGTTGGCGCGTTCTATCGGCACTGAGCGTGAAGACTTCCTCGAATTGATCGACCAGCAATAACACGCGGCGTGGGCCGGCCAAGCTATGCAACAGATGGTCCAGCCGGTAATCCGGTTCGCCCAACAGCCTTGCCAGCTTGTCGCGTTGGGCGGCTTGCTCGGCGGGGTCAGGGTATAGTACGGGGACGAGGCTGGCGGCAAGGCTGTCGAACAAATCGGTGCGCGGTTGCAGGCTGATGACGCACCAGTCGGCGGCGGGCAGGCGTGGCAACAAGCCCGCGCCCAGCAGCGAGGATTTGCCGCTGCCGCTGTTGCCGATCAAGGCGACAAAGGGCTGGCTTAGGACTTGCTGGTAGAGTTCTTCGCTTTCCTGTTCGCGGCCAAAAAATAAATCGTGGTGGCGGGCCTCGAAGGGCCGCAGGCCGACGTAGGGGCTTTGGCCGATGTCGGGTAGCTGGGCGATATCAGCGGGTCCGGGTTCGGAGGGCAGGTTTTCCAAGCTTTCGATGCCGAAGGCTTTAACCAGTTCATCCACGCAATGCAGCAAGAATTGCGCGGTGCCGGGGCTGACTTGCTCTGCCGGGTCGGTTAATTGTTCAAAGTCGGCGACATGGGTGAGATGCTTGTTGCGGAATGCGTTCAACGCATCAAGGTTGATCATCCGCAGCGTCATCAAGGGTTTGCCGGTGGCATCGGCCCAGAGGTCGAAGAAACGACTTTCGCGGATCACACCGACCAACTGGCCCAGGGTAAAATCACCTACAGTTTTACCTCGCCCGCCTTTCGCTTGCTGTGCGATGGCTTGTTCGACCTTGACAAGGCCCTCGGACGGCAATTCTTTGGCATGGCGGCGCAGCAGTTCGCGCAGCGCCAGCTCGACGATCATAGCCGCATCCCGTGCGGCCAGAGTCGCGCCGATGCCGCCGCGTTGGGCTAGGTCACGGATGAATGCAATGCGGGATTCCAACAAGGCCATGTGTGGATTTCCTATTGAAAGGTATAACGTACCTCTGTTAATTTTACACTTGGCTCCATGAAAAGGCCAAGCTGGTGCTTGGCGCTCCCAGGAGGAACGCCAAGCACCAGCTTGGCGAGATGATTTGCGGACTGGTAACGGGTGTGATTTCATTCAAGCAAGATTTCTTCCTCGCACAGCCGGTAACCCACGCCGACTTCGGTCAACAGATAACGCGGTTGGGCCGGATCGGCCTCTAGCTTGTGGCGCAGTTGCCCCATGTATATCCGCAAGTAGTGGCTGTGTTCCACATAGCCAGCCCCCCAAACCTTTTCGAGCAATTGCCGGTGGGTAAGCACGAATCCGGCGTTTTGTGCCAATACCGAGAGTAGGCGGAATTCGATGGGTGTCAGGTGGATTTCCTGTTCGCCCACGAAAACCCGGCGTTTGGTCAGTTCTATTTTCAATTCGCCGACGTGGAAAGACGCTTGGGCAACCCCGCCCGGTGCCTTGGCGACTCGCCGCAGTAAGGCTTTGATGCGGGACAAGAGTTCGGCGGTACTGAAAGGTTTGGTTAGGTAATCGTCGGCACCATTGTCCAAAGCTTGGGTGATATCGGTTTCCTGGTCTCGGGCCGAGAGTACGATAATAGGCAGCTCGGACGATTTACGCAGCCGACATATGACTTCCTGCCCGTCGATATCGGGCAGGCCCAAGTCAAGAATTAACAGGCTGGGTTGCCGGTTGCGGGCGGCGGCCAATCCCTCCCGCCCGCCAGCAATGGCCAGCACTGTATAAGCTTGGGCTTCCAGCGTAGTGCTCAGCAGTTGCCGAAACTGTGGATCGTCTTCAATAAGCAAGAGCAAGGGGCTTGATGTTTTCATGGCATTTTTTCTTCCGTGTCGATGGTGGGCGAGTGTTCAAAAATAGGTAGGTAGACTTGAAACACGGCACCTCCCCCGCCGCTGCGGCTGGCTTGGATAGAACCGCCATGAGCTTCGACGATGGCGCGGCAGATGGAAAGCCCCAGACCCACCCCGCTTTGCGCACTTTCATTGTGGACGCGGAAAAACTTGTCGAAAACCTTCTCCTGCAAGCCCTCAGGGATGCCCTGCCCAAGGTCTGCCACAGCAATGGATAGGCCTAGCGGCGTGGTTTCCACGCTAAGGCCGATGGGCAGACCTGCTGGTGAGTATTTGTCGGCATTGTCCAGCAGGTTCACCAACACTTGTTGCAACAGCACTGCGTCCACATGAATCAGCGCCAAGCCGTCTTCCATGTGGACATTCACCTGCCTGGTTTTCAGCTTTTTGTCGAGTCGGCGCAAGGCACTGCCAATGATTTCCTCAGGCGCATACCACTGCCGGTTGAGTCGCACTTCGCCTGCTTCCAAGCGTGCCATTTCCAGAATCTTAGTGCTCAGGTCGGACATGCGCTGGGCTTCCTCACTGATCGCCGCCACCAGTTTTCTCCTGGCGGCGGCATCTAAACGTTCCTCGTTAGTTTCAAGCGAGCTGGCGGCCCCGACAATGGTCGCCAGCGGGGTCCGAAGGTCATGGGAAATGCTGCTCAGCAATGAGTTGCGCAGGGTTTCCGCATGCATTTTCAAGGTTGCGTCCTTGGCTTGCTCCGCCAAATTGGCCCTTTCCAGCGTGTGGACGATCTGGTTTACGAAGGTTTCCAGAAGCTGGCGTTGCTCCGGCAGAAAAATCCGACTCAATTCGACGGGTTCCAGTGCGAGCACGCCGATAGTTCCTGTCGATCCGTTGAGCGGCACATACACCGCCGCTTCGCTAGGCAAAGTGTCGGTGCCGTGGCCGGCCATCTGGCCGTTATTGAATGCCCAGCGGGCCACGCCCAAATCGGCCCCCTGCAAAGAAATGTCCAAAGGGAATTCGTCTGGATAACACAGTTTGCCGTTGCGGTCGGGAAACAGAAACGTATTTCGTCCGCCGAATTCGGCATGGATGTGGCGCACACCAATTTCGATGATTTCCTTTTCCATGCGGGCCTCGGCCAGTTCCTTGCTCAAGCGGTAGAGGGTCGATGCCCGCCGTTCCCTGCGCTCGGCCATGCGGGCCTGGTAACGGACTTTCCCCGCCAGATTGCTGGCCACCGCACCGACCACCAGCATGACCATCAGTCCCACCAGGTTTTCTTGATCTGCGATGGCAAACGAAAAAATCGGCGGGGCGAAGAAGAACGCGAAGGCGGCAGCACTGCTTAACGATGTCAAAATGTAGGGCCAAAGGCCGAAGCGGATGGCCACGAAAAACACGCCTAGCAGATAGATCATTAAAATGTTGCTAGACTTGAGCATTTCCCTGAAAGGCCAGTCGATTGCCGTTAATATCAGGGGAATAGCTATGCCCCAAAGCCAATTTGCAGAGGCATATTCGGCCGGGTTGCTGTCGAAATGGGTGTCTGCCGATTTGTCGTTGGATTTTAATATAGGCTGAGATTCATCACCGAGTAGATAAAAATTGATGTCATGGGCTTGGCTGATAATGGTATCGACCACTGATCCTAGGAACCATCTGCGCCAGCCTTTCCTGCCCGGTTTGCCCAAGACCAGTTTGTTGATGTTATGCTCGCGGACAAACTTCAGAATAGTATCACTCATATCATGGCCCGACAGCGTGAACGTCTCCGCGCCTAGCCGTTCAGCCAGACGCAAAGCCTTTAGCACTCTATCCAAGCGTTTGCTGGAAAGGCGCTGCAAGGATGGCGTCTCCACATAAACAGCAATCCAGTTGGCATGGAGGCTAGTGGCCAGACGTTTTGCCGCCCGCACCAAACGTTCGGCCTGAGGCGTCGGACCGATGCAAACGAGAATCCGCTCACCGACGTTCCAGACTTCGCGGATGGCATACTCCTGCCGATAATCCTGCATTTGCGCATCCACCCGTTCGGCGGTCCGGCGCAGCGCCAACTCCCGCAGGGCAATCAGATTGCCTTTGCGGAAAAAATTGCGCAAGGCACGCTCAGCCTTTTCTGGCAGATACACCTTCCCCTCGCGCAGCCGCACCAGCAACTCGTCGGGCGGCAGGTCCACCAGTTCCACTTCGTCGGCCTCCTCGAATAGCGTGTCGGGCACCGTTTCCCACACGCGTATGCCAGCAAAGCGCCCGACATCCTCGTGCAGGCTTTCCAAGTGCTGGACATTCAAGGTGGTATACACATCAATGCAACTGTCCAGCAGTTCCCGCACATCCTGCCAGCGCTTGGGATGGCGCGACCCGGACAGATTAGTGTGGGCCAACTCGTCCACTAGGATTAAATCAGGGCATCTTTCCAAGGCGGCGTCCAAGTCAAACTCCATGCGGCTGGCCCCCCGGTGGTTTCTGATTTGGCAAGGGAGTTGTTCCAGCCCTTCCAATTGCGCTTGGGTGTCGGGTCGGCCGTGGGTCTCCACCAAGCCCACGACCACATCGCGCCCTTCGGCACGCTGGATATGTGCCGCCTGTAGCATCGCGAAGGTCTTGCCGACCCCCGCCGCCGCGCCGAAAAATATCTTCAAGTGCCCCCGTTGTTTGCGGGCCTCGGTGCGCTTCGCGTGGGCCAGCAGCAAGTCGGGGTCTGGGCGGTTTGGGGGCATTTTGCTATCTCTCTACAAAAATGTCGACATTTAACACATTAAATGTGAACATAAACAAAACATTCAAGCGGTGAGGTAGGCAGCGCATAATCAAGGGTGGAAGTGATTGCCTTAATATACTGGACATGGCCGGTCATATTGCCATTCGGGTGTAATTGGGATTGTCTTTTGCGTAAAAGGATTCATAGCCGATAAAACTGTTGAACAGACCGGCGGTAATGGTCAAGCCGCTGCCAATCGGGGCAAGATAACTGATATTGGCCCGAGATATATATTGCAGTACATCCGCGCCGCCTAGGCGCGAAGTGGGTGGAACCTGCCCGCTGGCATCGTAGCCTGCTTGGCCGGCCAACTCCACGCCCCACGGCGAGGCATCTGACACGTCCTTTCTAAGATAAAACATTCCCATATTGGGGCTAACTTCATTAAGTTGGTTACTGGTCAGCTTGTCGCGCCAAGGGTGTGGCCCGCTAGTATCAAAGTTGAGAGGAAAGCTCAGATCAAGATATGCGCCATAATGAAGTAAATCCTGATTCGACTGGACACTTTCGTCATCAGCAAATCCTTGGCATGGCAGCAGAATCAATATCAATAAAAGCTGAAAATATCCGCCTGCCATCGCGCTCCAGCGCCACGAACACTGTGCCGCAGGAGCGGCCAATACGGGTTCCCACGCAGGAGCGTGGGAACCAGATAGAGATTCATTTTTCACTTACAATACCTTAATCTGGTTTAGAGTAATTCCGCGACCGCCAACCCTAAGACGGTGGACAGCGCCATCGCCAATGGCACAAATACCACTGTTCCGACTACCGACAAAAGCAACTTTTTCCGCCAAGGCAGATTCCTCCAACGGATGCCGACCGCTGCTGCCGTCGCGCTTATCCAGTCCCGGCTTTCGGCGGTGAAATCAGCCAGCCTGTGGCGAGTCTGGTGCATTAGAAACTGGACTTTAAGCACCAAGCGATAGCCCAAGATCAGCCCAACGGTCAGCCCTATATAGGCGGTGATGCCTTGGGCCAAGCGCGGGGCAAGGCCGACTGCCTCGAAGAAACTGTCCAGGCCTTTCTCCACCACCTCAAGGAAGGTCGGGATGACTTCTTCCAGCATCCCACCCACCACATCCAAATTCGCAAGCAACACCAAGCCGACGACGAGGCCGGCCAAGCTATAGACTGTTGTACGGCGAAACAGGGGCCAATGATGAGATAAATCATCACTATGATGAAAGCTGTAAGGATTGGCAGAATGGTTCATGACAGATACCTCGAACTATGAAGATTTAACATGTGAGTTGCAGTTTAGCGCGGTTTTATATCGTCCAAGGCTAGATTGAGTTCCAGCACATTGACCCTGGCTTCGCCTGTGGCAGAAAATAATGAAGGTTCCTGGTGTGCGGCAATCAGCCCATCAACCACTTCCAACGGCATTCCACGGGCGCGGGCGACCCGGCCAAGTTGATAACGGGCTGCGGACAGGCTGATATGCGGGTCCAGCCCACTGGCCGACGAGGTGGCCAAATCCACAGGCACGGGTGCGCGATTGCCGGGGTCTGCGGCTTGCAGCATGTGGATGCGGGAATTGACCGACTGGACCAGCGCAGGATTCAATGGCCCAAGGTTAGAACCCCCAGACAAGCCGGCATTATAAGGATAAGGTGCTGTAGCCGATGGACGACCCCAGAAATATCCCTCACTGCTGAAGTTTTGCCCGATAAGCCGGGAGCCAACCGCTTTGCCATCGTTCACGATCAGACTCCCATTGGCCTGGAACGGGAAAAAAATTTGGGCGATGGCAGTTACCAATAACGGATAGGCCAAACCGGTTGTGAATACCAAGAACAAGAAGGTGGATAGCAATGCGCGTAGATTGAGATTCATAACTCACCTGTTTCCGTTTAAATAAGCCGCAAGAAAACCAGCGTCAAGTCGATGGCTTTGATGCATAAGAAAGGAGCGACCACGCCGCCCAAGCCATAAATTAGCAAGTTGCGTTGCAATAGCTTGGCCGCGCCTAAGGGCCGGTACTCAACCCCTTTGAGGGCGATAGGAATCAGGCAGACAATGATTAACGCGTTAAATATCACCGCCGACAGGATGGCGGAATTGGGGCTACTCAGATTCATAATATTCATCGCCCCCAATTGCGGATAAGTGGCGGCGAAGGCGGCCGGAATAATGGCAAAGTATTTGGCGATGTCGTTGGCAACACTGAAGGTGGTCAATGCCCCTCGGGTCATCAGCATCTGCTTGCCAATCTCCACGATCTCGATCAGCTTGGTGGGATTGGAGTCCAAGTCCACCATATTGCCGGCCTCCTTGGCGGCTTGAGTGCCCGAATTCATCGCCACCGCCACATCGGCCTGCGCCAGTGCCGGGGCATCGTTAGTGCCGTCACCAGTCATCGCCACGATGCGGCCCTTGGATTTGTGTTGGCGAATCAAATCCAGCTTGGCTTCAGGTGTGGCCTCGGCGAGGAACTCGTCAACGCCAGCCTCGGCGGCAATGGCCGCCGCAGTCAATGGGTTGTCGCCGGTAATCATTGTGGTCCTGATACCCATCCGCCGCAGTTCGGCAAAACGCTCGCGGATACCGGGCTTGACCACGTCTTTAAGCTCTATCACGCCCAGCACCGTTCCGCCTTCAGCCACAACCAGCGGTGTGCTGCCGCTTTGCGAAACCTCTTCCACCTTGCTAGTCACGCTATCCGGGAAGGGGTAACCCAAGGCAATGGTTTGGCGGCGCATCGCGTCCACGGCCCCTTTGCGGATTTGCCTGCCATCCACATCCGCACCACTCATGCGGGTGCGTGCCGAGAAGGGAATGAATGTGCCGCGAGGCCGCTCGTTGATATGAAAACGCAGTTGGGCCAGTTGGACGATGCTGCGCCCTTCCGGGGTTTCGTCGGCAAACGAGGCCAGGCAGGCGGATTCCGCCAGTTTTTTCTCGGCGATGCCGGGTGCCGGATGAAAAGCAGAGGCGTGGCGATGACCAAAGGTAATTGTGCCGGTCTTGTCCAGCAGCAACACATCGACATCGCCCGCCGCCTCCACCGCCCTGCCCGAGGTGGCGATGACGTTGGCCTGCAACATGCGGCTCATGCCCGCCACGCCGATGGCGGAAAGCAAGCCGCCGATGGTGGTCGGAATCAGGCAGATCAGCAGGGCGGCAAGCACCGTCAGCGTCACCGGCAGGCCACGGACGCTGGCTTCTGAACTGTAAAGTGAAAACGGCAGAATGGTGGCGGTGGCCGACAGGAACACGAATGTCAGTGCCACCAGTAGAATCGTCAGGGCGATTTCGTTGGGTGTCTTCCCCCGTTTGGCGGTTTCCACCATGGCGATCATACGGTCAAGAAAACTGTCTCCGGGGTCGCCGGAAACACGCACCACCAGCCAGTCGGACAACACTTGGGTGCCGCCGGTCACAGAGCAGAAATCACCGCCGGATTCGCGAATGACTGGGGCCGACTCACCTGTGATGGCGCTTTCGTCAACGGATGCGGCACCCTCGATCACTTCCCCGTCTGCTGGAATGTAATCGCCGCACTCAACCAAGTACACATCCCCTAGCCGCAATCCATTAGCCGAGACCAGATGCCAGCTAGCCCCGTGGCGGGGTTCATCCAGCTTTTTCGCCTCCACCGTCTTGCGTAACGAACGCAGCGAGGCCGCTTGCGCTTTGCTGCGCCCTTCCGCCAAAGCCTCGGCAAAATTGGCAAACAACAAGGTAAACCATAGCCACAGGGCTATGGACAGGATAAACCCCGTCGATTCTTCACCGCCGACCAGCAATGTTTTTAGCAGCAACAGGGTGGTGACGATGCTCCCCACATAACAGACGAACATCACCGGGTTATGCAGTTGCACCTTTGGCGACAGCTTGCGGAAGGAATCCGCAATGGCTGGACGGAATAGAGCAGGATCGAATAAGGCAAGTTTGGCACGGGTCATGGTTTGCTCCATTGAGTCTGGGGCCACAAGGCGAAATGTTCGGCGAAAGGTCCAAGGGCCAGAGAGGGGAAATAGGTCAGCGCACCGACGATCAGCACGGTTGCCATCAGCAGCATTACGAACAACACCCCATGAGTGGGCAAAGTGCCCTCGCTCGTTTCCAGGCGATGCTTCTTCGCCAAGGCTCCGGCGATGGCCAGATAGGGAATGATCGCGAAGAAACGCCCAAACCAGAGTGCGACGGCCAGCATGGTGTTGTAATAAGGCGTATTGGCGGACAGGCCGGCAAATGCGCTGCCATTGTTGTTGGCGGCGGACGAAAACGCATACAGCACTTCGCTGAAACCATGCGCACCGGGATTAAGCATACCCATCTTGCCCTCAGGCAACAGCACGGAGACCGCCGTACCGACCAGCACCAGCAAAGGCGTGACCAATATCGAGATCGACACCATTTTCATCTCAAAGCTCTCGATCTTCTTGCCCAAATATTCTGGTGTGCGTCCTATCATCAAACCGGAGATGAACACCGCCACAATGGCAAAGACCAACATGCCCACCAGCCCCACGCCAATCCCGCCAAACACGACTTCCCCCACCTGCATCAGCCACAGGCAGACGAAGCCACCGAGCGGGGTGAAGGAGTCATGCATGGCGTTGCTACCGCCCGTGCCGGACGCGGTGGTGATGACCCCCCACAGGCTGGAGCCAGCAGAACCAAAGCGTATCTCCTTGCCTTCTAGGTTGCCGGCAGTTTGATCCAGGCCCAGGCCAGCCAGCAGTGGATTGCCGGCCTGCTCAGCCCACACCGCCACAAGGGCGGAGCCTGCGAACATAAACACCATAGTCGCTAGAAGCGCCCAGCCTTGGCGGGTATCGCCGACGACGCTCCCGAAGCTATAACAGAGGGCGGCGGGAATCAGGAACATCGCCAGCATTCCGGCTAAGTTGCTCAACGGCGTGGGGTTCTCAAAGGGGTGGGCGGCGTTGACGTTGAAAAAGCCGCCGCCATTGTTTCCCATGACCTTGGTGGCATCCATAGATGCAGCAGGCCCCATTGGAAGCGATTGCCGCCGGGTGGATGCTGGCTCCATGCGTGGCTGGCCTTGGGCATCTTTCAGCGCTAGTCCCGATGCATCCACAGTCGGAACCTCATAACGCGTAGTTTCCAGCGTCTGGACTTCGGCGTAAGGATGGAAGTTTTGAATAGCCCCCTGCTGTACCAGGAAAACCGCCAATAACAGAGACAAGGGTAGCAACACATAGAGGCAAGAGCGCACCATGTCCACCCAGAAATTGCCAATCAACGAAGTTTCATGGCGCGAGAAACCCCGCAACAGTGCGAAGGCCACGCAGAGTCCTGTGGCAGGGGCGATGAAGTTCAACACACCCAGCCCCATCATCTGCGTCAAATAGCTCATTGTGACTTCCCCGGCGTAAGCCTGCCAGCAGGCTGCGGTAAGGAAGGAGATTGCCGTGTTCAGCGAGGAGTCGGGACTGACCGCACTCAAGCCCTGAGGATTCAAAGGGAGGCTACCCTGCCACCGCTGCAGCAAGTAAACCCACAAAGCAGCTATGGAGTTGAACAGAACCAAGGCATAGGCATACTCCCGCCAGTTCATTTCCTTGCGCGGGTCTAGCCCTAACAGGCCGAACAGCCGACTTTCCATAGGCTCCAGCGCCGCCAGCAGACGCGAAGGCTCCATGGCGGTGACGATGAAAACACCCAGCGGCTTCACAGTGAGCAGCAAAACGGCCAGAAAAAAAGCCAATAACACGAAGGCATCCGAAGTCATGTGAAATCCTCCGGATTAACCAAAACTGCAATCAGGTAGACCATCAAACCCAAGACGGTCAACAAGCCAAGAATGTATTCTGCGTTCATGTCCGGTCCTCCAAAGCTTCGCAAGCCTTGACCAAACCCAAGGCGAGCACGACAAACAGCAGGAATAAAGCGATGTAGGGAATGTCCATTGGTTAAAACCTTAGGAATGGTTGCAACGATGGGCATAATTTAGGATTTTCTATCTAAAGAACCTGTATGGATTTGATTACCTAATTAAAACAATTTGCTTCCTAATAAGAAATAATGTTTAACTGATCGTCCTGGCCCTGGGCTTGTCGAAAGGTTGGAGGATGGATGATTAAACGGTTCATGGTTTGACCCTTCGACAGGCTCAGTACGCCACGACCGGCTTAACTTCCTGCCAGCCAAAATTTAATAGCTGGCCTGGATACGCAACCGCTCATCATGCTGTACACTTTTACCCTTGGCCTATCTACTAGCAAGAGGCAATCCCTATGAACGCCAGCGAACTCCGCGAACTGATCAAACAAGAACTACCTCAACTGGTCCGGGACGACCCGGAAATCCAGGATTTGATCCTACGCCTGTCACGCCAAGAGTTCGCTCCTAAGCAGCAAACCGAAGACCGTTTTGACCGGCTATTCGCCAAACTTGAACGCGACACCGAGATAGGCAACCGGCGCTGGGAAGAACACAATCGCAGATGGGAGGAAAACCAAGCCGAATTGCGTCGTATGCGGGAAGAATCAGAGCGTCAATGGAATGAACGACGCGAAGAATCAGAGCGCAAGTGGAAAGAACACCTCGAAGAATCGGAACGCGAGAGGAAAGAACAGCGCGAAGAATCGGAACGCGAGAGGAAAGAACAGCGCGAAGAATCAGAAGGTAAGTGGAAAGAACACCTCGAAGAATCGGAACGCGAGAGGAAAGAACAGCGCGAAGAATCAGAGCGAAAGTGGAAAGAACACCTCGAAGAATCGGAACGCGAG
>CAIZPP010000015.1 GCA_903934875.1 uncultured Methylococcaceae bacterium
GCGATTATGCGGCGGCAGCATCTGGGCAATGATCTTGGCTTTGAATTCTTCTGGATAGGTCGTCATCGTTTTCCTCATTTCGTCCCCTATAGGCTAACAAAGTCTCCTTGAAGGAGGCGACATCTATCCTGACACAGGGGGGTGCGTGATGTACGACCAAGGCCAGCGTTTGCCGCAGGACTTCTACCGGCTGTACGATGCCGTTGTAAGCCAAGTGTTGCACAAACGCTATTTGACCGAGAACGAACGCGACCGGGTGCGGTTTCGGCTTGAGGCGATAGCCTTGGGGATGCACTGGGGCGGCGGCAAACGGGAAACACCCGCCGCCGAAGTGGGCACGGATGAAATCGACCGCCATCTTGCCGACTATAAGCGGGACGACCCCACCATCCAGACAGGGGCTTTCGATGCCGCGCAAACGCGGGAAGACTTGTTGTCGGATTCCGGCCTGTTGCTGCCGCGCTCCGGCGGGCGGGCGGCTTTTTACCATCTGAGCTTCCAAGAATTCCTCGCCGCCGTCAGGCTGAAGCGGATAGCCTTAAGCCTGGCTGAGGTGCTGGCCCGCCACGCATCCACCCCGGCGTGGCGGCGCACCTTGACGTTTCTATTTTGCACGATAGCCGATAGGGACTCCCCGAAAGCCGCACTCGACGGCTTGGCATCGTTGCTGCCAACGCTGGAACCGGGCAGGCTGGAACAAGACCCCAACCCCGCCTTGTTACTCGCCGATTGCTTGGAAGTGGCGCATGGCCGGGGTTGGAACTTGGAACAATTTGCCGGACATTTTAAACGGGCCTGCGACCATGCGTTGGGCCATCTGAACCCGCCGGAACGGGCGCATTTGTGGCGGACCTTGGGCAGTCTAGGTTGGGATGACCGGCCTTGGGTGGGTTTACAGCCAGACCGACTCGGTCTTGGAGACCGAGTCGGTCTAATACCTGACATCGCTTGGGTGGAGGTGCCGGCCGGGCCGTTTCGATATGGAAATAAGAAGCAACAGATTACGCTGCCCGCCTTTCGCATCGCCCGTTATCCGGTCACTAATGTGCAATTCCAATGCTTCATTAATGACGGCGGCTATGAGGATGAACACTGGTGGGAAGGCTTGGCAGAGAACCCGCTAAGCTCGGGAGATGGCTGGACGAGGGCAGGCCGCTGGAACGGACCCAACCTTCCCCGCGAGCACGTTTCTTGGTACGAGGCAGTGGCGTTTTGCCGTTGGCTGACGGCAAAACTGCAAGAGCATGGCCTGCTGGCTGAAGCAATGACCGTGCGCTTGCCCACGGAGCAGGAATGGGAAAAGGCGGCACGTGGTGATGAAGGCAGGAAATTCCCGTGGGGGGACGATTTCCAATCGGGCCGGGCTAATATCAATGAGACTTACGGCAATGCCGGTTCTTATTATCTTGGGCAAACCACGGTAGTCGGGATTTACCCACTCGGCACCTCACCTTATGGGCTGCTGGATATGTCCGGCAATATCTGGGAATGGTGTTTGAATGAATATAGCCAGCCGAAACAGATAGGCACGGAAAGTGATAAACCGCGTGTGCTGCGCGGTGGGTCCTGGCTCGACTTCCAGGACCTCGCCCGTTGCGCCTACCGCGACGACTCTCGTCCTGACTACCGTGACTACGACCTCGGCTTTCGGTTGGTGTGTTGTGTTTCGCCCCCATCCTGAACCGCTGGCCACTGAAGCTCTGTCCTCTGTTGCTCTGCTTTGCTGTTCACTGGCTCTTGTTGTTTTTTTTTTCGCTGTTAGCCGCGCAGTGCCGCGATTTTTTTTGGGTGCAGACCGACTCGGTTTTTAAAACCGAGTCGGTCTTATATTTTGGCTGGTTCCCAAGCTCCGGCTTGGGAACCCTTATCTTGCAAGCTCCTGCTTGGCCGTTGTTCGGGAAGCTGGAGCTGCAAAAAACCCATTCCCAAGCAGGAGCTCTCGCCGTTATCCACAAGTCATGGAAAGCTAGAAAAGCCGTCATTTCGGCAGGGATGCCGAAATCCAGGCCATGGA
>CAIZPP010000016.1 GCA_903934875.1 uncultured Methylococcaceae bacterium
GGAAGCAACTGCCTTGGCCGTACTTGGCTAAAGTGATCGCCGAGCGCCGCAAGGGCAATCCCGCCCCACCCATGCCCGCCCCCGCTTGACCGGGAATTGGTCAAGCGTCAAAGGGGGGCTAAACGGTTACTTTTTAATTGCCCACAGATGTTAATCATGTTTGTTATGGCTATTATTATCTATATTATCATCACTATCTTCAATATTGTTTAAAGAGTCAGATTTTATTGTTGTATTAGCCGAAGACTCAATATTTTTAGTGATGTCTGCTCGAATGGAAGCATCGTGTGAGGCCTTAACAATTGAGTTAACGTCTATTGTCTGACGTGTCAAATTGGCAATATCTTTCGCGATATCTGGTCGAAGGCAAGCATCGCGTGCGGCTTTTAAAATTGAGTCAGCATCTATTGTCTGATGTATAAGATTAGCAATATCTTTAGAGATGTCTGGTCGAAAGGATGCGTTGCGAGCTATTTCATATATCTTAGGGTCAATTGATGAATTTACCAGTGACGCAATATTTTTAGTGAAGTCAGGTCGAATAGAAGCAATCGCATCTAGCAATTCAGGTTTTATTTTTGCTGGTCGAAAGGAAAGAATTTCGTCCAGCAGTTTAGGGTCTATTTTGTTTTTTTTTACCTCAGCAATGTTAGCAGATTCATGGGCCGCTATTACTTCAGCTATTATCTTATCTTTTTCTTTTAGATTTTTGATTTCTTTAATTTCTTCTATTTGTTTTATAAATTTTTCTTGTTGAAGCTCTTGCTCTTTTGCTTTAGATTCTAAAGTGGCTGCTAAAGTATAAACAAAGCTTCCCATTTCATCTGCTGTTCCCGCAACTCTATTAAATGTAGCAAGGAATGTTAATATAAGACCATCATTGGAAAAATTAGGGTATCTAACTCTATGATCTATTTCACTCCAGCCCTCTTCAAATATTGTTCTAACTTGAATTTCTGCAAGTATATTATCTTTTCTGATACGACTTGAAATTATATAATGAACGGATCTATAATTATGTTTATGGAAATCTACATCGCAAGAGTTATTTTTGTACAATGCAATAATATCTTCTGGATCTCCTTCTCTGATAAAGGCTTTGGGGGTTTCTGTTGTATCCCATCCGTTTGATAAATAATCATGAATTTCTTTCCATTCGAATTTGAATAGATGCAGAGCGCGTAATCCGATGAGATCGGATATTTTGTTAGTATAATTAGAAGTATTTATATCTACGTACTTTTGTTCTGATTTTGCTCGTTTTCGAACGATCTTTTCAAAAACATGTTGAACATCTTTTATGCGCCAGCGAACTGAGTGTACCGCTGGACAACTTTGCAGGAGTCCAGCGTGTAGTGAAGCCATCTGTTTCAATTCATCTACTCGTCTAATATAATCTTCACCAATATCCTGTAATAACTCCCATTTGATATCGGCCTTTGACCAATCCTCTTTGTCGATTCTATTATTTAATTGAAACTGTTCAAGTGAAAGGTCTTTAATTTTCATAAGAGTTCTAGGTTTTATAAGTGACTATCGAAGTGTCTCTATGTTCGAAATTGCATTATCTGTTCTTTTATAGTCCGTCTTTGTAGAAAACGCACAGCCAATTTCCTCACTATCGACAGCCCTTAACATGTTTCCGAATTGGCCTATCCGTAGCTTATTGTCCCCTGTTATTGGGAAATCGGCAACTGGCCATTGAACACTTGGGGTTCGGTCTATCCCCGCTCCGGCTGGCTGGGTCAGAGCGACGAGCCCAAGGCGGCGGCGGTCGCCGCGCAACGGGTCGGGGACATCGTGACGCGAAGCTCACAACCGCATGTTTATTGGGAAGTCGCCAGCGACGGGACGTTCGAGTCCGACAACAAACTGGTGTGATGGATTTACATTATCACTTTAGGCGCTTTAGGCCATTTGGCCGCAAGCCATTTACCTGCATGGCATCGCTGGCACTGCTTGCCGCACTCGGCCTGCCGGTTCCCGCATCCGCCCTGAGCAGTGGCTCGTTCAGCGACAGCCGATGGTATTGCATGTAGGCGGCGCGGATGCGGTCATGGCCCCGCTGAATGCGGGTGTCACCAGTGCCACTTTGGGCGGTTCGGTGAACCTCGGGCTGGGTTTTAATTGCAGCGGCTTCAACCCGGTGTTGGGGTTGGCCAACACGCTGAACACGGCGGCCAAAAACATCCAGGGGGTGTTGGTGAATGCCGCCAGCGGCGCAATTGCCAGTGCGCCCGCCTTGATTCTGCAACGCGCCTCGCCTGGGCTGTATGAGTTGTACCAGCAACTGCTGTCCTACGCCAACGGCGCGGTCACGCTGGCGGCCAAAAGCTGCGAGCAGATGCAGTCCGACATTTCGCACGGCGCGAATCCTTACGACCATTGGCTGACGCTGTCCAAATCCTACACTTGGCGCGACCAGATGGGCAAGTCGCAAAGCGGCAGCGGCAGTGTCGATGTGTTGCAGGCGCTGAACATCGTCGACAACCAAGGAGGCGACGGCGGGGTGCCTTGGGTGGGCGGACAGAACGCGGGCGGCAAAGGCCAGTCGCCGATTTTGGTGGTTTCGGATGTGGTCAAGGCGGGGTACAACATCGAACAGGGCCACGACCCGACCAGCGGCGACCCCGGACAGTCCAATACCCGCGTGGCGCAAGTCTGGCAAACCCCCGCCGATGCGGTTGACTATGCGAGGGCCGTGCTCGGCGACGTGAAGATCGAAACCAAGAACAATGCCGACCGTTTGGCCTTGCCGGGCCACGGGCTGGGTCCGAAGATCGAACAGGACCGACAGACCGGCATCACGGCATTGTCTAGCTTAGTGAACGGCAACACCACCCCCACACCGGACGAACTGGCCAAGGTGTCGGCCCCCGGCACACAACTGAATAGGGATGTCGTGGGAACAGGTCCGCCGCGCTTGGTTATGGGGTTCGATCTGGTTGGGACAGCAGTGCCTTAAGCCGCTCATTTTCCTCTTGCAGAGATTGCTCACGCTGCAAAGCCGCTTGTTTCTCCATTCGCTCCCGCTGTAAATCCTGTTGAGCCTGTTCCATGTCATGCTGTATCCGCTCATTTTCCCGTTTAATCTTCTCCATCTCCCGCAAATCCTCCTCCCTTTCTATTTGCAGGGTACGCTGCTCGCGCAGATAGTTTTGCCGTGCTTGGTAAGCGTGGTAGTCGCGTTCTTTCTCGGAAAACAGTTTCAGTGTATTCATGGCTTGCCTCATTTCGTCAGTGTTCATCCAATCCGGTAATGCCTCTTCGTCCAATTGTTCACCGTATTTGAAAAATTTAAGCCAGCGCTGTTCCTCGGTTTCGATCCGTTCCGCCGTAAACTTTTTCAGTTCCAACAAATGGATGCCGCCCAAATCCGCCAAGCTGCGGCCTTGGCGATTTTGCAGTTTATACTCATGAGCATAGTCGGATTCATCGGGCAACAGGTTTTCCGCCAACAGCCAAATACTGTACACTGGCTTTAACAGGCTGTAATCATTGCCGCTTTGGAGTTGCTGGCTGATGATGTCGCACCAAGTATAGACCATGCGCTCCGGCAAATGCCGATAGGTCAGCAGTTGGATTTCAATCTGGTAAAGCCGTCCATCGCTATCTTTGGCTTTGACATCCACCACGCTCAGTTTGTCGTCCAGAAACTCCTTGTCGTTGTAGGGATTGAGTATTTCCGCCTCGGTTATTGGGGAACTCAAATCATCGACCAATACCGCATTGAGGAAATGCACCAGCAGATTGCGGTTTTCCTCCGAACCGAGCAGGGCTTTGAATACACAGTCTATTTTGGGGTCTATGCGGTGTTTCATGTTGGGTTTGCGGGTCTGGCCTGGGTTTTGGTTGTAAAGCTGAACTCGTTAGTTTTTGATCCGGGGTATCAGGAACTCACTTAGGGCGAAATAGCGTTAGGCTTATCTGACGAATGATTTCACAATAAATGAGACACATTTCGCGAAACCGCTAATGCGCCCTATCCTTACAGATTGCGCTGCCTTACGGAGGAAGACTTACCACTTTAAACCCATACTCCATCAGTTGGAGGCCATGGATCGGACGTGACTTTTGATAGGTCAAAGCCTTTATCATAAGATTCATTGAAAACTTTGCTTATTTCGTTGAAACACTTATTATGGCGCACATGACGCGTACATTTTCCGCAAGCCTCTTCATAAACAGGGAGAATGGTTTTACGAAAACCTTCTAATTTTGGTGAACCCCAAATATCAAGAAGCGTATTTCTATGAGCCGGATCGGGAACTTGTCTTGTATTTTCATCTTTTAATGATCCTAGAAGATAATTCTTTCGATAGGACGATTCACTGACATTATCGTCAAAAAGGTAACAGCAAGGATACACATCGCCATTGGGGGTGATTAGCAATGTTTGCGTCAAAGCATGGCATATATAATTATTTTTCTTAAACTCGGACATTTTATCCCTTGTAGGCAATCCTTCTGCTAAATTTTCGTAAGAGAAAAAGCCGTCCTCAATCATATTTTCCAAATAACCATCTTTTATTTGTTGACTTATGTTTTCATTAATGATTGCAAATGCATTTTCTAAATCATTGAGAGAAGGGAGAAATCCTGCTACCTTATTAACATTTATTTTTCCATGCACTGGCTTGAACCGTACCTTCACCCCCAATGGTACTTTAGTTTCTATGTCATTAAATACATCTCCGCTAATAATTTCATGTATATTATTACTTTGGATTGTATAGCATATATCAAGATTATCATAACCCTCCCCGACAATGTTTCTGATTGAAGAAAGTGCTTTTTCTAGCATGCTTCCTCCTCCGGCAGGGCTATTTTCAATTTGACTGGTTGGACTGGTTTGACGGATTTCTCTATATGTGTCAGAATTGAATGAATCAATGGATACTTGAACCCAAGCGCATGTTTTATATATTACTCTTGCAAGTTCTTTATCAACACTCCCCCCTAAACCAACGCCACTAGTTAATAGCCCTATCTTCAACTTTTCAACATTATGAGCATACTCCAATATATCCTTGATATATTTATGAGCTAATGGCTCACCACCCGAGATAATTATTGATTTTGTGCCAAGCAATGAAATCATCCGTAAAACCTTTTTTATTTCCTCTAAGCGCATTTCATCCTTACTTGCTAGAGCATGGTGGCTGCACATAATGCATCTATTGACACAAGTGTTCGTAAGTAATAATTGAACGGATACGGGAGGTGGAATCTTGGTTGCTGAATTCTTGTTGTATTGAAACCATCGTGCAAAATGCGGCAATAGTGTTTTTGGACTGTTATTTCTTTTGCTATACCCGTCATATTGACGTGTAAATTCTTCTACTGTCTTTCGACCGATCTCAAGTTGCAACTGATCTTCACTAAGGAGTTCTGATTTATGGGGTAATGAAGAGATAGGGCCTTTAGCAGAGATTTCTTCATTTATGATTACGACCGCTTTGTCTCCAAAACACATATCGAGGTCATATATAAGTCGTTTGAAATTACCATTTACCTGAAAATTAGCTATACTATTAGTTATGGTTTTACGAGTATACCACCATCTAAGGTAGCCTTGATTATCATTCTTATTTTTATTAAGTTGCTCATTGATCTCTTTCATGCTTATTAAAGCTTCATCTTGATCATTTTTTAGGCTATCGAGACTACCTTGTTCGGCAGGATTCATGGGCTTCTCAGGAAGAAGTTGTAAAATGAAGTCTATCATTAGTCCCTTCCGTATTGCGGTCTTAAGTGTTTCCTGCTTATGCTTTGTTTTTTCTTTATCGCTTGAAACTACCCAAGATTTACCCGTTCGAGCGAGTATAGTAAGGTGATCATTTCGACCTAAATCCTGTAAAAATATAAAGTTTCTAAACCCGTATCTTTCTGGCGCATCATCTAAAGACATATAGGCTTCAATAGGCTTCTGTTTTTGGTAGATTACCCAAAAGCAGAGAATTATGATTAAAACTATGGCGATGAAAAATAAAACAAATTGAACAACAGGTTCAAGCTTTAATAAATAAGATACTATAGCAGCTAAAAGAGATATTATTGGTATAAAAAAATATACCAATGTCTCCCCATAGTCCTTCCATTTCTTAAGCGTATCTAATAGGGTAATAAATATTTTCATGTCATATTCCAATAGTCAGTCTAGTCCAAATATTTAAGATGGAACCATCCAAGTCAATGCGCCCACTGAACAATGTCTCCCTAAAATCGTATATCTAGGGAGATTTTGACAATGACCAATTTCACTGTGCGCTCCAACAACGCAATAATCAAGTCTGCTTCCTTCGCCTATGGTCACATGTTCCATGATAAGAGAATTTTTGATTATGCTATTATCTCCAATTACGGAGCCACGACCAATCACTACGTTTGGGCCAATTTCTGTACCTAGCCCTAAGTAAACGTTTTCACCTATTAGAGTTGATGGATGGATTTGTGAATTATTGATTTCAGCATTCTTTTCTATCCAACAATTGGGGAATAATTCAGAGCCTGGAATAGGTAAATCAAGTCTTTTTGAAAGAACATCCATGTTAGCATCAAATAGCCTTTCGACAGTGCCAAGGTCGCGACGGAAGCCATTACCGATTCCGTAGGCAAATAATGGGGAAGCACTTGCATGACTGGCAAGAGGCTCAAATACGTCAAACGAATAATCTTTGGCATTGAAGAATTCGCCACCTTCAAGCAAAGACCTTTCGCATACAAAAACTGCCGCATTTGCCACATCAGTAGTCGAAATAATCTCTTCGACTAGAGGCTTTTCTTTGAAATAAGTTATCCTATTTGTGCTATCCATGCGTATTGCACCATGGTATGTGCGTCCTTCCCTTTCGGGCGTTAGAAAATCGGGTGGTTTGTGGTAAAGTATTGTTGCCAAAGCACCCTTCGATTGGTTTTCTTGGTGGCAACATAATAACCCTTTAATATCTGCCTTTAATAAGCTATCGCCATAAATTATCAAAACCTGTTTAGCATCTTTGTGCAAAACCGAGCGTGTGGCAGCAACACAACCTTGCTGAAGATTTGTTCGTTGGTTGATGCTTAAACGAAAGCCGGGGCTAGTGTAATTGGTGATTGTTTGCAAAGCATCGCTAGACAGCACTGGGAAAATAATATCGGCGGCATCAAAACCGGCTGCTGTTAACTGTGAAATCAACCTTTCGAGAACACTAATATTACATACAGGGGCTAAAGGTTTTGGAATGGCATAGGAGAGAGGTCGTAAACGTCTCGCTTCAGAACCAGCGAATATAATAGCCTGTATCGTCATATCTAATTCAAAATATTTATAAAATAATGGCTATGTCTTTTCTTTAGTCAATTGTTGTTTATTTAAAATGCAGTTGATCTTTAAGCGGTGTTGCCCAAAGTGAGTCTCCAGCCTTCTTATAATCTACAACCACAACTGCCTTAATAAACATGGTTTAACGCTAACGCGACAGCAGGCAAAAGGCAAGACTTTTCTCATCTTCCTTGACGCTCGACTCATGCCAGCCCGCCATATTGGGCAGCAGCATGACACCCAGGTCTTCGAGCAGACCAAGGCGGTCCGTCTGATGTTGCGGAAAACCTCCGACATCGAGCGCAAAGCCCGGCTGTTCGTCCTGCTGTCGGACCCTTCGCTGCGCCAGCCCTACGAGCGCAACGCCTATGAGGCGGCGCGGGCCTCGTTCAAGCAAGCCTTGGGCGAATTGCTTAAACTGCCGGTGGACGGCAAAATCGCCCTGCTGGCCGGGGAACTCTCGGAAAAGGAGAATCTGATCTACCGGCAGACCGTCGGGCCGGAAACGGAAAACCACCCCAGGCTGCCGGTCGAGGAGGCCTTCATTGGCCTGCGCGAGGCATCGAACGCCCTGTCCCGCGAATTTGAGGACAGCGTTGACCGCCGGTTTGAGCAACTGCGCGGCCAGTCCGCATCCTTGGAGCGGGAGCTTCTGCTCAAAGGCGCGGCGCTGCTGGGAGCCTCCGTCCTGTGCATCGGCATGCTGCTGGCCCTGCTGATGCGTTCAATACGGCGACTGGGCGCGTCCATCCATAGGCTGGAGTCGGGGAACCTCGCCGATGCAATCAAGCTCGACGGGCCTGCGGACATTCGCCATCTCGGCAACCGCCTCGAATGGCTGCGCCTGCGCCTGCTGGAACTGGAGGCGTCCAAACGGCCGCGCATGGGAAACGCCGCCAATGCCGGTGCAACCGGCACCCCCTTGGAACGCATCGCCGAGATTGAAGCTGCGGCACTGCTGGCGGACTTGGAACAGAATCCGCAACGGCGCGACACCCCCCATGTCCGCGCCGATTCAAGGCCAAAAAAGCCATCCAAGGAATCCGTCCCAACGGAGGCCGCAACCCACAGCCAACCGCGGCCTCTGGCCGACGAGGCTTGATGGACATGACCAGCATCACCTGGCCGCCCCGGTTTACTGGGCGGTCAATCGGCTTTGTGTTGCTCCTGTTGTTGTTGGCGGGGTGCGCCCACGTCAAGCCCCCCCTGTGTCAGGATAGATGTCGCCTCCTTCAAGGAGACTTTGTTAGCCTATAGGGTGTCAATCACCATCCAAAAGTTTCCACCTATCAACATCCAATTTTTTCCAGTTTGGAGGGCCAAATCAGGGGTTCTGATTGGCCCTTTTGCTCTGCTTGAAGCGGTAAGAATCGTTGCCGGTTTCCAAGATA
>CAIZPP010000017.1 GCA_903934875.1 uncultured Methylococcaceae bacterium
CTTCCCTCAACGCGTTAAGGCGCAACAGGCATGTTCCGTTGTTTTGGCAACGTCTTTTGTTGACCGTCAAAACGGCCTATGTGGCATTTTTTCACCCCTAGGCGTCCCGATTTGCATTCATGTACAGCGTTTTTTCTTAACTAAGAAAAATAATAAAGGGCACCCAATCAAACCATCCTGCGTTCGAATTGCTTTGCAAAGTGATATAACTTAACAAGTAACTCTTCGATGTTAAAAACGCTGTATCTGCTCTACAACCCGGTCCAGCATGGCTATGTGACGGACTTAAAGCAGTATGCGTATTCCAGTTTCCATGCGTTGTTTGGTCAACTTGGCAAGGAGGCGTTAACCCAGCAGTTCCGCTTTTACGCAGACTTTCGTGCCTTGGATTTACCGGACGACTTCTAAAGCCTAGCCCTTGGAGTGCAAGGCTTGCCTTGCTTTTGGAGTGCAAGGCCTGCCTTGCTTTCGGAGTTCAGGGCTTGCCTTGCGCATACCCCCCGCGCATCGGAGTGCAAGGGGTGCCTTGCGAATACCCCCCGCGCATTGGAGTGCAAGGCCTGCCTTGCGAATACCCCCCGCGCATCGGAGTGCAAGGCCTGCCTTGCGCATACCCCCCGCGCATCGGAGTGCAAGGCCTGCCTTGCGAATACCCCTCGCGCATTGGAGTGCAAGGCCTGCCTTGTATAAGCTATGACATAGGAGCCTAAAACATGCTTAAACACCACTCCCATACTCCCGCCCATCTCTTCTTGGACGACACGGTCTATTTCATCACCGGGGCAATTTACAACCGGCAGCATTTGTTACGGGAAGATTCGCTAAAGCATGAATTGCTGCTTTGCATGAGACAAGTGTTTTCCAACTACGATTGGGATTTACAACACTGGGTCATCCTCGACAACCATTACCACCTGTTGGCAAAAAGCCGACGCGGGAAGGACATGTCCTCTATTATCAACGGATTGCATGGCCGTTCTGCGCATTTCATCCGGCGGGTAACAAGCTGTGGGCTTCCCGTGTGGTGGAACTATTGGGATTACTGCCCGCGTGACGAGCAGGATTATTACCGCCACTTGAACTACCTGCTCTACAACCCGGTCAAGCATGGGTATGTGACCGACCTAAAGCAGTATGAGCATTCCAGCTTCCATGAGTTGTTCGACCATCTTGGCAAGGAGGCATTAACCCAGCAGTTCCGCTTTTACGCAGATTTTCGTGCCTTGGATTTGCCGGATGACTTCTAAAGCCTAGCCGTTGGAGTGCAAAGATTTAGAGTGCAAGGCCTGCCTTGCTTTTGGAGTGCAAGGCCTGCCTTGCCAATACTCCTTGCACTCCGGTGCGCCTGCAAGGCAGGCCTTGCACTCCGTCCGAGCCTGCAAGGCAGGCCTTGCACTCCCGATGTTGCGGGAACGATGCAAAGCAGGGAGGCTTGCCAGAAACAAGGATGTAATATATTTTAATTGGTCGTGTAAACGAGAAATAAGTCGAGGGGTACGGCGATGGGGCGGAATGCGTTGGAGGCGGTGTTGGGGTCGGCGGTGGTTGATAGGCAGGGGCGGCTGGCTGTCCGTTGTGTCTTGGTTGTGGCGGCTTTGCTATGGGGATTCATTGCACAGGCCGCGCAGGCTACAGCAGTCGGAATTGGGTATAACAACTAAACAAAACCAAATTTTTACAGTGGACACAACCACTGGCAACAGCACGCTGTTAAACGGATTTTCATTTGACACTGGATGGCAATTTTTTTATGGTTAAGAAACATTATGCACTCGCGATAGTTTCATTCCTATTGATCCCCGCAATCACTGTGTTGGCTGGGGTGGTTTTCAGCTCCATCAATCCCGAAATCGCCGCAGGCCACCCCAACTACGAGCGCAATTATCGACTCCTTGATCTGGCGAGGACGATTTCCTTTGTTGCGGCCTTGCTTTTGAATATGGGCTTGTGGTTTCTGACCTGTTTCTTTCTGCTGAAGTCCAAAAGGCAATCGTACGGATGGTTGCCCTTAGCCGTGATTGGCCCATGTGGATTCATTGTCTTGACCATGCTGAAAGACAACGTGCCGGTACTTGGAGATGTGCATTATTGGTTTTTGCGTAAACTGAATATCTATCTGCGCATTGCGTATGAATTATGCCTTTTCTACTTCGTGTGGGTTGTTGCGTATCAAAGCATGGTTTTAAAGCGTGACCTCATGATTTTATATGAATCCGCCACAACTGGAGTTTCTACAGCGCTAATCATCAACCAACAAAACGCCTCTAGCGGCATGTGGGCATTCAGCGAGGGCTTGGAAGTAATGTATCTTGTGGTTCTCTTCTACTTGCTGTGGCCGATTTGCTTTGACAGGGTTGCTCGCTTGCTCAAGTCATACGGTCCAAATCCGTTCAAAAGACGACCTGATCGCCGAAACGATGGGTAAGCAGCGCGGCCTAACATCAGTGATTAACCGTGATGCTTACGAAAACTGGGCGGTATTTGAATTTACACAGGGAGCGCAAAGCTTGCCTTGCCTGTAGCTGCTCTCGCAAGGCAAGCCTTGCACTCCGGTTGGGTCCGCAAGGCAAGCCTTGCACTCCGGTCGCGCCCGCAAGGCAAGCCTTGCATTCCAGCATTTTGGTGGTTATTGCGCTTGACGGCCTTGGCCCAGTACGAAAACCGCCAAGCTTTTCAACTCCTCGGGTTTGAGGGCAGGGAAGGGCGGCATCGGGATATCGCCCCACTGGCCGGTGCTCCCTTTGCCTAGCCGGTCCGCCAGTATGTCCACCGCCTTGGGGTCGTCTTTATAACGGGTGGCCACATCGCGGTAGGACGGCCCGACAATTTTCTGCTCAATTGCGTGGCAACTCAGGCAGGCGTTCTGGGCTAGCAGTGTCTTGACATCCGTGATAGTCTCGCCCCGTGTGCTCGGAGCAGGGGAGGCTTGCAAGCCGGTTGGTGGTGCGGCTGTGCCAGAGTAACTTGCCGCTAGGTAGGCCCCAATTTGCTTGATATCGTCCTCGTTGAGGGGGGCGGCATAGGCCTGTTGCATTTTGCGGACCTCGGCCGTCCACTGGGTTTCACTCATGCCGGGAGGCTGATACTCGATGTAATCCACCGAGTGGCAAATTGCGCATTTTTGTGTTGCCAAGGTGTATCCCGGCAAATCGGATGGCCTTAGCTTGGTGGTTTCTGCCGGAAGTTTGATGCTGAGCGGTTCGGACGCGGCGTATGCTGCGTATCCACACAATGCGAGCAGCACTGCGGTATTTGCAAAAAATGGCTTCATGGCAATTGATCCTATACGACCAAGATGGAAAGGGTTTCAATGGAGTTATGCGCATAGCCTCCTGGGTTCCACAAGCTGACGGCAGGCTGTCCCTCCCCAAGGCGGTTACGCGCCCGGACTTGCAACTCCGCCTTGCCTGGGGTTTGCGGTTTCCAGGCGGTGCACCATTCTCGGAACGAATAGTTGCCCAAATCTTTGCCTAACCGTGCCGCTTGCCAATGCTGCCCGCCATCGTCGGATATTTCTACAGAGCTGATGCCGCTTCCGCTATCGAAAGCAATGCCTTGCAGACTAATGGTATGGCCTGCGCGTACAGTTTCACCACTGTGTAGGTTGGTGATGAACGAACGGACTTTCAACTGGGCAATGGGCCGAGTCTTGTCCGGTATTGTTCCGGCGGAAACACACTGGCAGTCATTATCCGGTAAGCGATAAGCGCTTTTCATGAAATAGCCATCGAATTCATGGTCGATCACGTTGATCTCGCTTAAGTGTTTGACCCAGTAGCTACCGAAGTACCCTGGAATGACCAGCTTGATGGGATATCCATTGAGGAACGGAATATCAGTGCCATTCATGGCCCATGCGATCAGGGGGCCAGCACTCAGGGCTAGGTCAATATCAATGGCTTTGACAAACTCGGGAGTGCCGGGAAGCACCGGACGATCCAAACCGCGCAGCGTGACTTGTTTGGCACCTCCCCGGACACCGGCATGTCCCAGCACTGTTTTTAACGGAATGCCCGTCCAGCGGGCATTGCCCATCGAGCCATTGCCTAGCTGTGCGCCGAATACACGGGGTGATGAGAAGCCACGGCTGTTGCCGGCGCATTGGTTGACAGCGACAATCTCCACAGGCTCGCCCAAGGCTTTCAATTCTTGCAGACTGAGGGATAGGGGTTTATTCACTAGGCCGGTGATTTTCAAACGGTGTTGACCGGCATCAATTGAGGTGGGGAAATTGGGCAGGTGGTAACGTACGAAGAAAGCGTCGTTGGGAGTCAGTGCCCCTTCATTGAATACCGAGAAGGGCGTTTCCAGGTGCGGTGGCCTCGCCGTGATGAGCATTAGCGGGCGTTTCTGTGGGTAGGCCAGCAATTCCCTCGTGCCATTGCCGAAGTCGAGAGTTTCTGTATAGGCTTGGCTACGCAAGGGTGCGAAGGCCAGACTTGCCGCCGTGGCAGCCATCCCGCTGAGGAATAGCCGACGGTGGAATTTAAAATTCTTATCATACACGTTCATCGTGAGCCTCTTTCGATTGGGTGTGATTAACTGATGTTACGCATGGAGTGGCAAAGCCTGCTTTGCCTGTCAAGGCAGGCCTTGACACTCCAAAACGAATCGCCTCAGGTCAGCAATCCTTTGCCGATAACAGCGCAGGGGCCTTTGCGTAACATCAGTGATTAAAATGGATGCGCACGAACCTAGCAGTATTTAAAATTACCTGAGGTGGTTCCAGCATTTCCCCGGCCACCGGACGGAGGATTTGATAGGCGAAGAACATGCCGCCGACCCAAATAGTGGCGGCGAGTAAATGCAAAGCTAACGAGAGTGACATGTAAACCTCTTCGTAATTTAATAAATATGAGTCATAATTGCATGGAGTTGAACACGCGGCAAGATAAAAAATAGGATCGGTTCTAATAATGACGAATATTCACAACGCGGATTTAAGAAAATGCCTTTTGAAACATATCCATCATCAAGTAACCATTTGATGTTGAAAACGCTGTAAATCATGCAAATTTGGGTGGATGCCGATGCTTGTCCGAATGTCATCAAGGAAATATTGTTCCGTGCGGCGAACAGGGTCAAAATCGGTTTGACTTTAGTCGCCAATCAGCAGGTTCGCATACCGCCATCGCCGTATATCAAGGCGGTCAGGGTGGGTTCGGGTTTCGACGTTGCGGATAATTGGATTGCGCAACAAGTGAGTGTTGGCGATTTGGTGGTTACCGCTGACATCCCACTTGCCGCCGCTGTGATTGCCCGAAAAGGTTTTGCGTTAAACCCCCGGGGGGAGTTTTACAGTGCGGAAAACATCAATGAACGCTTGACGATGCGAAATTTCATGGAGGAGTTAAGAAGTAGCGGCGTAGATACAGGGGGGCCATCAAGTTTCAGTCAAGCCGACCGGCAGGCATTTGCCAATCAGTTAGACCGATTTTTAAATTCGAATGGCTTTAATCAAGCGAAATCGGGTATTTGAGCCATTACAGCGTTGTTAATATCGAAGAGTTACTTGTTTAGCTATATCATTTTACAAAGCACAGACACACGGGATGGTTTGATTGAGTGTCCTTTATTATTTTTCTTTGTTAAGAAAAAACGCTGTACATGAATGCAAATCAGGACTCTAGGTGGTGAACAAAATGGCACATAGGCCGTTTTGACGGTCAACAAAAGAC
>CAIZPP010000018.1 GCA_903934875.1 uncultured Methylococcaceae bacterium
GGGCATATTAATGTGCTGGGGGATTACTCGTTTACACTGGCAGAGCAGGTAATGAAAGGGCAACTCCGGCCGCTAAACCAGCCAACGGAAAACATTGACGGTCCTTAGCGTACGTTTCTGTACCGTTGGACTTCAAACCCCTACATCAAGGCAGGATGGTCACCGTCATTTGCGCCGTCTGGTACTGCCCGCGGTAGCTGACCGGGAAGTTCGCCACCGTATTTCCGCCAATCAGCAGTCCTATCAAGTTACTACGCGACGTGTAAAAGGAGACAGTGGAGGTGAAGTCGAAGTAAATGGTCGGGAAGGTGGTCGCCATTTTGACCTCGCCGCTGTGATTCCATGTATTCATAGGGGAATACCACCAATTCGCTAGGAAGGGGCTGGGGTAGGTCGGGTTCGTGACGGTTCCGTACAGGAACCAAGTCGGAGAGTTGCCGTTTTCCGGCGAGACCGACGCGTAAAGCTGGCTTTGGCCGGTCGGCGGGGCGTACTCATAGTCCAAACCGGCATCAAAGACGGCTGGCACGCCGAACAGGCCAAGGCCGGACACCAAGGCCGGGACGTTGCTGGCGTAGGTCAGCGTGTAGTTATTGATGGAGGTCAAGGGATCGGTGCCGGTGCCGTCGGGCGAAACGACCTCGATCCCGATGTGGGCCACCCTGCCTGGCCGGGGATGTCGCCCGTTCACGCTGATGCCCGCGCAATCGGACACCCGCACGACCAGCTTCGCGCCGTCGGCATCGGTGAACAGCGTGTAACGGCTGGGGACGAGCGCCTGTGCCTTGGCCACATCCACCGAGGCCACGCCAGCGAACTCGGTGCAGTTGATGAAAGTCACGCCTAGCTGTCCGGCGTGGCCGTCATTGTCGTTGGCGGTTGCGGCAAGCGAGGCCAGTGATAGGAGAAGACCCAGGTAGGATTTGTATTGGTTTTTCATGGCGGTTCTCAGTCGGCTAAACGACGCGATTGGCTACAGGTTACCCCTACTCCAGATTTTGGACCGGGACGAGCGTCATTGTTCCGTAAATTTGCGCCCCTCCGGTAAAAGAGTACCCTCTGATGCACGAGACAGTGACTTTGGTGCCATCTTGAGTTGAGGTGTACTTGCCGAGCATCAATATATTCGTGGTTTTTAGGGCGCTCCAATCGGATGAGGTGTTCAAAGTCCGCCAACCCGACTCGGCCCCGTTTTCCGTGAAATAACAAACGGCCCCGCTGTTGGGCGCGTAGGAATAGCCAAAGACCTGCGCAGTGATCAAGTAAGACCCGGCATTGACCGTCTTCTCGATGATTGCGACCTCTGCCCCTGGATCACCCGATGACCCCGGCTGGACAGTGGCAGGCTGGCTTGACGTGTCAGCGTAATAGCCCGTCAGAGTATTGTTGTCTGCCAACACATTGCCGCCCAACAACAACACCGCCAACCCTCCGAATGCAACGACTGAATTTTTGACCTTGATGTTCATGACGATTCCCCTTTATTAAAGATAAGTTGCGAAGTGCCAGCCTTGGCGGTTGGACACAAAGCTCTTTTTATTGGGTGGTTTTTGATTAAAACCACCTAAAAACCAATAAGTTTGAAAAGCAGGTTAGTATGAACCGCACATGAATTCAGTGAACTATTACCGGAATAAGGTTTTCTTTTGCCGATGTTGCCATTTTGAAGAAAGAAATCCCCGGCCGAAATGATGAATCGCCTTTTTTCGCCTTGACGATTCTCACCCGATTGGCTAGGCTCTTGAACTGAATTGCCAACCACCAAAAAGTATTAAGCCGCATGCAATCAATCCCTTGCGAAGGGTGTGGTCGGATCACGCCCAGCTACGATATTGTCAATTACAAATCTGTGGATCAAGGATACAAGCAGCTTTGCAGCCAATGCTTCAACACAGAAATGGCCAGATTATATCGTCTGGATGATTTTGAACACCTCAAATTCGAACCCTTCAGGCTGACTGACTGCACGGGGAAAAACCATGAATTCCATTTTCAAACCCGTTTGTTCGGAACGGGGGTCACTTTGGATGCCATTGAGCTTTGCAACGGACTCCCTGGGGGCTACGAGTTTCAAGTGATCGGTCATCCAGAGGACGATCTGTTGGCACTGCTTGGACGATTGATCGAAAAGATGCGCCGTGGACTCGCCGTCAAGCATCTCGACGAAGACAACTTTGGATTACAGATCGCCGATCATCAGATCGTGCGGGGCCGGATAGAATGCGATGTCGACAATGATGACCGCATGCCACTCCTAGTGATCGATGGAAAAGAGATCATCTGGCAGGAAATGGGCCGCATGCTGAAAATCGGCTCGCTTCTCGCCAAGGCATGAATGCCGAAGTGCTTTCGGGTTTCTGAGGAAAGGCTGGCCGCCACGGAGAGAGAAGAAGATGTCATCGGAATCGGAGTCCAAGGGAAGTTTAGGAACTGCGAGTATCTCAAGATGAATCCGCTTGCTTCAACACAGCCGAGACTTCTTGTTCCGCTGAAATGCCGACAAGATGCCTCGCTACCAGGAAAAATCAGAGGGAAGTGGACACTTACTTGTCACCGCTACCAAGCATGGTGCTGTAAATTTGAATAGTTGCATGGTATGGGATAAGGACTGTTAGTTTTGAAGCGATCGGATATTGTTGGTATGATGAGATACAGCATGGCAATCATAGTCCGCCCTGAGAAAATGAACGAAACTAGCAAAAAAAAACCGCGAAACAAATCACTCAAGCCCATTCCATCAGAAGCCTTCACCAACAGGCAAATAGGCTTCTTCCAAGGGTTCCTTGTCAACACAAGTGCTGAGGGGGATGCGCTTTCGAATGCGATTGACATGTGGGACAGCGTCCCACGCTATTCAATACACCGAAAAAAACAGGAAAAAATTCGGTTACCCGGCGGGTTTCTTCCAATCCACAAGGTGGACTTTTATTACCGGGGAAAAACATACACAGCAGTGATACGCCCAGCTCGCATCGAATTACGTGACAAGCAAGGCCAACTAACGGGCGAGACTATAGAATACTACCCAAGCACACGCGAAGAACTGATCGAACACGCCTTACGGAAGCTGGCCGCCGAACAATACGCGGGATTTTTCGACAAGCATGACTTCCGCAGCGGGGTTGCCTTCACCCTATACCGCTTAAGGCAGGAATTGGCAGAACAAGGCCATTCCATGACCTATGACGGTCTTGCTGAAGGGCTTGAGGTTCTGCATTACTCGCAAATCACCATTATTGATCCACAATCTGACACGAGCGACCCCAGTCTGATTTCTCAGTCATATTTGCCCGCACTGGCAAAGGTCAACAAAAACGGTCGCGCCGCCGATCCCGATGCCAAATGGTTCGTACAGTTTCACGGGCTTGTGACCAACAGCATCAACCAGATCAATTATCGGCAATTTAACTACCGCCGACTCATGCAATGCTCTAGCCAACTTGCCCGCTGGCTTATCAGCCAATTGGTATTGAAATATACCCAAGCAAGTATTATGAACAGCTTTGAAATGCATTTTAGTACGATCAGACGTGATAGCGGTTTGCTAGACGGCTACAGCCGAGGTAGGGATGCCTTCGCAGCCGTTGACGAGGCATGGGAAGATTTAAAAAATCTGGGCGCAATCGGCACGGTTGCTAAAATCGAAGAGCGGGTAGGTCGTGGGCAACTTAAAGACGCGATCTACACCATCTACACGTCCCCACAATTTATGAAAGAGCAAAAAGCAGCAAACCGCCGCCAAAGCGATGCAAAAATCGCATCCGTCCATCAACCTAATGAACTTGCCGGACCTGGCGACAAAACCAACAAGCAGCGATAAAAACCGTCCACCACCACTGTCCCCCTGTTACCGCTACCGGTTTCTTTAGATAACGGATTGGTGTAAAACCGGGCTATCCAGGTCGCGGGTGACAGGCTATCCAAGTCGCGGATTGAGGATATTCACGGGCTATCGAGGTCGCGGTTAGCAGGCTATCGAGGTCGCGGGTCGTTTTTTGGCAGGCTATCCAAGTCGCGGGTCATGGATAAGCAGGGTTATCCAGGTCGCGCATTGGTGAAAAGCCGGGTTATCAAGGTCGCGGGTCGTAGAAAAATCAGGCTATCCAAGTCGCGGGTAGAGAATCCATTACTATCCATGCGTTAAAAATACAGTAGAACAGCACGATTTACCCCTGATATTCGTCTAGCCACGGGCTATCCAGGTCGCGGGATATTTTTTTAATGCATTGATTTTAAATAATAAAAAGTTTATTTTTCGATGCCTATTCTTTTTATCCTTTGTTTATCCTTTAAAAGATTATTCTTGTCTAACGTCGAATCCATGACACATTCAGAAGGGCAGGCTCAAGGCCAACCAAGTTGATGCCGTGCTGGAAGCACTGGCACCGAGCGCCGATCTGTGCAACCCACTGTCCCAGTTGGATTACAAGGGTGTACTAGAAAAAGGGCTGTCGGTTGGCTCGGGGAAATCGAAAGCGCATACTGCTATATGATCCATAAGCGGTTCAAGCTGCTCTTAGCTTGGTGGACCCCAATGAATACCGAAGCCATATTGGCATTGCCCCTCAATCGTGCGAACAGGGAATTTGCCGACTATTTGCGTGGCATCGAAAAACAAGCAGCATAACAGGGATATTGCAAGGGCTTCATCACTTTTAATCGCACCCGATTCCATCCCATAATGGGACGGCATGCATAAAAAATATTGTATAATTTTTATTTTATGGCGAAAGACAATTAATGAAAGAAATATCCATCAAACCTTCTACCGTCAAAATGCTGCTGCCCTCGCTCAAATCCGGCGGCAAGGCATGCTGGACACCTGGCGAAGTCAGGGACGCTCGCATCGGCTGCGACGGCAAAGCCGAAGAATCGGTGCCACCCGCCGTTATCGTGAGCCGCATGGCCAAGGGCGGCGTTGGCAAGACCACGGTCATCGCCAACTTGGGCTCGGCTCTGGCGATGATGGGCCACAAGGTTTTAATGGTGGACGGCGACCCGCAGGCATCGCTGACCGGGATGTTCGGCGTCAACCCAATGGACGAGGACGAAAATATCGTCCACGTCGGCGATCTGATGCATGCATTTTTCTCGCGGCAACCCGTGGATTTCACCGCGGCGGTCAAACCAATTTACGTGGGCGGCTATCTGGACCTGATCCCCGCCGACATCACACTGGTCAACGCGGACCCTTGGCTTAACGGCGTACTCAACCGGGAGTTGCTGTTCGACCGGATGCTGCGAGGCAACCAGCCGTTTTTCGGTCGTTATGATGCCATCCTGATCGACACAGCCCCGGCGACCAGCCTGCTAACCAACGCATTGATGCTGGCGGGGCGCGAACTCCTAGTAGTCGCAATGCTGAACGGATCCAGCATGAAGGCCCTGCATGTGCTTGAGTCGAACATTACCGAGGTCAACGCCGCCTTCCCAGATTTGCACATGGGCATACACATCGTAGCCAACGGCTACCACGGCAGCTTCGCCGACTGCAAGAAGGTGCTAAATCGGCTTGCGGCCACTTACGGCCCACTGCTCGACGAAAACGTGTTGCCGCTGTCCACGTCATTCCGCCGCCAAGATGGTGTTATGGACGGCGAGCCGAGCGGGCCGGTTCTGGAACGGGAGCCGTCATCCGAGAGCGCCGCATCAGTCGCCGCGCTTGCCCGTTCTCTGGCGGCGCGTTACGGTATCCTTTTAGGCGGGCATCCCGCCGACGCGTCGGGAGGGGTACTTTAATGGCCAACAAACCCGGCGGTTTGAAGCTCAGTGGGCTTGTGGATGCGGCGAACATCAATCAGCCCGTGACAAAGCAATTCGGTATCGCACAGCAGAACCCCTCGCCTGACACGCATGCGGGTCTCGGCAAGAAGGGGATGGACCACGGCATCGAAACGTCGATCCTGGTGCATCTGGGCTTGATCCGGCGCAGCCCTTACCAGAATCGGTCTCGCGTTCCACAGGACGAAATTAACCTGCTGGCAGAGGACATTCGCCGAGACGGACTACGAAGCCCCGTGATCCTGCGCCAAGTCGACGGCGAGCAATACGAACTGGTGTCCGGCGAAACCCGCGTGGAGGCGTTCAGGGCATTGGGGCGGGACGAGATACCCGCGTTCATTCGCCGGATGGGCGATGCCGACGCAGCCAGGGGGACGGTGCTGGACAACTTTCTCCATCGCAACCTGGCCGACTACGAAATCTACAAAGGGCTGAAAACCCTTATGGACTGCGGCGCGGCCTCCTCGCTTGCGCAGTTGTCCGGCATGACGCAATGGGGGAAGTCCCACATTCACCGCTTCATGTCGTTCGGGCGGTTCCCGCAAGACGCGCTGGACATCCTGGAAGAGACACCGGGGTTGGCAAGCGCCAAGACGGCGGGAGACTTTGCCAAGTTGCTGGGCGATGGGATGCCGCACGGCCTTATCGCGGACACCCTCCGGCTGGTTGCCTCAGGGCGGCTAGACCCCGGCAAGGCGGCAAATTGGGCTGAGCGAAAGTGGCAGGACTCCCTGCGGGAGCCTGTCGCCGGATATCCTAGCAAGCATGCAGTCGTGCTACCATCCGGCAAGCTGGCCTTCACGATTTCAAAGACAGCGAAGGGCCTCGTCGTGGTCGGAGAGAAGGGGGTGCCGGTGGACTGGGACGCACTGGAGACCGACCTAGCTGCATGGCTTTCCGAACGTGTTTCGAAGCCATGATAGCGCAAGGCTGGTGCCGATGAATCCGCCGATGCCAAGCTGCCATGCAACAAATGCTCGGGATGGTGGACTGGATGCTGAACTAAAGTAAAGGCAGGGTGAATACATTTTGCAAACAAGACCTTCGTATGAACCGGCAAATGCAAAGCCTCCAAAGAAGGTCAGGCGGTATCCGGCAGGGGTTTGAAGTGGCGGGAGGCCATCGACACCCTGATTATGCGCTGCCTTTTTGCTCACGGTGGGAGTGCCCCGCGTGAAACCGCTATTACTTGATGATCGAGTATTACGAAGTTCGAGTCGGAACGTATTTGTTCGGCAGTTGGATGTTGACGAAGGCATGAAGGGGCCGAAGCGAGGCAATTTTAGCCGTCACCATATGTCTTTCGCGGATGTCATCGCCATGTTTGTCGGAATTGCGACGCATAGGCTGAAACGCAAATATGAACAGATGGGTATCAGCAATTCAGAGCGTAGAAGTACATTCTACAACCAACCTTATACCGTCCCATTATGGGACGGGTGCAGCGAACTCTCAAGTAGGCGTGCCGGACGTTGGTCGTTTCATGCGCCGACCCATTTATGCTAGTACCCATTGCTCGGCCTCCTCTAGCTTTTGCGAAGCTGACGAAAAGAATTTGATCTCCGCCCATGAACCTCAATGCTGTTGAATTGCGGATTACACCGTTCGTTGCAAGGGATGCGACCATCGGCTATCATTCCACGAACTTGGCATCAGGGGCTTCCTTCGTCTGCCCATCCTCGGATAAACGGCGAACTGGCGCTACCGTTCCAGCAAACTCCGAGGGTTACCAATTCCGGATACTACCAAACCGACAAACCAAAATCCGCAGCGCAACCTCGGCCTTTTCTACGTTACCGTCATGAACGACAACATTCCAGAAAGCCTTACCGTCACAAGGCATCAAAATGCCTTAACGGTGCAACATTTCGAGAAAGTTCTGATTGCTGCTTCGTATGTCGTTACTTATTACCTATTGCAGAAAAAGATCATGGCAAATGATATGGCTACCGTTGAAGTGGTGAGGCAAAACACAGGCTGCGCACCGCCATTCCCGTGACAGCAGAGCATCGAGGCATGGCTGGGTATAGTGGACCCTTACGTCAAGACAGTTTACTGCCTAATTTAAGATGGTAACCGTATCACTTGCAGCGGAACGGCGCTGCCCCGATTCGACTTCTGTTTCCATGCGTGGGGTTTCCTTCTCGCTGAATTTGTCTACGA
>CAIZPP010000019.1 GCA_903934875.1 uncultured Methylococcaceae bacterium
GTTTCAAGTTAACTGAATATCTTGCCCTTTCATTCCAGCTATCAAGTAACTCTTTGATGTTGAAAATGCTGTAACTGATGTTACGCAGAGGCTCCTGTGCTGTTATCGACAAAACATTGTCGACTTACGGCGATTTGTTTTGGAGTGTCAAGGCTTGCCTTGACAGGCAAAGCGAGCTTTGCCACTCCATGCTTAACATCAGCTATTAAGTTAAGCCGTCATACCGGCATGGATTGCCGGTATCCAGAGCACAGGGAAGTGATTCGACCCACCATCCCTGGCATCTGGGTTCCGGCATTCCCTGCCGGAACGACGAGCTTTTCTTTTCGTGCCAAGCGGCGACAAGTCGCCGCACTCCAGAAAGTGCAAACTGCTAGCCCTAGCAATTGGGTTCAACGATGACCGAGGCCCTTTTTAACAAGCAACAGTTCGTCCCCATCTTTCGGCGGCTCGCCTCCCTGCCGGGTCAGGATGGCACGGAAAGCCTCAAAGTCTGCGCGTTCTTTCCGTTCCGCAAAAAACGCAGCCGTATTCATTGCTGTCAGCTTTTCAGCGACGGCGGTTGCGACGAATTGGTTTAGACTGACACCTTCCTCCTTGGCAAGTTTCTCGGCGGCAGACTTGACCGAAGTCGGCAAACGTAGTGGGTAAGTGCTGGTGTTTCTCATTACAATAACCTCTTCAGTGCGTCACGCGGTAGCAAAACTTCAATGCCGAAATCTTTTGTGTTCAGACCATAGTCACGCAGATTGAAGGTGACGATGGCGTTGGCATGACCGTTGACCGCCGCTTCCAAAACCATTTCATCCGCCGGGTCGCGCAAACGTGGACGCCACAGGAAATGGGTTTCGACGGGTTCGGCCAGAGCGGCTAGACCGTCAAGAAATTGCTGGACTTCGGCTGTACTCAAACCCGCCGCTAATTGATGCTCCACCCGGCTACAAGTGGCTTCGTATTCGATGAACAGGGGAACATTTGCCACAAGGGTAAAACGCCGATCCAACGCAGCCAACAGCAATGCCGCCGAAGCCCCCAAGGGGCTACGCATGGCGGCAACGATGACATCGGTATCCAAGACATATCTCATTTGAATAGAAGTATCACATCACAGGCGATGTCGCAACTCTTCTGATGAGAGTTCAGAGACTGTCCACTGTTATTCAACGACTGCTTAGGCAAGGATATAGTAACCGTTCAGCCACCCCCTGCCTTTTCCTGGGAACGCGGTCATCTTGACCGCCATTCCTGCGGGCGGGACACCCGCGCTCCAGGGGGGAGGCTGAACGGTTACAGGATATCAGTCGCCCATCCACACTGCTTGGCTGTCGGGTCTTGGCCGGAACCTGCCCTCGACCACTGAGGGCTTGATGCCAACCCACGAATTTTTGGCGTACTCTGCCCTCCACGGAAGACAACTGCCATATTTAGGATCACAGCGACGGCAACGCCAGCCCAAAACGCTTTTCTAACCAGTCGTGGCAAAGACTCATAGCAGACTGGATTGTCGGCAAGGTATCGAAGGCTTGTTTGAACGATGCCTCGCGGTTGGCCGGGCCGGGGTAGTCATGCTCAAACGGAAACGGCGGCGCAGACGTTCGTCAGCATCCAGCGAGGTTTCCAGAAACAGCTTCACACAGAATCCGTTTCCGCATGTGCCACTAGGCTGCTGCTAAGGGAACAGCGGGTTTTGTCTTGACAGTATCATCTATTAAAAGAATCAAATACGCGACATCATGTCGCACCAGAACGTTACGGACAGGATGATAAATCCCATCCGGCGGAGTTCCAAAAATCGGCGAACAGGTTGTCGACCAGAAGTCCGTTTTTACTAGGCATAGCGGCGGTCAGGGGCTGGAAGTACGGGAGGATTTGTGTCACTATGCATAGGTGTCCTCCTTTGTCGAGTGATTTGGAAGTTTGCAAGACAACCAAGTTTATACCGCTTTGGGGGCCACCTTTTCTATCTATATCATAATCTTTTTGATTATTTTCAAGCTTTTTTGAAGCCCGTAACATTAGTCATCATATCAGCCATGTCTATTCCTACAGAAGCGGTTGAATTATTGCATTCCAGAATGGACACGGATGACTGCGCTGCGAATCAGGATAAAGACAATAGCACTGCCAGACCTTATGTGGTCGGCCTAGGCGCATCCGCTGGAGGGCTGGAAGCTTTAGAACGCTTCTTCGGCGCCGTATCTGTTGACAGCGGCATGGCCTATGTGGTCATCCAGCATTTGTCCCCCGACTTCAAGAGTCTGATGGATGAGTTGTTGGGCCGGGTCACCCCACTGAAAATCGTGCGAGTGCTTGAACCAGTCGAAATCCAAGCTAACACGGTCTATATCCTGCCGCCACGCAAGGAGATGGTCTTGCAGGGAGAGCAGTTGCTCACATTCGACAAATCTACCGAGCAGCCCCTCAGTTTGCCGATCAATACCTTTTTTCGCTCGCTAGCCCGTGAGCGCGGTGACAAGTCTGTAGCCATCGTCCTTTCCGGCACAGGCACGGACGGAAGCATCGGCATCCAAGACGTGCATGACGTTGGCGGTTTGGTTTTTGTCCAAGATGTGGAAACCGCAAAATTTGACGGTATGCCCAGAAGCGCTGTGAATACAGGCTGCGTTGATGCGGTTATGCCACCGGAGGAGATGCCCCCCGCATTAATCACTTATGTTAGAAACCCCAACCGGTCATTGCTGGATTCCAAACTCGGCTATTTTTCCGGGGAGCCACTCACAGGCATTGCCGCAGTATTTGAGAAGTTAAGGAAAACCTACGACCTTGATTTCAATTTTTACAAATCTGCCACCGTTTCCCGACGCATAGACCGCCGTGTATTGCTCGGTGCCACTGGCGTTTTTCAAGACTATATTGACTTGGTTCTCAGCGACGATGCGGAACTGGACAAACTTTATAAAGACCTGTTGATTGGCGTGACGCGGTTTTTCCGCGATGCGGAGGCATTCAATGTCATCGCCCAGCGGGTTATCCCTGTCTTATTGGATACCCATGCGCCAGACGATGAACTGCGGCTGTGGGTGGCCGGATGCGCCACAGGGCAAGAAGCTTATTCACTGGCGATATTATGCATAGAGGCTTTTGACCAGCGTAGGCGGGAACCCAACATTAAAATTTTTGCCACTGACATGCACAAGGAGTCCCTGCAAAAGGCTGCTGAGGGTATTTACAGCGAGGACGAAATTCTAAGTGTTGTGCCAGCAGAACGCCGTGAGCGCTATTTCAACAAGGACCCTAACGGCTATTACAGGGTGGCCCCGCGACTGCGCAAATTGCTTATCTTCTCCCAGCATAATTTGATCAAAGACCCTCCATTTACCCGAGTTGACTTGATCTCTTGTCGAAACCTATTGATATATCTTGAGTCACCAGCCCAAAGCAAGGTACTTGCCACCTTTCACTTCGCACTCCATTCGCATGGTTATCTATTTCTTGGCCCCAGTGAAGGCCTGGCAGAACTTGATTCAGAATTCACTACGCTTGACCGGCAGTGGAAGATATTTTGCAAAACCAGCGATGCGCGATTGCCGATTGACATGCGTATGGGCCTCGGCATGACTCCGCACCGCTTTCTGGGCAGTCCGACGGTTGCTGCCAGTGTAAAACTGCCGCGAGTCTATGAGCAGTTGCTCAACTCCTATATGCCAGCCGGTGTGCTGGTCAATCAAAACCGGGAAGTCGTCCATATTTTCGGCAATGCCGCCCGCTGGTTGCAGCCATCAGTGGGCCGGATGAGCAATGACGTGGTCAACCTGACCCAGGGGGATTTGCGCATAGCACTTTCTTCGGTCATACAAAACGCCATTAAGAAGGGGCAACGCTCGATTCTGAAGGGTGTGCGTTGCAGGGACTCGACCGAAAAGCTAATTCTCACTGTGGTTGCAGACCCGATTGTGGACAATTCGACCGGTGCAAGCTTTGTCATGGTGTTGTTTGAGGAGCAATCATTGCCACAAACAGTTCCCGCCCTTCCCGGCAACAGCTTTGACATCAGCGAGGAGGCGCGCCAGCGCATCTTGGCGTTGGAATTTGAACTGCAACACACCCGCGAAGCCTTGCAGTCCACCATTGAGGAACTGCAAACCAGTAGTGAGGAGCTACAGGCCAGCAACGAAGAACTGTTGGCATCGAATGAGGAGATGCAAAGCACCAATGAGGAATTACATTCCGTCAATGAGGAACTGTACAGCGTCAACGCTGAGCATGAATTGAAAATCAAAGAACTCAATGAACTCACGGCAGACTGGCGCAATCTGATGCGCTCAACCGATATTGGCGTTGTCTTCTTGAACAGTGATTACAGAATCCGTTTATTTTCCCCAAAAGCGACCGAGATATTCAATCTCTTGCCTCAAGACACAGGCAGGGACATGCGCCATATCACTTCGCGGGCGGTCAATGATGATTTTTTTGAGATTCTGCCGACAGCCATGCTCAGCCAACAGCCAGTCGAGGGCAAATTGTCTTTGGCTGACGGGCGCACTTTCTTGCGCCGGATGTTGCCCTACGTTGATAATGAAAAGGCAAGCACCGGCCTAGTCATCACCTTGGTGGATATCACGGAACAGGCGGCGGTTGAGATTGCATTAAGGGAAAACGAAAGCCGCTTCCGTGGCATGATTGAAGCCCTGGGTGAAGGCATTTTACTGCTGGACCGTGGCGGTACCATCCTGTCCTGCAATACCCAAGCCGGCCTCATGCTGAAGACCAAACCTAGCGAGTTAATCGGCCAGGTGTTTGGCTCCTTGCCACAGATAGAACTGGTGGGTGAGAGTGGTGTGTTGCTGCACCGGGATGACGTGCCGACGCAACGTGCCCTGATCGGCGGCAGGTCGACGAGCAATGAAACTGTGGGCATCCGGCACGGGGATTCGTCAGTCGTATGGGCGATTGTCAACACCGTGCCCCTGCTCGCTCCAAATGGTTTGGAGCCATCAGCCGTGCTGGCATCTTTAACCGATATCACCGCCTACAAGTTGGCGGAACAGGAGCTAAGGATTGCCGCAGTGGCTTTTGATGCGACTGAAGGAATCATCGTGACGGATGCCAAAGCGACCATACTCCGCACCAATAAGGCATTCACCACCATTACTGGATATAGCCCGGAGGAAGTCATAGGCCATACGCCCGCATTGCTAAAGTCGGGTTTTCAAAACGCAGAATTTTACGAAAATATGTGGCGAAATCTGATTCGGGACGGTTGCTGGAAGGGTGAGATTTGGAATAAACGCAAAGATGGCTCGGTATATCCCCAGTGGCTGAACATTTCGGCAGTGCAGGGAGCAAACGGTGAAGCAACCCATTATGTGGCCACTTTCAACGACATATCCACGCGCAAAGCAGCGGAAGAAAAAATCAGGGAAATGGCTTTTTACGATGCGCTGACCAACCTGCCCAACCGCAGGCTGTTGATTGACCGTCTGGACCATGCTCTGGCGGTTAGCGTCCGCAGCGGCCTGTATGGGGCTGTCGTCATGCTGGACTTGGATAATTTCAAATATATCAATGATGTCCATGGACATGATGTAGGAGACAGATTACTTGTTGAGGTTGCCCACAGGCTTTGTTCTTGCCTGCGTGACACAGACACAGTTTCTCGCCTAGGTGGCGATGAGTTCGTGCTTATTCTCGAAGAATTGGGCAAGGACGATGTCACAGCAAAGACCCATGCCGAGGAAATGATGGAAAAAATACTCTCCCGGCTCAGTGAACCCTTCCAACTTCAAGACACGGAGGAAAATAGTCGGCACCATTCCTCTGCGAGCGGAGGAGTTTGCCTGTTCTACGGCCAAAACACCCCGACTGAAGATCTGCTGAAACACGCCGATATCGCCCTATACCAAGCCAAAAATGCCGGCCGCAACCTGTGCAAGTTTTTTAGCGAGTCGGTTCAGAGCGAAATTAATTTGCGTGCGCAAATTGAGGCAGGCATGCATTTGGCCCTCAAAGAACGCCAGTTTCAATTGTTTTACCAGCCACAAGTTGATGAGTCTGGCAAATTGATCTCTGCCGAGGCACTGATCCGCTGGCTACCGGCACAGGGTAAAATTATCAGTCCCTACGAATTTATTCCTCTGGCTGAAAAAACCGGTCTCATCCTAAGGATCGGCACCTGGGTGTTGGAAGAGGCTTGCCGAACTTTGCGGCAATGGGCCTGTAATCAACGGACTTCGGACCTTAGCTTGGCCATTAATATTAGCGCACGGGAGTTTCGGGAGCCTTTGTTCTATGATAAAGTCAATCAGATGCTGCAAAATTTTCAGATTAATCCTGCCAGGCTGGAATTAGAGTTGACTGAAAGTGTATTCTTGGACGATTTGAACGATGTCCTGGTCAAAATTCAAGCTTTAAAAGCCTTGGGAATTTGTTTGTCACTCGATGATTTCGGCTCGGGCTACTCATCCTTGGCCTATCTCAAGCGCTTGCCATTTGATAAGTTGAAAATTGACCAAGCCTTCGTCCGCGATCTCACGGTCGACCCCGATGATGCCGTGATTGTGCGCACCATCATCGCCATGGGGCAGGCGCTACGCCTCAAGGTGGTAGCCGAAGGCGTCGAGACCAAGGCCCAGTATCAATTCCTCAGCGATCACGGCTGCCGGTGTTTCCAAGGGTATTTGTTTAGCCCACCGGTGATGTTGGACAAGTTTCTTGAGCTTTTGTGAAACCAATGACAGTCAAAAAATTAATTAAGCACGCGACCGGAATACTCGGCTTTGATGCCATCACCAATGGGGGCTTGCCGGATGGAGGGATTACCCTGCTGCTAGGCGGGGCGGGTAGCGGGAAGACGGTATTTGCGTTGCAAACGCTGGTCAATGTCGCACGGTCAAGCGGTGAGCCGGGCATCTTTGTAGCCTTTGAGGAAGCGCCGGAAAAAATTGCCATCAATGCCGAATCCTTTGGATGGAATCTTTCTGAACTGCTGGGGAATAAAATATTTTTATTGAATGCGATGATTTCTTCGGAAAACATCCTTTGCGGCCAATTTGACCTTAGCGGTTTGCTTGCCAGCTTAGGGGCAAAAGTCGAGGAGATGGGGGCACGTTGGATTGTCTTCGATGCCATTGATGCCTTACTGACACTGCTCAATGACCACACGGCGGAAATGCGCGAGTTGTACCGGTTGCGGGAATGGGTTGCTGGACAAGGCCTTACCGGCATTGTCACGGCTAAATTGGACGAAAGTGAATTTTTCCGGCTGCGTTACTCCACTTTGCAATTTCTTGCCGACTGCTCGGTGCGCCTTGAAAACTGCCTGCTTGAGCAGGTCTCCCTGCGCGAAATGCGTGTCGTCAAATACCGGGGGTCCGCGTTTGCCGAAAACCTTGCCTATTTTGTGATTGGCTCGACAGGGATTGAAGTATCCGACATTAACCCCGTTGGTGATATGCCGTCCGTCAGTAATGAACGCATCAGCAGTGGTGTCGCCCGCCTAGACACCATGCTGGCAGGCGGGTATTTCCGCGGTTCCACCGTGTTGCTGACCGGCTTGCCGGGGACTGCCAAAACGACCTTGGCAAGCGCCTTTGCCGAGGCTGCCTGCAATCGGGGGGAGAGGGTGCTTTATTGTGCTTTTGATGAACCTCCCCCCGAAATCGTCCGAAATCTGACCTCTGTCAATATCCATCTCGCCCGGCATATGGAGACGGGGCTGCTGACTATGGTGGGTGTGCGCACTGACAATGGATCAAGTGAGGAACATTATATCCAGATCGTCGGTCTTATTGACCAACACCAACCGACTTGTGTGGCGGTGGACCCTTTTTCCACGCTGCTGCGCGCCGGTGGCAACATCCTGGCAATCAGCGTCGTCCGCAGACTGGTCACTCTTGCCAAGCGCAGAGGCATTACGCTGATGCTGACCGCTTTGCAGGAGGCCGGGAGTTTTGGACAGCAAATTAGCCAGTTGCATGCCTCGACCATCGCCGACACATGGATCAACATTTCCTATCATGAGGTCTCAGGCGAACGAAACCGGGCACTGTCCATCATCAAATCACGCGGTTCGGCGCATTCCAACCAAGTGCGCGAACTGGTTTTGTCGCAGGAGGGAGTTACGTTGAATGATGTTTATACCAGTTCGGGCGGTGTGCTGATGGGGACACTGCGTTGGGAGAGTGAGGAACAAGAGCGGCGCGATCACCTACGCGAAAGGCAGTTGCGCGAGGCTAAGCGGCGGGAATTGGATTTGGCATTGGAGGAGGCGCAAAGCAAGCTATCAATATTGCAGCACGAGTTGGCGCTCCGGCGTGAAGAGATCGCAATCTTTGAAGCGGAAAGTGCAGAAATCCTGCAAAGACAGCAAGACCGGGAAAATAAACGCAGCCGCCTGCGTGGCGCGGACTGAGACCGGGCATGGGGTTGTGATATGGCAGACATTATCGAGCTAAAAATCTATATCGTGGGTGGCACACCCCATTCCGAGCAAGCATTGAATCAATTGCAAGCTTTTCTCGCACGAAAATCAGTAGATCATTTTAATTTGCACGTTATCGATTTGAAGAATGAGCCTATGCGCGCTTTGATTGATGGCGTTGTTGTCGTCCCCACGCTGCAAAGGGTTATTGGCAAGCAGCCTGCCCGATTGATTGGCAATCTTTCCGACCTCGCGGGTTTGGGTTTGTTTTTATCTGCCATTCCGCCTTCCATGCAAACCCGCACGGGACCAGACTCTCTCAACATCCTATGAGCATGTCGGGCAACATTTTTTCCGTTGCCCGACAATCGAACGTGGGGCGCAACGCAAAGAGACGCGACCGGCCTACACGGCTGACGCGGGTTGGGATTTGTAATCCCTATCCGAACCTTATATCCAAAAACCACAGTCCTGCCATTGCACAAAACGTTACTGACGGGATTAAAAATCCTGTCCGGCGGAGTCAGGTCGGGCAAGTGTCCCCGCAATCCACCATCGACAACATACTTACAGCATTGCGTAAATTCTGCTGGTGGACAGCCTTTAAATGATGATGCCACCTTGTCGTGCTGATGTAGGCTTCGAAGAATGTGAGGATATTGCTAGTGGGAATCAATAATCCAGGCTTGATTTGAACTACTGGTGGCGACCCGAAGCTGACTGTGACCGTTTTTTTTCGGACGGCAGGAAAGTTTCGCTTAGCTGCCACTCAGATCAATCCGGCATAGGAAGTGATGTGACGTGTCGATTTCTTGAGGTTCAACCTTGGGCATAGCGGATTTGTGAAAGTAAAACGAATTAATAAACATTATATATCAATATCTTATGGTTATGTAAGCAAGGATTCAGTTAATTGGTGTAGATGGTAATCGGAAAATTGCAAACAAACTTACATTTTTTCATTGTCTTTTGTGTTTTTTCCCATTTTCCAGTGATATGGCATTATAGAAAGAACTTTTTAGGTTTGTGTTTCCCCATTCATGCTTTCCCGATGAACTACTCATATTCCATGATAGTGGCAAGAAAGCTGTTTTCAACTGGTATAAGACGGACTCAATGGAATTCTGCTATTTCAATCCAATACCTTGGCCCCACCAGCCGGAGCGGCCAAAGCAATGGCCGTTTCCTAATCGCCACTTTGACCCCATCTGCGCCCATGAGCTTTATCGGAAGCAGATCGAGCAATTCATTTTTGCCGAGGAATGCGGCTTCGATTGGGTTGGGGTTGGCGAAGATCACATGACGGCTTTTAGCCTGACACCGAATCCCAGCTTGATCATGGCGATCCTTAGCCAGGTGACAAAGAGGGTCAAGCTTGCCGTGTTAGGGTATCCGTTGCCGTTGCTGAATCCCCTGCGCGTTGCGGAGGAGACTGCGATGCTTGATGTCATCAGCGGTGGCCGTCTGGTGGTGGGCTTCATTCGCGGAGTGCCGCAGAACTACGCCGCCTACAATGTCGATCCCGATGAATCCCGCGCCCGCTTCGACGAGGCCAGCCGATTGATCGTCAAGGCGTGGACCGAACCTGATACTTTCAGTTGGGAAAGCCCCCATTACCAATACCCAACCGTTGCTCTGTGGCCCTTGCCATTGCAAAAGCCCCATCCGCCTTTGATCTATTCCGCCAATAGTGTTGCTTCGGCAATCGTCGGAGCAAAACAAAGGGCGATGATAGGCACCATCCATCTCTACAACCGCAATGCGATTCAACAGGTCAAAGAAGCATTTACTGCCTACCGCGAACAAGCCCGAGCCGATGGCTGGGAGCCTTCAAATGACCGTTTTATAATCGGTCTGCAAGCTTGTATTGCGGACACCGACGAGGAGGCGCAACGATTGCTGGCTCCGGCTTTGGATTATCAATACAATGTCCTCTCAGGCACTTTCAATGCCCAAAAGCGAGAAATCGCCCGCACTAAGCCCGGATACGGCCTTTCGCCAACAGAAGAAGACCCTCCGACTCTGTCCGAACGGCTAGCCCACCGTATTCTGCTGTGCGGTTCGCCTGAGACGGTAGCCGGACAAATCGCGTGGTTGCGGGATAAATTGGGGGTTGGGGTGATGAGTTTGCAGTTTCAAGTCGGGAATGTGGATGATAGGATTGTTAGAAGGGGGATGGAGTTGTTTGGAAATGAGATAGTTTCCAAGTTATCGTAGGTGTCTATTGGAAGGTAAAATGAATAACAAAAAGAAATCGAAACATTATGATATATTTATTAGCTGGAGTGGAAATCGAAGCAAAGCTGAAGCTAAAGCACTTCAATGGCTACTTGAAGAAATATTTCCCGGTCATAATGCATTCATGTCTGAAAATGATATGCGAACAGGTGACTATTGGGATAGTATAATAACATCTAATATAAAAAAAGCTAAATTTATTTTAGCAATATTGACACCTGAAAATATAATAAAGCCATGGATTAACTTCGAATCAGGAATGGCATGTGCTATTAGTAGATCAAAACCAAAACTTGGTACAATTCTTGCCGGATCATTTATCAGAAACAGTTCTTATTTATCAATTGATAAATCTCCATTTCAAAAACTTCAACATGCTGATTTATCGAAACAGATTGATATTAACAACCTTATTAAAACTATTGCCGAAAGGATAGATGGTAATTTACTTGAGATAGTTGAGATAACTGATGATCAATGGACTAAATATAATAAAATGAGGCAACAAGAACTAAAGTTGGCTTCTAAGGACTTGATGCACGATGAACTTCCCCCTTTGTTAAAAAGTTTATATGAGTTTTCTCTTGGGAAAGGTATGGAAGAAAACGGCTCAGAAGCAGTCTTATCAAAAATTTTAAGGCGTAATCGTGATGTTTTTCTCAAAGAAATAAATGAATTAAATGAAGATGGTCGTTGGTACGCACTTCCAATAATATATGAACAATTCTCACAATCCTTAGAACTTGCTGGTGTTTACAGATGTGCTCTTGAAGTTGCAAAAATATGTAAAACGGCAGCAGAAAGGGCTGATGACAATAGAATCTATAAAATCATGATCCGCGATATGGCTTGGTTGTATATATGCCTACTAAAGTATGACAAAGCCGATGCCATTCTGAAAGATCTTGAAACTCAATTTGATAAGCTTGATGCAGAACAACGCTTCTTTTGGTTTCGATACAAAGGAATTATAAATATGTATCATAACCATGATTTTAAAAAGGCAGAAAAATGCTTTCTTAATGCGGAAAAAATGTTGGAACAGATTTCAGATGAAAATAATCGGAGTGATCTCTCAGCTAGAATAAAGCAGAACTTTGGTAAGCTTGCTCTACTAAACAACCAAAACACTACTGCTGTAGATTTATTCAATTGTGCTTTGAGTGAATTTACTAAATTAAATAAATTTCAATATATTGCTATTGCATCAGACAAACTTGCTGAAGCATTAATTGAGCAATATCCTGAAAATAAAGATATTTACTCACTTAAAGAAGCCCAGAAATTGCTGGATTCTGCACTGATAAATTCAGAGCTTTCTGGTTGGGAAGAAGGAATACCTAGAATATATTCAACCCTAGGTAAATTACGAAAAGTTCTCCAAGATGACGAGGGTGCATATAATGCCTTTGTAGAATCTGCTAGACTTTATACGAATCTTGAACTTGAACAAAAGTCAAGTGAGGCGAACAAATATGCCATGGAATTAAAGCGTAACCAGAAAGCCTAATTTTTTAAAATCAACTTTCATTATTTAATAATAATAAATAAAAATGCGTGGAATCATAGCAGCAGGAGGACAGGGAACACGCCTCCGCCCAGCCCTAGACAAATGTCAACAACTCATCTATGACAAGCCACTACTTTACTACCTTCTAACAAACGTTATGAAAGCTGGTGCAAGGGACATTTTTGTTTCATGCAACCCACTGAACATTTCGGCAGCCGAAGCCTTGTTCAAGAATGCTGATAAGGAATTCGGCGTTAATTTAACCTTCAGTTGCGAAGGCAGGGAGCCTGGACCGGCTGGTGTTTTCATAAAGCCAGGTGTCAGGGAGTTTATTGGCAATGAGCCCGTTTGTATTACCTTGGATGGCATTTATAATGGCGGTAATTTCAACCAGTGCATGGCAGAAATATCAGGTGTGTCTGTAGGGGCCACCGTATTGGCAGTGCAGGAACCTGATCCCCGCCCTTATGGTTGGTTCAAAATGGACGAATACCAGACGGTTGTTGATATTATTGAAAAACCAAAATTCACTCCGGAACCAAACTGCTTATACCTCGTGCAAACAGGTATTTATGCCTATGGTCCCGAGGTTGTCGATTATGCCGAGAAGCTTGAACTCTCAAAACGAGGCGAGTACGAAGTCACGGATTTGCATAAGCTATTTCTGCAAGAAGGCAAGTTGACTATCCAAACGCTAGGCCATGGCAAAGATGGAGAGTTTATGTGGAATGATCCCGGCACACCTGAGAAGCTTTTGTGGCTGGCTAATAAGGTACAAAGCATCCAAAAGCTTACTAGCTGTTTGGTAGGTTCCCCCCATTGGCAAGCACTGAAAAACTGCTGGGTAACGGCTGATCGACTTCTTGAAATTTGCACGGAACGGCAGGGTGCCATGTATTATGACTCGCTTGCCAATGCTGTTTCTCTTGTATCTGAACCATAGAAGTAGAAAAGTGATTGTAATCACTACACCTAAGCCCTTGAACCAAAAGAGAGAGGTTTTGTTTTTTCGATTAAGCCAGGCTTTCCCGTGCAATCTGTCCTTGACGGTAATTTAGAAGCCGAAATCCTACGTTGCGATGTCGCCATAGTGGGCGGCGGAATTGCCGGGATTGCCTGTGCCGAACGTTTGGCACGGGAGGCTTGGCGGCAGGGCAAGCAACTGCGGATCGCCGTGATCGAGCAGCGGGAACAGTTGGCTGCGGCGACTTCCAACCGCTTGGAGGGTTGGTATCATACCGGAGCGCTATATTCCAACTTGGACAATCCCCGGATGTTCAATTATTTTCTGTTCTCGTTTGAAGATATGTACAACTGGTATCTGCAAGACAAGACGTTTCCGTTCCATGCTCGCTGCAATCTTTCGCCTATTACATCCAAGAGTCCAAGACCCGGCTACGACTTCTTAACCTCCCAAACTGGCCGATGGTTCTTGGACGAAATCGCTTATCTGATACCTTACGAAACAGAGTTGAATCAAACCATCCATCCCGTCAGAACACCAAAAACGAAATGGGGATTGTCGGCGGCACGGTCTAAGTGGCGGCTTGCCAATGCGTATTATAAAAGTGATTGGCTTAATCGGGAGTTCGGTTGTGTCCAAGCCCCCCATCTTAGGAATTACCCAGATTCCAAAGACGATTTTCTTTCTCATAAAGATCTATGCAATGCCTGCTTTGAAGAGGTATTGAGGGCTGCTTTTTTAGGGAAGAATCAGACTGAACTTGGACAAGCCTTTACGGAAGTTACCAGACGGAAAAAAGAACTAGAAGAAGTCACACAAAGAATCATGGCAAATGAGAATATCCGGTTGGATGTCGTACCTTCGCGGGACGCGGTGATGGACACTTACCGCATTCTGCATGATTTGGTGTGCGCCGCCGCCGGGCGAGGTGTCAAGTTTCTCACCGATTGCAGGTTGGATTTTGATTCGATTCAAATGATCAAAACGGATGCCAAAGTGCAGGGATTGAAAGCCTGCAAACCAGACGGTAAAGCAATCCATGTGATTGCCAACCAATATGTGTTCGCCCTCGGTCATGGCTTTGATGAGGCTAATTTTCTGCGTAAGACGCTGGGCATACACGCCAAGATAGAAAAGACCATGAGTGTCATGGTGGTGGGTTCCCCCGGCTTGTCTCCGCTGCATAGTTTCGCCCGCATGGATCAATCCCAAGAGCAGATGGTCAACCATATTTGCCGACAGGGTGAAGGGGGCGTAAACACGTTTGGCTATTCCATCATCGCCGATGCGAATGGATTAGGCGAGGATGCCAACCCCGGCCAATGCTATGGACTGGCGCGAACCTTGTTGGAAAAAGCCGAGAATGCCTTTGGTGAAACGGCTAGGGATCGTAAGCTAGGTTGGTACAGTTGCATGAAAGCTGAGGGTATATCATTGGAGGGTAGCCGACGGGAATATAGTTATTGGCTGGAACCGAGATTGGAGTACAGCTTGGTTAGCGGTGCTTGGAATGCTGCCAAGGATTTTGATCAATATGGACTCCAAGAACAAATCAAACAATCTGTGATGATGCCAGACATCAAACTTCAAGAATTCCCTGTCCCAATCGAAAACTCTGGCTGGGCGCTAGGCAAGGCCATCCATTTCGCCCTTCAGCGGCTGGCATTTTACAACACGGATACCTCGACCAATGAAGCGGCACGAAGGGACTTTGAAAAAGTGCGCAACCGAGCTATAGCTGTTTACCAGGCACATTTTGAAGCAAGTCGAGCGGCGATGCCGAATTATATCTGCGTGATTCCGGGTAAATTTTCCCTGTTTCCGACTTTAGCCCATCAGGTCTACCTGGAGATGGAAGTTCGTGGCCTTTTTAAAACCGCCCGTGAAGCGCCTGCGACGGATGGCCAAGTTCCAGATTCCCTCCCTCCAACACTACATATTGCAAAACCTCTTGCCTTTCGCCTGTTATCGGGAGAACCCGTATGCGAGTAGTCCTATTGGGAAGAAAGCCAGTCGCTTGTGACGCTTTACGGTATATGCTTGCCAGCGATGCCGAGGTCGTCGCCGTCAGCACACCGGGGAAGGACGAACCCGACCCATACCCGGAACGGCTGGTAGATGTGGCTGAATCTTTGGGCATTCCAGTGATTCAAGATTCTGTTATGTATGATTGCCTAGACAATGGAGCGGTGAATAGCCTTGTTGATCTTCGACAGATTGACTTGGTGATCTCGATTTTGCATCAAAAAAGGATACTCCGACCTTTGATCGAACTTGGACGGATAGGATGCATCAATTTCCACCCCGCCCCATTGCCACAGTATCGCGGCTGGGGAACCTACAATGTCGCAATCCTTGAGGATGTGAAACAATGGGGGGCGGCGGCACATTTTGTTGATGAAAACTTCGACACCGGGCCGTTGATTGCAGTCCGTTCATTTGATGTCGATGGTTCGCAAGAGACTGCTTTGAGCTTACAACGGAAAACGCAGCCGGTTTTATTGGAGTTATTCAAAGAAGTGTTTGGCAAGGCTTTACAGGATGGCAAGTTGCACAGCAATGTGCAAGGACCGGGTAGATCATTTAGCAAAAAAACAGTCATGGGGCAGCGAGTGATTACGTTTGACGATGCCCCGGAAACCGCTGAGCGTAAGGTCCGCGCTTTCTGGTATCCACCGAATCCATGTGCCGAAATCCGGCTTGGCGACAGGGAGTATCTAGTGATGAGCCCTTCAATACTCAGGGAGCTAGTGCCCTTAGTCCATGCCCAAGCACCGCAACCATGAGCAGCCCCATGAAAATTCCTCCAGTCAAAGTTTCGTTTTCTGCCAGTGATCGGCAGGAAATCTTACTGCGCATTGACCGCTGCCTAGAATCTGGATTTGTTGCCCAAGGTGAAAACGTCAATGAATTCGAGAGCCTTTTCCGGCAATACATTGGTTGTCAACACGCATTGGCCCTTAGCAGTGGCGGCAGTGCCATTGAAGCGGCGATGCGTGCACTTGATGTGCAAGGCAAGGAAGTTCTGCTGCCGACAAATACCTTTCTTGCCACTGCCTCAGGTGTGTTGGCTGCGGGAGGCACAGTTAAATTATTGGACATCGATCCTGATACTTTGTCACCCAGCGTGGAAACCATTGAAGCTGCATTAGGCGAGTCCACAGTTGGCTTTATTTTGGTCCATATCGGGGGCATTATCAGCCGCGATATTTTGGCAATCCAGTCATTGTGCGAACGAAAAGGCATCTGGCTATTCGAGGATTGCGCCCATGCCCACGGAAGCGACCTAAATGGAAAGAAAGCTGGACAATTTGGGGTTGGGGGTGCTTATTCCTTTTTTTCAACCAAAGTCATCACCTGTGGCGAAGGTGGTATGCTAGTGACCAACGACGAGAACCTGTCTAATAAGGTCAAGCTGTTGCGGAACTATGGCAAACCTGAACCTTGGGAAACCTATTGCCTAGATTTCGGTTTGAATTGGAGGCTTAATGAACTGGCTGCCATTGTTGGTGTCGCTCAACTTAAAAGGCTGAATGAGTTTATAGACTGGCGAGCAAAAATTGCGGCCCTGTATGATACTCATTTTGCGCAGTCGTCTTCGATAGTAAAGGCTGTTCAGCCAGTTGGCCGCTGTAGCTGGTACAAATATATCGTGCTACTTCCAAGTGGAATGGATCGTAAGAAAATCAAGGATTTTGCAAGAGAAAAGGGAGTATCGCTCTCGGGTGGTGTCTACGACATCCCTCTTCACGACCAACCGGCGATTAGCAAGCTCGGAATTCAAGGCTCATTCCTTAATGCTGATGAATTTTGCGCCCGGCATATTTGCTTGCCGATTTATTACGGAATGACGGAAGCAGAGGCAGAATATGTGATCGAAACAATCAGATCGGCGATTGATGTGGGATAGGGCAAATGCAGAATCGGTGTCTTGTTTCATCATGGATTCCCATACGTTTAATCAACTGCTACGGACCTCAAACGTTTCCGCTGGGGTATTTAGACAAACTGGTCCCCAAATATAAACCAAAAAACATATTGAGGCAAACCATGCAAACCTTGCATCTGCGCTTACCCGATTTTGTGAATATAGATACTCAGGAGTTGACTCTAATCCTAGCCTCCCGCCTGTATGAGCAAGGCAAGCTGTCCATCGGTCAAGCCGCTGAACTGGCAGGAATGCCAAAGCGGACTTTCATGGAGATATTGGGACGTGCCAATGTGTCGGCTTTCAATTACGATGCCGAAGAGTTGGAGCAGGATATGCGTAATGCCTGACATGCTCTCCAATACCAGTTGTTTGATCGCTTTGGACAATATTGGGCAACTGGAACTATTGCACAGGCTCTACGGCAATCTCCATATTTCTGAGGAAGTCGCGGCTGAGTTTGGTGTGTTCATCCCCGCATGGATAAAAGTTCATCCGGTGCTGGATAAGATCAAGCTGGATATTCTGCATAATCTGGTTGATTTGGGCGAGGCAAGCACCATCGCTTTGGCCTATCAATTCGACGATGTAACCTTGATTCTTGATGACCGCAAGGCAAGAAAACTGGCCGATAATTTAAACCTGCGCTTTACCGGATTATTGGGTATTTTGATAAAGGCCAAACAAACAGGTATCATCGACTCGGTAGGCAATGTGCTGGCTAGACTAAAAATCGCTGGTTTTAGGTTTTCGCCCACTATGGAAATTCAAACATTGCGTTTGGCTGGGGAAAGGGAATGAACAATGAAAATCTTGTTTTTACAAAATTTTACTGGAATACCCCATGGTCATGCATATCGTTCAGCCCACATGCACCCTACAAACATGAAGTGTAGCGGCTTGTCCTCGCTTTTCGACCAATGCTGCGACTAGTTGCCCGACACCTCAAACGCACTCCATGGGTTGAACCATGACCAATACCAATAAGCAAAATACACACAGCCGAAGTGTCCCGGTACTGATAAGAGGCTTCGTTTGTTCATAACACCTCTTCCGCAAATTTTCTGAGTGGCGGCTAAGCGAAGCTTTCCTGCCGTCAGAAAAAACGGTCACCGTCCGGAATTGGCCGGAACCCTCCCTTGAACACGACGGTCTGGATGGATGCCAACCGACGAATTTTTGGCATACTCAGCCTTCCACGACGACAACTGCCGGATTTAGGATCACGGCAACGGCAACGCCAACCCAAAACGCTCTTCTAACCAATCGTGGCACCGGACCATAGCGGACTGGATTGTCGGCAAGGTGTCGAAGGCTTGTTTTAACGATGCCTCGCGGTTGGCCGGGCCGGGGTAGTCATGCTCAAAAGCGTTGCGGCGCAGGCCAAGTTCAATCCAGGCATCGGTTTCCAGCAATCCGTATTTTTCCAGCCGGTTGAGGCGGTCGCGCAGGGTCGGCAAGCCGTCCAATTCCTCGGCGTAATCCAGCAGTTGCGGAAACAGGCGTTTGCGCATCGCGTCCACGATTTTGCTGAAGCGGAAGATGAAGCGGTCTCGCACATCACGCTCGGCATCGGTCGGGGTGGCACTCCAGGCACCTAGACGCTCGGCGTTTGCCTCCAGTTCTGCGGCAGCGCGCAACACCATGCGCATGTTTTCGCTCTGCTCGGCCCATGTTGCTTGTAATCTAAGGGACTTGTCGGCGGGCGTCATAGCCGCACTCCGTTGGCCTTGGCTTCCCGAACAATCAGTTGCCCGTTGTCTTGGGGGTCGTAGGGGTCGGCCAGCACGAGGTCGATTTTTTGTTCGCCCAACCGCCGCTGCAATTGGGCTAGCAGACGGAAACGGCGGCGCAGACGTTCGTCGGCATCCAGCGAGGTTTCCAGAAACAGATCAATGTCGCCGCCGCGCTGGCGGTCGTCGGCCCGCGAACCGAACAGCCAAACTGGTGTGTCGGGTCCGAACACTTCGGCCACGCAGTCGCGGATGGCGTTGATTTCCTCTGTTTTCAAGCGCATGTGGCTACCCCCTGGTTATGATAACGAATTACTGCGTTTTAATATCGAAGAGTTACTTGTTGGGTTATATCATTTTGCAAAGCAGTTCACACACAGGATGGTTTGATTGAGTGTCCTGTATTATTTTTCTTTGTTACGAAAAAACGCTGTACACAAATACAGCATCATTGCAACTCAACCGCCATCAACTCGCGCACATGCGCCCCCACGCTTTCCCCCAAAGCTTCCAAGTTGTACCCGCCCTCCAATGCCGAAACCAGTTTTCCGCCGCAGTGCCGTCCGGCGAGGCTTAGCAATTCGCGGGTAATCCAGGCGAAGTCGTCTTCGTCCAGCCTCAAATCACCCAATGGATCGTTTTTGTGGGCATCAAAACCTGCGGAAACTAGGATCAACTCGGGTCTGAATAGGTCCACAGCCGGTAAAATTTTACCTTCCATCGCGGCACGGAATTCACTGCCCCCGCTCCCGGCAGGCAATGGGGCGTTAAAAACGTTGCCGACCCCGGTCTCGCCGGACGACCCCGTTCCGGGGTACCAAGGGTGCTGGTGGGTGGAGGCGTAGAGCACTTCCTTATTGCTGGCAAAAATGTGCTGGGTGCCGTTGCCGTGATGCACATCAAAGTCAATGATGGCAACCCGGCGAATGCCATGACTATGACGGGCGTGTTCGGCGGCGATGGCGATATTATTGAATAGGCAGAAACCCATGACATGGCTGGATTCGGCGTGGTGGCCCGGCGGGCGGATGCCGCAAAAGGCATTTTCCGCCTCGCCTGCAAACACCGCGTCCACCGCCGCGCAGACCGCGCCCACGGCACGGCTGGCCGCTTCTCCAGAACCGGGCGAAACCGGGGTGTCAGGGTCTAGGTAATGAATTCCATACTCAGGTATGGAAGCAAATACCTTATCGGTTGCAATCTGCGTGTGAACCCGTAGAATTTGCCCAATTTCGGCGCGGGGTGCCTCTTTTGTGACCACGCCAGCAAACTCGTCACGTCTCAGTACTATGTCGATAGTGCGCAAACGCTGGGCGTTTTCGGGGTGGCCTAGGCCAGTGTCGTGGGCAAGGAAACTGGGATGGGTGTAGTAAAATGTAGTCATGGCGTGTTTAATGCTTTGTAGCTAAGTAAAGGGCTGGGGAAAGCTTCTATTAGACTTTATCGGAAACCTTCCGCTGTTGCAGCAAGGGCGCGGCCACTAGCTGGGTTTCCGATCAAGGCTATTGTGTGCAAGCTGGGCAAAAAAAGCCATATATACGGAAATGCAAGTGAATACTGCCTGTGGTACGATGTTTGTGCAAACGTAGTTGACAACCATTCCCATCAAGCAAGCATTTGACGTTGAAACCGCTGTGACACATTAAGAGAACTGCCATGGGTATTATTTACAACAACCTACGGCTTGCCAACCCCTATTTTCCTGAGCAAGACGAGATAAACGTTGAAGCCTTGGTGGACATGGGTGCGACGCACCTTTGCATACCCGAACATATCGCCCTGCAGTTGAAACTGACTGTGCTGAAGGAACGTGAAGTGGTCACTGCGGACGGCTCCCACCAACTGGTTAAATACGCAGGGCCAGTGCGGGTTTCGATGCTGGGCCGGGATTGTTTTGTTGGGGCTTTGGTGATGGGTGACCAAGTATTGTTGGGAGCCATCCCTATGGAGGACATGGACTTAGTCGTTTCACCCCGGGAGCAGCGCATTACGGTGAATCCAGCGGCACCGAACATACCGATGGCATTGGCAAAATAACGCTATTTTTCCTTATTATAGTGGCGTTACGCACAGGCACCTGCACTGTTATCGGCAAAGAATTGCCAACCTACGGCGATTCGTTTTGGAGTGTCAAGGCTTGCCTTGACGGGCAAAGCGAGCTTTGCCACTCCATGCGTAACATCAGTATTTTTTTAATTGTACCGAAGAGACTGACATGCTAGATGAATACCGCAAACAAGCCGCTGCACGGGCGGCGGAAGGACTGGTTCCCAAACCTTTGAGCGCCGAACAGACGGCGAGTCTGGTGGATTTAATCAAGAATCCCCCGGCGGGCGAGGAAGACTTTCTGCTGGAATTGTTGGCCGACCGAATCCCTGCAGGTGTTGATGAAGCAGCCTATGTCAAAGCCGCATTTCTCGCAGCAATTGCAAAAGGCGATGCAAAATCGGAAATACTTACACCCGAAAGAGCCACAGAGCTATTGGGCACGATGCTGGGCGGTTACAATGTACAACCATTGATTGCATTGCTGGACGACGGGAAGCTCGCCCCTATCGCAGCCCAAGGACTTTCGCGCACCCTGCTAATGTTCGACGCATTCCACGATGTGCAAGAAAAAGCCGAGGCCGGCAACAGCCACGCGCAAGCCGTTTTGAACTCTTGGGCCGAGGCGGAATGGTATACCAGCCGACCGCCGCTACCGGAAAAGCTCACTGTCACCGTGTTCAAAGTCGTCGGCGAAACCAATACCGACGACCTGTCCCCGGCCCAGGATGCTTGGTCGCGCCCGGACATTCCCCTACACGCCAAATCCATGCTTAAAGTGCCGCGTGAAGGCATCCACAACGCCGAGGCGCAAATTGAGGAACTCAAGGCCAAGGGCTTCCCGGTGGCTTATGTGGGCGATGTGGTAGGCACTGGCTCTTCGCGAAAATCCGCCACCAACTCGGTATTATGGTTCACTGGCGACGACATTCCCCATGTCCCCAACAAACGGGCCGGCGGGGTCTGCATCGGCGGCAAAATAGCCCCGATCTTTTTCAACACGATGGAAGACTCCGGCGCTCTGCCCATCGAGTGCGATGTCAGTGTGCTGAACATGGGCGATGTGATCGACATCCACCCCTATGCGGGTGTCATTCGCAACCATGAAACGGGGTCGGAACTGTGCCGGTTTGCATTAAAAACCGATATTATCCTTGACGAGGTGCAAGCCGGCGGGCGCATCCCGTTGATCATTGGCCGCGCACTCACTGACCGTGCCCGCAAAACCTTAGGGTTGCCCGCCTCCACGGTATTCCGCCGCGCCCAAGCCAAGCTTGACTCCGGCAAAGGCTACACCTTGGCCCAAAAGATGGTGGGCAAAGCTTGCGGGGCGGCGGGCGTGCGCCCCGGAATTTATTGCGAGCCCCATATGACCACGGTTGGCTCGCAAGACACCACCGGGCCTATGACCCGCGACGAATTGAAAGACTTGGCTTGTCTGGGCTTTTCAGCCGATCTAGTGATGCAGTCTTTCTGCCATACAGCAGCCTATCCGAAGCCTGTGGATGTGCAAACCCACCATACCCTGCCTGACTTTATCATGAACCGGGGCGGCGTTTCCCTGCGGCCCGGCGACGGCATCATCCATTCTTGGCTGAACCGTATGTTACTGCCTGACACAGTCGGCACCGGTGGTGATTCACACACCCGCTTCCCGCTGGGCATATCCTTTCCTGCCGGTTCCGGTTTGGTGGCCTTTGCCGCCGCCACTGGAGTAATGCCGCTGGACATGCCGGAATCGGTGTTGGTACGGTTTAAGGGAACAATCCAACCCGGCATCACCCTGCGCGACTTGGTCCATGCAATACCTTATGTGGCCTTGCAAAGGGGATTGCTGACGGTCGAGAAGAAAGGCAAGAAAAATGTGTTTTCGGGCCGCATTCTGGAAATTGAAGGATTGCCGGACTTGAGGATAGAACAAGCTTTTGAATTGACCGACGCCTCCGCCGAGCGCTCGGCGGCAGGCTGCACGGTAAAGCTGAACCCCGCGCCTATCATCGAATACCTGCGCTCCAACGTGGCGCTGTTGCAGTGGATGGTCGAGCAAGGCTACGGCAATGTGCGCACCCTGCAAAGACGGGTCAAGTCCATGCAAGACTGGCTAGACCAGCCTACTCTCCTCGAAGCTGACGCGGATGCCGAATATGCCGAAATTATCGAGATTGACTTGGACCAGATCACCGAACCGCTGCTGTGCTGCCCCAACGATCCGGACGATGTGAAGCCATTGTCCGCAGTGGCGGGTACCCACATTGATGAAGTATTTTTGGGTTCCTGCATGACTAACATCGGTCATTTCCGCGCTGCCGGACATTTGTTGGAAAAATTCGGCAAGCAAGTTCCAGGACGCCTGTGGATATCCCCCCCCACCAAGATGGACGAGACGCAGTTGAAAGAAGAAGGATTTTACGGTTCCTATGGAAAAGCCGGGGCGCGGACGGAAATGCCCGGCTGTTCCCTGTGCATGGGCAACCAGGCGCGGGTGGCGGACAATGCCGTGGTGGTTTCAACCTCCACCCGCAATTTCCCCAACCGTTTGGGGAAAGATGCGCAAGTGTTTCTGGCCTCCGCCGAACTGGCGGCGGTATGCTCAATATTGGGCAGGATTCCCAGCGTACCGGAGTACATGGAATACGTTGTTGAGATCGATGCCAAAGCGGCGGACACCTATCGTTATCTCAACTTCGATCAACTGTCGGATTTCGCAACGCTTGCGGAACAGGCAAAGACGGAGGAATTGGTTTGAAGACAGGGGCGGACTGTTCCGCCCCGCTTTCCGATAAAAAACGGGATAAGTCAAGATAAAATGCACAAAAATTTCAGCCAATACTTCGCTGAATTTTTCTCGACCATAGCTTAATCTAACACTTAACCCGCTGAGAATATTAAGAAGATTACCCGTGGATATAAAGAGAACTAGAATGAAAACCATATCCGAAAGTGCGCTGAAAGACCGTATGTCTGATTACTTCAGAGAAGTTGAGGCCACCGGCGAAGAATTGCAGATTACCAAAGACGGCCAGCTAGTGCTCAAAATCATCTCTTACCGTCGCTATTTTTGCGAGGCTGACTCGCATTCTGAGGACCATAGCAACGGTTAATGACCCATGTTATGCAACGACGGGCCTTGGCCATCGTTCAGCCCAACAGTTTGAGTGGGAGGGCTAGCTTGTGGAGTGCGGCGACTCGTCGCCACCTTGTGTGACTAGCGGCGACTCGTCGCCGCCTTGTGTGGCTAGCGGCGACTCGCCGCCGCCTTGTGTGGCTAGCGGCGACGAGTCGCCGCACTCCAGAAAGTGAGCTATTGGGTTTTGCCCGGACTATAGTTAACCGACAAAAACAAGTTCGTACCCATCTGGTTGTACAAATAGGAGGTTTCGTAATGCTCGTTGAACAGGTTGGAGGCCCGCCCTTCGAGCAATACATCCTTGTAAACTTCATAACTGGCGCGTAGCCCCACTGTTGTAAAACCGTGCAGGCGGATGGTATTCGCCAAGTCGTCATAGCTGCGGCCTTGTTCGTTCACGATCAGACCGACGCGGAATTTGTCGAAGCGGCGGTCCAAATCGAGTTGGGCCATTTGCTGTGCCCGGCGTGGTAACAGGTTGCCATCGTTGGGTCCGCCATCGCGGTTGCGCGGGTCGAGCAGGCTGAGATTGGCTTTGATGACTACACCGAATAACTGGGTTGAAACTTGGTTTTCCATGCCTAAAATCTCTGCATTGGAAATGTTATTTGGTTTGAGGGTGGATGAGTCGAAAACAATCAAATCGTCAATCTTAGTGTAGTAGCCATTGACTGCCCAGTTGACATCAAACAGTTTGCCTTTTGCGCCTACTTCAGCGCTTTGCGACGATTCCGGCTTTAAATAGGGATTGCTGAAGTTAGGATAATATAGATCATTGAAAGTAGGCGCTTTGAACGCAGTGCCGTAAGATGCGCTGAGACGCAGGACTTCGCCGAAACCGTATGCCCAAGCTGCCCCGCCGGTGGTCTTGCCGCCGAATTGCTGGTTGCTATCTTGGCGTACCGACAAGTTCAAACTATGGCCTTCGATAATACCTTGGTACTGCAAAAAGCCGGCTTTGTCATCGCGCGAAGTGACGGGAAATATCAAACTGCTGTCAACCCTATTGACATAATAATCGAAACCCGCAGTTATCATATGGTCTTTATTCAAGGTAAAGTCGTTCTGCCAAGTGGTAGTGACACGGCGGGTATTGAAGCTGTCAACGAATGCCCTGCCCAAATAATCATTTTCCATATCCGCGTTGGTGCCCGCCCGCAAGGTGGTGCTCCAAAATGACAGGGGACTGAAACGCAGCTTGCCGCCGATCACTTGCTGTTGGACCTGGGAATTGTCGGTGAAGCTTCCGTTGTACCGGTTGTTACCTGCCGCCTGCAGTAAATTGCCTTCGATTTCCAAGCCATTGTCGAAACGGTAGCCGGCGCGAGCCGAACCAGAGGTATTGTTGTAGCCGCCATTGCCCGGTTCAGTGACACCGCAGCCTAAACCAGTTACCGGATCGCCAAGGCAGGGGTGGATGCCACCGGTGTACAATTCGGCGGCACTAAGGTTGAACCAGCCATTTTCCCCTCCGCCTGAGACACCGGCAGAAGCCTTGTAGGTATTGTAGGTACCCCCTCCTAGGCTGATAAAAGGCTTTATGTCCCCCCCCCCTTTACGGGTGAAAATTTGGATCACGCCGCCGATGGCATCAGAGCCGTACAGGCTGGAACGCGGCCCGCGCACGATTTCAATGTGATCCACTTGGTCGATGGGAATATCCTGGAGCGGTGTCGTACCCGCAGTCGCCGAACCCATTCGCACCCCATCGACGAGATACAGCACATGGTTGGAATTGGTGCCGCGCATGAACACGTCGGATTCTTTGCCCAAGCCCCCGCTATTGCTGATGCCTATGCCAGCGATGCCGAACAGGGCGTCCTGCACCGACAATAGCTGTTTTTTCTCGATGTCTTCCCTGGTAATGACACTGACCGAGGCCAGGCTTTCCTCTTCGCTTTGCGCTGTGCGGGTGGCGGTGACCACGACGGGCGGCAGGGTTTGCGTTTCTGCGTCTGTATCCGCCAAGGCGCTAGTGCCCGCAGTTGCAAGCAATAAGGATATGGCCGGGAGCAATTTCTCTGAATTGCGTTTGTGGATGGAGTTGTCGTGCCTTTTCCCAGGCAAGCTTTCGGGAAGTTGTTGTTTACCAGATTCTAAAAAAGATGGATTGAATTTCAAGGAATGTCTCCTCAATGGGCCATGCTCACCCGCATGACCGTGGATGCTGAATGCATCAAAGAGGACGGAACAACAGACCGGCGAAAACCATTGAAGACAATCCTATTTTCCGCTGCAATGGACAACGGGGCAGGATGCTTTCACAATGGCAGCCCTAGACGGGAACCTGTTTGCCGGGACCCGCCCTCCGCGATGCCCGAAATTATTGCGGCGTGGGCCGGTATCCGGGCTTGCGAGCGATAACCTGTTGGCATCCAGACCATCGCCTTCCCGCGAGTTACGCAGTGGCTTAATGATGGTCCTTGACTCGCTTACCGTTGCGGGGGCAGCGCCGGTTTTGCGGGGGGCTTTGATCCCGCGCACCGGCTTCCCGTTTAACCCAGACGCGAAAACGCCGCCGGGCACCCAAGTTGCAGTAAGGATCGCTACTTTAAAGTAAAATGAATTACGCGTCAAAGCCCCAATCAACCATTTTTCGCATGAACTGGAAGTAGAGGTCATGGACCAGCGTTTTTAATATCAAATGATTACTTGTTTGATTATATTATTTTGTAACTAACAATCTATCGCGACTCCTTAAAGCCGCTTGCGAGTTCCAAAGCCATGCAAATTGACGATATTCTGCAAGTCCTGCCGCTTTTCCTCAACCACTCCACCGCTGCCGTCGCGATCAAGGATATCGATGGCCGCTATCTGTTCGCCAACCGTGAGTTCAGCCAATATGCCGGTAAGCCATGGGAAGAAATCAACGGTCATTTTGACCCGGACTTCCTACCCCCCGAGCGCGTCCAGACTTTGCAGGCTGCCGAGCAATCAGCACTCACCGGCATGAAGGGCATCAGTTGCGAAGAAGAATTTTTCCGCGACGGACAAACTGTATTCTACATTTCCACGCACTTTCCGATTTTTGACGAATGCCAACACATTATTGGCAAGGGGGTCGTCGCCATGGACGTGACAGGGCAACACCGGTCCAGAAGCGATGCCGAAATAGCTTTGCAAGCCGCTGAACAGATGAATGCCCAATTGCGCTTGGCCGTTGAAGTGCTCGAACAACTGGCAAGCACTGACCGCCTGACCAAGGCTTGGAACCGACGCCGCTTTGAGGAGGCCGTGGACGGTGAAATCCATCGTTTCCATCGCTATGGACACCCCATTTCCCTCATGTTGCTGGACATTGACCATTTCAAAAGAGTCAATGACAATTACGGCCACCAAGAGGGTGACCGGGTTCTCAAACAAGTTGCCGAGTGTATTTTCGCTACTATCCGCAAATCCGACTCCCTGACCCGCTGGGGCGGCGAAGAATTCATCATACTCATGCCCAACACAGGGCTTTCCTATGCGGGCAAGCTTGCCGAACGCATTCGAGCGCATATTGCCGCACAGTCTTTCGCCAACATTGGCAGTGTCACCGTTAGCATTGGCGTCGCCGCACTGCAACCGGATTCTTCCTATGAAGATTGGCTAGACCGCGCCGACCGGGCCATGTACACCGCCAAGAGCGGGGGACGCAACCGGGTCGAAGTGGATGCCACATTCAGTAGCGCACCGTCTGTTGACGAACACGTCGAAGGCCATTTTGTGCAACTGACTTGGAAAAACGCCTTTCTTTCCGGTAACCATTTGATCGACAGCCAACACCAGGGTCTATTTCGCATATCCAACGAATTGCTTGATGCCGTCCTCTCCGGTCGCCCCACCGACGAGGTGGCACTGGTAGTTTCACAACTGATGGCCGATGTAGTGCAACATTTCAAGGATGAAGAGTCCATTCTTGCGGGGCTATCCTTTCCTGGTCTGGCGGGACACGCTTCTGAACACGCCAGGCTAACCGCCAAGGCATTTGAATTGGTGGAAGCTTTCAAGGTCGGCACCTTGTCAGTGGGCAGTTTGTTCCAATTTCTGGCTTACGACGTAGTCACCCGCCATATCCTCGGAGCAGACCGCATGTACTTCCCCTATACCTCAGCCTGATTTGTTATCATTAGCCTCTTTCCGCGCCACTAAAACGGACCTGTCCTATGAGCATACGCACACGATTCGCACCCAGCCCGACGGGCTACCTCCACATCGGCGGAGCGCGCACAGCGCTTTTTTCCTGGCTGTATGCCCGCAAACACGGGGGGACGTTTATTCTCAGAATCGAAGACACTGATTTGGAGCGGTCCACGCTGGAGTCGGTCAACGCAATTCTTGAAGGCATGACCTGGCTGGGTTTGGAATACGAAGAGGGACCGTTCTACCAGACCCTGCGCTTCGACCGTTACAAGGAAATCATCCAGCAATTGATGGACACCGGCCACGCGTATCATTGCTATTGCTCCAAGGAAGAGCTGGACGAATTGCGCAGCCGACAAATGGCGAATAAGGAAAAGCCCCGTTACGATGGCCGTTGCCGCCAGCGCATCAAACCGCGCGAGGGCGTTTCGCCGGTCATCCGCTTTCGCAACCCGGATGCGGGCGAGGTGGTGATCGACGACCAGGTCAAGGGGCGCGTCGTGGTAAGTAACACGGAATTGGACGATCTCATCATCGCCCGCTCCGACGGCTCACCCACTTACAACCTGTCGGTGGTGGTGGACGACTTAGACATGCGGGTGACCCACGTCATCCGTGGCGACGACCATCTGAACAATACCCCGCGCCAGATCAACATCCTCAATGCGCTAGGCGCGGCTGTGCCGCACTATGCCCATGTGCCTATGATCCTGGGGGCTGACGGAGCGCGCCTGTCCAAGCGTCACGGCGCGGTCAGCGTGATGCAATACCGCGACGAGGGCTATCTGCCGGAAGCCCTGCTCAATTACCTAGTCCGCCTCAGCTGGTCGCATGGGGACCAGGAAATCTTTTCCGTGGACGAGATGATTGCCTTGTTTGAGATCGAAGACATCAACGTGTCGGCCTCCTCTTTCAATCCCGACAAGCTGCTCTGGTTGAACCATCATTATTTGATGCATTCCGACCCGCTCCATGTCGCCCACCACTTGCGCTGGCATTTAGGCCAACTTGGCATTGATCCTGCTGACGGCCCGGACCCGGTGGAGGTGGTCAAGGCCCAGCGCGAGCGCTGCAAGACTTTAGTTGAAATGGCAAAAGCCAGTGCTTTCCTTTACCGGAATTTTGAAGGATACGATGAAAAAGCCGCAAGCAAAAACCTAACCCTGTCTAATCAACAAGTTTTGAAGGAAGCAAGCATCCGGTTAGCTGAATTAGGTGAATGGAACCGAACAGCAAATAATGCGGCTGTTATATCGACGGCAGAAGCGTTAAACGTGAAACTTGGCAATGTCGCCCAACCACTACGCGTAGCCGTTTCTGGAACATCAGTATCACCGCCCATTGATGTCACCTTGGAGCTTTTAGGCAGAGATAAAACCTTGGAGCGGATTGACCAGGCTATTTCATTCATCGACAAAGCACAAGGTCGTTAGAGGAATAACCTTACGGTCTGGTAAAGCACAGCAGCTAACGGAAACGTCTATTTGAGCGTAAGCGAAAATAGACGTTTCCGGTTGGGTAAAAGCAAAACACTGGAACGGATAGACCAGGCGGTCGCAACAATTAAGCAAAATTCCGTTAAAACAGGCTAGACGGAAAGCCTAAGACCCTTTATAATACATGGCTCAAGTTGCTTGGGGGCCATAGCTCAGCTGGGAGAGCGCTACAATGGCATTGTAGAGGTCGTGAGTTCGATCCTCACTGGCTCCACCAAACCGCTTGAACACCTTTAGTCCCCATCGTCTAGAGGCCTAGGACACCGCCCTTTCACGGCGGCGACGGGGGTTCGAATCCCCCTGGGGACGCCAAGATTTTATATGTTGCGGAAGCCAAACGTTCCGCACTTAATCGGCGAAGTCCAAAAGCCGAAAAAAGCCCGATCCTTGATCGGGCTTTTTTTTGCCCATCTTCCATTCTTCATGCGCCAGCGGCGACCTGTTGAGCATGCCCCGATAGTGCCGCCACTGAGGAATGTACGCATCCATCAAGGCCACGAATCGACCGTTGTGCTGCCGTTCCAACAGATGCGCCATCTCATGCACCACCACATATTCCAGGCACTCCCTGGGCTTTTTGGCCAGTTCGGTGTTGAGGCGGATGCTGCGTGCAGCGGGGTTGCAGCTTCCCCATTTCGTCTTCATCTTCTGCACAAAGACGCGCTCCACCTTCACGCCCATGAGCGGCTCCCATTTGGCGATCAGGGCAGGCACGGCAGACCTGAGCTGTTCCCGATACCACTGTGCGACGATGGCTTGTTTTGTGTCTTCGCCCGCTCCGGGGCGTATATGTAGCAGCAAGTGGCTATGCTTCAGTTCAACTGCCGGTGCTTCGTCTTCTTCGACCAATTTGAGCAGGTAGCGCTTGCCCCAGACGTAATGGCTTTCACGGTCCAGATATTCGCGGGGGGTTTCGCGTTCCTGTCCAATAAATCTTTGTTGCTGTTGCTTGATCCAGCCCAGCCTGGAAAGGGTGAACACGCGGATGGTTTCGAGTTCCATCCGCAACGGGGCTGAAACCCGCACCTTGCCGATGGGCGGATGAACGCTGAGATGAATGTTTTTGATGTCCTTGAACACCACATCCACCGCGATGTCGCCCAAGTTAAACTGCGCCACCGTCAATACTCGCCCTGCGCTTTGATGATGAGAAAAATCATCTCCACTTCGCCCACGTCCTGCAACACGCCATACAGTGCCGCCTTGATGACCTGTTCGCGGGCTTGGACACCGCGCCAACCGTCAGGCCGAACCTGCTTGACCGTTTCATCAATCGTCAATGCCAAATCCAACACAGGATCGCTTGGAGCCTCATATTGACCCTGCGCCTCCGCCGCCTTGTGTTTTTCCGCGTGCTGTTTCAGGTTATTGTACAACGCCCGTTTCCCCGGTGTGTCCAACTGCGCCGGGGTTTCGTCCGAATGCCCCGCTTCCACTTTCTTCGCCAATTCCGCGATGCGCTTGAGGTATTCCTCATAGTCGATGGCCTTGGCCTTACGCGTTGCGATGATCTCATTCAACAAAGCAGACATCTTTTCGAAATAGGCCGGGTCGGCGAGGTGTTCCTTGATGATCTTGCTGCGGACATTGTTCTCAATGGTTTCGGCTACGGCCTCCTTGTTTTTCATGTTGCCCAATTGGGCCGCAATCGCCTCGGCAATGCCGGATTTCACAATCAGTTCCAACAGCCCCATGTTGTCAAAAGGCGAAATCTTCCGGGGTTCGTCGGCTTCAATGTAGGTGTCGATCAGATGCCGCATGTCGGCTTCATAGGCTTTCATGTCCAAGGTTTCGGCACTCGCCTTGCGGACAATCTCACGGAGGTTCAGGTAATGCCCAATCTGCTGTCTGATGCGGGCAATAGCGGCGTTGCAGTAACCGGCTGCTTCCAGTTCGTCGGCAATATTGGCATAGGCACGGACCAAGCCCACGGCCGCTTTGTAAAGGGCCGAGCGTTGCGGCTCGGTTTTCTTCAGGTCGGTCGGAATCTCCGTGTTGCCGCAGAAATAATGAATATGTTGCAATTCGCCCTTGGGCGGTTGCACCGGCTCGCACAGCAAGGCGATGACTTCCAAGGCATTGTCTAGCCGTTCCTTGGATTTTTTTAGGCGATCTTGCAGCATGACTTCCGGGTCGGATCCGCCCGCGCTTTGATCCAGCTCGGAGGTGTACACGGCAATGGCGTTCTCCACCTTCTTGAACAGGTCTTTGTAGTCCACGATGTAGCCAAAATCCTTGTCGTCGCCGTCCAGCCGGTTGGTGCGGCAGATGGATTGGAACAGGCCGTGATCCTGCATGGACTTGTCGATATACAGATAGGTGCAAGGCGGTGCGTCAAAGCCGGTGAGCAATTTGTCCACCACCACCAGCAATTTCATACTGGCCGGTTCTTTGATGAACAGGGTTTTCGCCTGTTCCTCATAGGTTTCTGTCTTGCCCATGCCCGGCTTGGCGGCTATGGTTTTGAGCAGTTCGGTGTAAGTGTTATAGATGAACTGCTTGTCGGTCTCGCTGTTCGCGCCGGTTTCCTCCTTGGCCACGTCCTGCGCCTGCGGATTGTAGGAAGTCACCACCGCGCACTGGCCCTTGAATGGGGTCTGCTGGAACAGGGTGAAATATTTGCAAGCCTCGTAGATGCTGGAGGCTACTAACAGGGCGTTGCCACTGCCATTGCTCAGGCGGGGGCGTTTCCTGAAATCTTTGATGATATCTTGGACAACCTTCCTCATGCGGGATTCCGAACTCAGCACCACCTGCAAGGTTCCCCATTGCCGCTTCAGTTCCTCTTTCTGCCAATCGCTCAAATCTTTGGAGACGATTGCAAACCATTCGTCCACACTTTCTTGTGAAGTCAGCCTCTGGTTGATGTCCCGCGCTTCCTACAAGAGGTCGAGTATCACCCTGTCCTCCACCGCCTCATTGAACTTGTAGGTGTGGATGTAGCCGCCAAACACTTCAAGGCTGGTAGCCTTGTCCTTCTTCAACAGCGGCGTCCCGGTGAAGCCAATGAAAACCGCATTGGGCATCATCGCCTTCATCACGCGATGCAGCTTGCCGCTTTGGGTTCGGTGGCACTCGTCCACGAAGACGAAGACCTCGCCCACCGTCTGGCTAGGTTGGTTTGCCAAGTCTTTGATGAAGGCATCAAAATCGTCCACATCGCGCCTGCCGAACTTATGCACCAGCGAACACAACAGGCGCGGCTTGGCTTGCGCAAGGTGGCTCATCAAATCTTGCCCGCTGCTGGTGCGGTAAATCGTCTCGCCCGCTTCGGTGAAAACCCGCTCAATCTGCTTGTCCAACTCGTCTCTGTCGGTGACGATGGCGACACGGGCGTTTGGCTTGTTTTCCAATATCCACTTCGCCAGCAACACCATGACGATGCTCTTGCCGCTGCCCTGGGTATGCCAGATGATACCGCCCTGGTAGGCGTTCACATAATCTTGCGCTGCTTTGATGCCAAAATATTGGTGGACACGGGGCAGTTTTTGCTGCCGCCGTCGAACAGCACAAAGTCGTACATCAATTCAATCAGTCGCTTTTTGCCGCATAGCTTCAGCAAATATTTGTCCAGTTTGAAGCGGCTGTTGTCTTGCTCGTCCTCCTTCCAGTTGAGGAAATACTTTTCTTCTGTGCCGATGCTGCCGTATTGCAGCCCTTCGGAGTCGTTGCCCGCGAAGACGAATTGCACCGTGCTGAAAAACCACTGGTTAAATTCAGGTTGCTGATTGGACAGGCTTTGGCGGATGCCGTCGCCGATGCTGACGCGGCTGTTTTTCAGTTCCAGCACCGCAACGGCTATGCCGTTCACATACAGCACAAGGTCGATCCGCCGCCGATGATTGCCGAGCAGGGTAACCTCCTCGGCGATGACGAAATCATTATTGTCCGCTTCCTGCCAGTCGATCAGATGGACGGTCTCTGTAACCTTGCCCGCCTCAATCTTGACCGGCACCCCATAGCGCAGGAGTTTGTAAACCGCCTGGTTGTTTCCATACAGGTTGCGGCTATGGTTATTCGCCTCAGCTTTCAGTTTGTGCAAGGCCACGTTGATTTGTGCCTTGCTGTAACCGCGCCAAGTCAACCACTCGGCCAGTATTGCCTCTTCGATATTGCTGTTGCCGTCGCGATGGGTCCAATCGCCCAGGTAGCGATAGTCCAATTCATCTTGAAATAGCGCAATGACGCGGTTTTGCGTGGCGCGTTCGGGTTGGCCGACAAAACTCATAAGTACTCCTAAAATGATTTTGGATAGGCACTAGACCAAGGCCAATCCCCCGGCTTTCCACAAAGCCCTGCCTTTACTGGGTTCTCATGAATATATTTCACCGAATTGTTGAAATGTGCCTCATCGCGGATATAACGATCCCAATACTCCGACATCCAAAAATGGTCACTGGGAACGCCGAGCACCAGCTCGGCATTATGAGCCAACGCCCAACGCCCGGTGTATGACTTCCATGATTGTACAATCTTAGATAGGGAAATCATCGGCTCAATTAGCACATGAACATGGTTGGGCATGATGCACCAAGCGATAAGCCGGTATCGCTTACCGTCAAACAACAATAAACCTTCCTGCATCACACGCGCCATAGCTGGATGTTTCAAGGCACAACAACCCAGCCCCGCATCCAGCCAATGCTCAATTTTCCGCCGACGCTCGCTGTTTTTCACTAAATCTGGCAGTTCAGTAAGTTCTTCTTCCAATTGAGCCAAAATAGTTTGCGGCAGCGAATCGGCTAAACGAAACGTGATGAATTGCAACAACCCTAGAACATCCAAATGCGGCAAATAACCACGACTGTGCCAACCGCGACCTTCCCTGGGAACGCCGCGCACCAGCTCGGCATCTGCTTTGGGAACGCGGAGTACCCGCTCGGCATCTGCTTTGGGAACGCGGAGCACCCGCTCGGCATCTGCTTTGGGAGCGCGGAGCACCAGCTCGGCATCTGCTTTGGGAACGCGGAGCACCAGCTCGGCATCTGCTTTGGGAACGCGGAGCACCAGCTCGGCATCTTTTTCGTCAAGCGGGAGCTTGGCGTTCCCAGAACTGGCTTTTCCTAAAAGGAAGTCATCATTCTTTGGCATTGCTTAACTTCATGCTATCTGGATTTTTGGGCATTTCGTCACCAATAAAGGTCGGTTTTCCAGAGGGAACGCGGAGCACCAGTTCGGTTCTTCCCCCAGCTGCTTTGTTGCCAAGCTGGTGCTTGGCGTTCCCAGTGGAGCACCGGCTCGGCTCTTTTCCAAGCTGCTTTTTTGGGAATGCAGAGCACCGGCTCGGCGGGGTTTCCGCCGCCCGCAATGCCAAGCTGGAGCTTGGCGTTCCCAGAAATGCCGCCGCTCTTGGGAACGCCGAGCACCGGCTCGGCTCTTCCCCCAGCTGCTTTGTTGCCAAACTGGTGCTTGGCGTTCCCAGACATTCATATCAGCCGAATCTTACCCGTCAGCAGATTATGCATCATTCCCTGCTTGATTTGGCGGGCTTTGGCCAGTTTGGTTTCCAACGCGTCGATTTCGGCATCCATGTCGGAGAGGATGGAGGCGATGGCGGTTTGTTCTGAGAGTTCAGGTACTTTAATTATTAACCGCCCAAGAGCACCGCGAGAAATCCGTTTGTGAGTTGTCCCACCGCTTCTATCGCTGACAGATATAAACCATTCCCCAGTGGAAAACATATTAGCTAGAAATATTTTATTTGTGGTTGAGCTAGGAGGCCGGAATATCGTGACATCGACGGATGTTACGATCTTCGTTTCTCCAATATTTGGCAAAACACAGGCTCGACCCGCTGGGTCTGCTAAACGACAAATAAGCAAATCGCCTTCATGAACTTCCTTGCAGTGCAAAGCCAAAAAGGATGCTTCAAATATATATTTTTTAATATCAGTTTCGGTGTATTTACCTATTCCAATATTTCCGGTTTGAATCAATCGCACACCTTCGGTTGTGATGTGTTCCGACTCTATCCAATCGCCATCATCAAATAGCTCCTTTTTACCGAGCGCCAAATCCAGAAGGCTTGTTTCCTTCCACTCTCCACTAAACCCCGGCAGTCGCTTCTTGCCGGTGAGCAATTCCTGCATGGCCCCTTGTTTGATGTGGCGCTTTTTGGCGATGAGTTGCTCCAAGGATACGATGAAGTCATCCGCATCGCTCAAAGCCTCGGCGATGGCTTCCTGTTCGGCTTTGGTGGGAGGGAGGGGAATCGATAGTTTTTTTAGACTGTCTTGGCTAATGTTGGTGTTTGCACTCACCGAACTGCTGCCGACGACCCTCTTACGAAAACCCTCCTCATAGAAGCAGTGTTTTTTGAAAGCATTATTTATAAATCCACCGTCCCGGAACCTAATAAGAAATCCAGAATATACTGTCTCAGACAAATCATTCTCGACAACTGCTGTTAGTCCAACGCCCGAAGGCTTCACTGACGAACGAACAAATATCACGTCACCGGATCGAAGATTATATGCCGTTAGCTCAAAACTGGTGCATTCAACTAAACCAAGTTGTTCTGTTGAGATAATCCTATTGACTCCGAAAACATCCATCAAATTTACGAATTTCGATCCATGTCCAAAAGCCTGATTATCTTTGTTTAGTCCGTTCTTAAATTTTCCGATCTCCCAAAGATAATAAACCTCCCAATCCTCCGGTATCACCCCCACCTCGGTCTGTTTGTAACCCAACGGTACTAATGTAGAACTGTTAGTTGATTTGTGCGAAGTTTGGCCTTCACTCATTTTCACTTCTCCATTTTCGTTTTTTCCATCGCCTCCAGATAGTGCCTAACGCTGACAATCTGGATGCCTTGGTAGGGATGTAAAACTAACAAATCGTCATCACTGGAAATCAGCCAGTCGGCTTCGGCAGAGCACGCTAGGGAAAGAAATTTATTGTCCTTCGGATCGCGGCAATCCAGCACTTCGGTTGTCACTGGCACGATTTCAACAACCTCCAAATACAGGGCAAGGAACTGGCTACGCTCCGCTTCTGTCCGCCATCGGGAGAACTTTTTACGCTGCAAGACTTCCCTTAGTTCGTTAAGGGTTTCAACCGATGCCACCAGCCGGTGATTGATGACTGTGTGATAAAAAGCCTGTGCCGGGGATGATTCTGGGAACAGCACTGAGCCAATGATCGTACTGGTGTCAAATACGATAATTTTACGGTCTGAGTTCATGGACAAGCGTGTTAATTTCCTCCAAGGAAAGCGCCGGGGCCGAATGATCGGATGGCAGGCCCTTCATGAACTGCACCAAACGGAAAGCCTTGTATAGCCGTTGCGCCTCCATGGCTTCGGCAAATGGGAGAATCATCAAGGTCGGCTCCCCGGACTGAGTGACAGTAACCGACTCACCCCCTTTGACAATATCGGCTACCCGTCCAAAATCTTTGCGTACTTCTTTTGAGGGTAAGGTAATCATAATCAGGATTCCGTCTGTTTGAATAATGATGGTATTTATCATAGGCTGAAAGGCTAACCTGAACAACCGGTAGCTATGCATGATTCCTCGGCTATCAAAAAAGTGCGACAGCGCCACACTTTTCCAATAAGCCAGACAAAGTCGCTGTTAGGAAGAAAACCCCATCTTTTCTAAATGCCGCTTCACTTTTTCCTCCAACTCGTCCACCCGGCTGGACAATTGCGGCATGGGGGTTTCATAGAGTTCGGCCAGTTCCTTCACTCGTTGGGTCAGCGTCTGGCTAATGCGGTCCATTTCACCGTGGATCATGGCATCCAAGGCGGCCAGCCATTTGTCGTCCACCACTAGTGTTTTGATTTCGGCCTCGGTCAGTTTGGGATAATGGGCATAGGCCAGCGTGTCGAGTTCTGCCTCGGCTTCTTTGAGCCGCTTTTTAAGTCTGGCTTCTTCGTCGTTAAGTTGCAGCCATTCGTCCAGCACCCGCTTTTCCTCCATAACCCACTCGCCCTCCCCCGGTGCCAATTCCTCAATTTCGGTTTTTACCTCTTTCAGCCGTGCCGCGACGGAAACCTTGTTGATCTTGTCGAACCCTGAAAAGGGCGCATCTTCGCCGCTGTGTTCTTCCTCCAGTTCGGTGATTCTGGCGTTGATGCTTTCCAGTTCGCCGGCTTGCCGGTCTATGGCCTCCTGCTCCTTGGCGAAGTAGCGGGCGACGATCAGGGGCTTGGGTATAAGATCGCAGGTCCAGCCCTTGTCTTTCTGCTTGCCTTTTTTGTCGGTTTCGATGATGCGGTAGGTTTCGGCCTTCCAGCCATAGTCGGCGATCAAGTAGCAGTCGTCCTGTAGGGTGTCGGCCCAGTAATCCATCAGGTGTTGGTAGACATCGTATTTGTCAATCAGCGGCTTGTCGGTGTAATGGGCCAGCAGCCCCTCGGACAGTTCGGCGATGACTTCCTTGGGATGGAAACCGGGTTGGAGAGATTTTAAGTTACCAGTGGGAGCGCAGAGCACCAGCTCGGCCCTTTTCCCATCTGCTTCTTTGGGAGCGCAGAGCACCGGCTCGGCCCTTTTCCCATCTGCTTCTTTGGGAGCGCAGAGCACCGGCTCGGCTCTTTTCCAAACTGCTTTTTTGCCAAGCTGGAGCTTGGCGTTCCCAGAAATGCCGTCGCTGTTGGGAGCGCAGAGCACCGGCTCGGCTCTTCCCCCAGCTGCTTTGTTGCCAAGCTGGAGCTTGGCGTTCCCAGAACAGTTTTGCCGCCATTGGTCAAAATGGGCGTTCATGCCGGTGATGAAGGCGGCAAATTCGCTGTGTCCGTAGATGGCTGGCTTGATGGCGGTTTTTTCAATAGCCAAGTCAAAATAACCGGGGCGATTTTCTTTGAATAGTGTTTGCCGTAACGTGGGGCAGACGGCCCAGTAGCGGCCCAGGGCGTCCACATCCCCCTTCGGAATACCGCCTTTGCAATGGCCTTCAATGTCTTGAATGTCTTCCGATTCTTGACTGTCGATATAGCGCGGCAGGTTGAGGTTGAATGCGTTTTTCTCGATTTCTTCCAAGCCCACCATCCTTGAATAGCTGGGGATTTCCAGCCGCTTGGTGAAGGTATCGACAATCTTGTGGATATCTAGTGCGCGGAGGCGGTTCTTCGACCCGTCCTTCATGTAGCCAGTGCTGGCATCGATCATGAAAACTCCCTTGCGGGCATGGGCATCCTGCTTGTCGATGACAATGATGCAAGCGGGAATGCCCGTGCCATAGAATAGGTTGGCGGGCAAACCGATGATGCCTAGGATATAGCCCTTGCGAATCAGATTGCGGCGGATATCGGCCTCGGCATTGCCCCGGAACAACACGCCGTGCGGCAGAATACAAGCAGCTTTGCCACTTCCTTTTGGGCCGTTACTCTTCAGCGAGCGGACAATATGCAGCAAATAAGCATAGTCGCCCTGCTTGTCCGGTGGGGTTCCGAACGGCTGAAAACGCTCATAGGGATCATGCAAAGGATCAAGGCCGGTACTCCAACGTTTATCGCTGAACGGCGGATTGGCAACGACATAATCGAAGGTCTTCAGTGTGCCGCCATCCTTGAATTTGGGGTCGGTCAAGGTATTGCCCTGCATGATAAGCGCAGTCGGGTTGTTGTGCAGGATCATGTTCATCCTAGCCAACCCGCTGGTGGCGGCATCCTTTTCTTGACCATACAGCGTGGGCTTGGTTTTGGCCTCGTCACCCACTTTCAGCAACAAGGAACCGGAACCGCAGGTAGGGTCATAGACGGTGGTGGCGCTGGTGGTTTTGGCCTCACGAATGCCTATGATTTGCGCAATCACCCGGCTGACTTCGGCGGGGGTGTAGAACTGGCCCTTGCTTTTGCCGCTCTCGGTGGCAAAGTGGCGCATCAAGTATTCATAGGCATCGCCTAGAATGTCGTCACCGTCGGCCCGATTCTTGGAGAAATCCAGCGCCTTGTTCTCGAAAATGGCAATCAGGTTGGTGAGAGTCCCCACCATCTCAGGGCCGCTGCCGAGCTTGCTGGCATCATTGAAATCCGGCATGTCGGTCAGCTTGTTCGCATCGGCCAGCGGGCCGACAATCTTTTTGTTGATCTGGTCGCCGATGTCAGGCTTGCCCTTGAGCGCCACCATATCCTTGAAGCTGGCCCCTTCGGGAATCGTGATCGGGGCATAGGGTAGCCCTGCGTATTTGTCGCTGACATATTTGATGAACAGCAGGACGAGGACGTAATCCTTGTATTGGCTGGCATCCATGCCGCCGCGCAGTTCGTCGCAACTTGACCAGAGGGATGAATAGAGTTCGGACTTTTTCAGGGCCATGAGGCTTGGTTTTTAGCAAACATAGTCAACATCGGAAGCAGTCACTTTACCGCATAAGCGGATTTCATCAAAGCTAGGACTTACGCAAAAATGTCTTCCAATGCCGTTCGCCCTGAGCTTGTCGAAGGGTGAACGGCACTCGCAAAGCCCATTCCTACTGCGACAGGCTTAGCACGAACGGAGCTTTGCATAAGTCCAATCCGGTATTTTTTGCTATTTCATTAACGAACTTTCTAACAAGAGTGAACAGTGAGTTTGTTGCGTAGGGAACAACCAAAAGTTGACAATAAGCCACACTCTGTATTAAATTCCCACTCAAACAATATTCAATTATATAGGGGAACTTTAATGAAGCTTGCAAAGACACCGCTCATTTGCGCCTTAGCCTCCACAGCGCTAGCCATGTTTATTTTCATCACAGAGGCCAATGCCGTCGATGCCGACGCAGCGAAAGCCTTGGCCAAGAAAAGCAACTGCTTGCGCTGTCATGGCATCGACAAAGACAAGGATGGCCCTGCGTACGCCAAGATTTCCGGCAAATATCAGGGAATGGCGGGTGCCGAAGAAAAACTGATAAAGCATCTGGCCTCGGGAGAAAAAGCCAAATTTCCCGATGGTCACGAAGAAGACCATATGATACTCAAGGCTGACGATCCTGCCGACATCAAAAATCTGGTGGATTGGATTCTTTCTCTGCCACCTCAGGCACCTTAAAGCCCGCCCACATGCGCCTGTAGTGCGGCGTTGCACCCCCGACGATGAAAGTTGTCCAAGCAGCCCGCCCACACGCGCCTGTAGTGCGGTCTTTTGGCGGCTGAGGTGCCAAAAAGCGTTTTTCCAACCCAACACTCCGGGCTTTTCCCTGCCTAGTGAACAGTAACATCTAGTTCCTGAACAGCAAACATTATGAACATATTAATTAAGATATTACTTGTCTGTGGGATGCTGTTCACAACAGCTCATGCAGAGAACGCCACAACCGAGGTTGTGGGAAAATCGCTGGCCAAGCCAGTCGCCGATGCCAATGAACGGGATGCCGTCTGTACGCGTTGCCACGACGAGAATGACAGCAAACCTATACTTTCCATTTACCAGACTCCACACGGCAACCGGGCCGATGCCCGCACCCCGTCCTGCCAGCAATGCCACGGCCAAAGCGATGCCCATTTGAAGGGCGACCCAAACCAGAAAGGACGGGCGGCCCCCGACATCGTTTATGGGACGAAAACCAAAGACTACGAGCCAACGCTACCCGCCACGCAAAATGATAAGTGCATTGGCTGCCACCAAAGCGGCTTGCGCACCCACTGGAGCGGGAGCCAGCATGAAATGCAAGGCGTGGTTTGCAGCAACTGCCATACCGCCCATGCGCCCAAGGACAAAGTGCTGGAGAGAATCAGCCAGCCGGATGTTTGCTTCACTTGCCACCAGACGCAGCGCTCAGAAACGCATCTGTTCTCCACCCACCCCATTTTGGCCGGCAAGACCGCCTGTGCGGAGTGCCACAACCCCCATGGCTCCACGGGTCCGAAGATGCTGATCAAGCAATCGACTAACGAGACCTGCTACACCTGCCACGCGGAAAAGCGCGGTCCCTTCCTGTGGGAACACTCGCCGGTATTTGATGACTGCACCAACTGCCACACACCGCACGGTTCCAACAACTCGCCGTTGTTGAAGCAGCGTGTGCCTTGGTTGTGCCAGGAATGCCACAATGCCGACCATGCCAGCACGGTGGACAGCGGGTCGAATCTGATCAATGGCAATGTCACCACCGTTGACGGCAAGCAGACTTTCAACAATTTATCGCCTCGTGCCCAGGCTAATGGACTTGCTTGTTTAAGCTGCCATTCGATGATTCATGGATCGAACCATCCGGCCGGTGCTAAATTCAACCGATAAACAGAAGTAGCGGGAAGAACCATGGACAACAAACACATAAGCTTCAAACTACGGGCCAGTGTAGGTGCGATCTTCGCCACTTTGCTGGTGGGCCACACCGCCGTTGCCGCCGAGGCGGTCAAGAACCCTAATTCCAAACAGGCAAAAGCCAGCCACCCATCCAAACGAGCCAAAGCCACTCATACTGGCAAAGTGGTGAAGGCCCCTGCCGCTAAACCGGCGGTGTTAACCACCGCTCCCAAACCAGCAGCGGCGCTACCTGGCACAGCCACAAAAGTGGCCGCAGCCGACACAGCGGAAAACCCTGAATTGGACGAACTGACCCACAGGAAAAGCACCATAGAGGCGGGTGTGCTCGGTGTCAGCGATGGCAACTGGAAATACGGCCAGTATAACGGCCTGCCCAACAGCGGCCCCTACGCAATCGGTAATTTTGACATCAACGGCGGCGGGGCCTACGATAGCAAAGATGCCACCCGCTGGCGTTTGACGGGTAAGAACATCGGCCTGGAGACGCGCGAGTTTACCGGCGAATATAAGGACCAGGGCAAATACAAGCTCAATTTTGGCTATGATGAGATTACCCAGTATAAACAAGGCACCTACCAGACGCCTTACATCGGCGCAGGCGGGAATGAACTTGCCCTCCCCCCCAATTGGCAGTATCCGACGACAGCCAATAACATGCGGACCTTGCCGGCCAGCGACCAGGCTGCGTTCCAAGGGGTTGAATTATCGACCAAACGTCGCCGCTTTGATGGCGGGTTCAGTTATTTCTTGAACAACGAATGGGAATTCAAGTCCAGCATGCGCCATGAGGAAAAAAATGGTGTAGGCACGGTAGGCGCACCGATTGTCGCGACCCGGTCCGTCATCCTACCCAATCCAATTTCCCAATCGACGGACCAGATCAACTCAAGCCTGAATTTTACCGGCGAAAAAGCTTACGGATCATTAGCCTACTACGGCTCGATTTTCCATAACGACTACAGTTCGCTCATTTTCCAAAACGCCTACGGCGCTCCTTCGGCAAGCAACCCGCTTTATGGCCAAATGAGCACCATGCCGGACAACCAGTTCCACCAGTTTACAGTGAGCGGCGGGTATAACTTTTCAAACGATACCAAACTGGTCGGCTCTGGTGGCTATGGGCGCAATTGGCAGAATCAAAATTTTCTGCCTTACAGCACTTCGACGATGGCGGTGCCTGCGCAGGGTAGTTTGAACGGTGCCGTGGATTTCAAGAACGTCAACGTCAAGCTAACCCACAAAGCGAGCCAGGATTTGAATCTGGCGGCATCGTATAAATACGATGAACGTGAAAACCTCACGGCTGTCAACACCTACAGGTTTCCTGATGCGGACTCTAGCGGGGCAGGCACTAACTATCGCAACAATACGCCCTTAAGCCGGAGAGTCCAAACCGGTAATCTTGATGCCAACTATACCATCGCCAAAGGGCACTCATTGAAAGCCGGCTATGAAATACAAAGCATAGACCGTTGGTGCAACGGCACATGGACCGCTTGCATCGATTCAGCGACGACGCTGGAAAACATAGGCAAGCTCGACTATCACGGCAAATTGACCGACAAACTGACTACGAGTTTAGGCTACGCCTATTCCAACCGCAGCGCGTATAACTACAATCAAGACACTGCGTATTTGGCTTCATTCCAAGGGCCACAGACTCTTTCGCAGTTGAGTCTGTACGATAGTTATCTGGCCACCGGAATACCGGCTTGGGGTCCATTCCTAGGGTATCCTATAAAGGGAATGCCCTATCCGTACCCCGGTGTGTTTGTGAACAATAACCCGGTAGCCTTGACAACAGGAGTAGCCCCGAACACTGCCACTGCCGGTGGACTTGACATCAACGGTTTGGGACGGTTCAATACGGCACCCCGTGACCGTCAGAGCTTTCACTCAATGCTGAATTATCAGTTGACTGAAAAGTTGGCATTAACCCTCAATGGGGATTACAAGTACGATAACTACTATGAATCGAGCTATGGTCTGCAATCATCGAAGAATTGGTCACTCAACTTCGACAGCAGCTATAACTTCAGTGACGACTTAAGCGCACATCTGTTTTATACCTACCAAGACATATTTAACAAGACAGCAGGTTCATCAGCTAGCAGCAACAGCAACACGGGAACTGCGGCTGCAGGTTCTGTGGTCGGTGGTTGCGTCAATAACATATTGGCAAAAAATGATTTTTCCAAGACCGACCCATGCCTGAACTGGTTGTCCAACATGGGCAACAACATCAATACGGTGGGCTTGGGTGCGAAGCAGAAGGGATTGCTTTCTGGCAAGCTCGATCTGAATGGCGATTTCCTGTTAAGCTTTGCGAAAACCACCACGGATGTGAGCGGAGGGCAATACTCAGCAATAACCGGGGCTAGCACGACCACTGGGCCGTACTACTATATTCCGGCCACGAGTATGCCGGTTGTCAATACCCAGACTTATCAGTTCAAGCTGAATGCAAAATACAACGTCAACAAAGCCTCGGCGGTGAATCTAACCTATTCTTTCCAACACATGTGGAGTAATGATTACACCTACATTGGCATGCAGCAGTACGGAACGCCGACGGGGGTGATGCCCACTAATATGCAGGCCCCGGTCTACTCGATCCATGCCGTGGGTTTGTCATATATCTATAATTTCTAGGCAACTGACATGATTGAAACCAAACAGACGACCACGCTGGGCAGATTGCCTATCCATTACCGGGTGTTGTTCACCGGCTTTCTGCTGGTAATCGGCATCGGGCTGATGATGGCGGGGGCGCAGATCATGCTGACCCACGGCATGGCAGACGGCAAACCGGGTTTGTCCAAGGAAGACATTGTCTATAGCTACTATGGCAACCGCTCCGGCTCCAAACTGGAAGCCGCCCTGACCGGCAAAATGAAATCCAAAGCGCCCGACGATGTGCGCTTTACCTTGATCCAATGGGCACGCGACGAGGCACCGATGGACCAATGGGACAAGGTTGGGCCATTATTGCAAAAAAATTGCGGCAACTGCCACGACGAGGAATCTGGCTTGGTGCAAGTGGCCAAACCGGAAGTGGCCAAACAACTGGCCGAAGTCGATCACGGTGCCAGTATCTCGGGTCTGACGCGGGTTTCCCATATCCATCTGTTTGGCATTAGTTTCATTTTCATGTTTGTGGGTTGGATATTCGCCATGACCCAGTTCAATCAGCGCTGGAAGCTGATTCTGATCGCAACCCCATTTGTGTTTTTGATTGTGGACATTCTGTCTTGGTGGCTGACAAAATTCTGGCCCGAATTTGCTTGGCTTACCATGATAGGCGGCTTTGGCTATAGTTTGGCATCCACCGTGATGATCATGACATCCCTAGCCCAAATGTGGTTGCCTCGCTGGACTGACGGGGACTGGTAATCGGTAAGACATACAAATCCACAATACTACTGCCGGAACCTCCCATTGGTTCCGGCAATTCTGAAATTCCCCCCAAATACCTGCAATTGTTTCTCACTTCGCGTATATTAAACCTGTAGGCTGCTTACCAGCAGTCGCGGGTTTCATTCCAACTTACAGCGTTTTTATCTTAACAAAGGATAATAATAAAGGACGCTAAAGTAAACCATCTTGTGTGTATGTGCTTTGCAACATGATATAACTCAACAAGTAACTCATCGATATTAAAAACGCTGTAAGGTAACGAGGTAATTAAATCATGTCAAGTTCAATTGTGGGTATGGCTTTCAGCGCACTGGTCTGCGTGGGGCTTGGATATTTCTTTTTAGTAACTAGGGGAGCGCTGATTGCCAATACTTTTGTACCTCGCGCACAAGACAGGTTCCATGTTTATTGGGTTTATTCCAATATGGGACTGATTAAATTCTCTGACAGGAAAACTTGGGTGGCGGCGGTATTACTGTTCCAGTATGATCGCTTGGTCGACAGGGTCGTCAGCGAAATCAAGCGGGCATCGGTCAAAGGCAAGACAGTGCTGATGACCTCTTGCGCTTTCGGCGATGTAATGCCAAAGGTAGTAAAAACCTTAATCAGAGGTGGGGCGGAGCATATTTGCATCACCGACCTTATCAACAACGAATTGATTCACGCGGGAAAAAAACTCAAAGACTTTCAGGGTAAGTTCGATCTTGCCGAGGCGGATGCCACCTGCATGCCAAACGAGGATGGCACTGTCGATATCAATCTGATTTTCTTTTTATTCCATGAACTGCCCGATGCAAGCAAGGCGCTTGCCTTCAGCGAAGCCGCGCGCCTGACTGCGCCCGGTGGCAAACTCATCATCGCGGAGTTTCACCGACCGCGCAAGAGGATAATGCGTATGCTGGGGCGTCTGTACTTCACTGTGTTTGAGCCTTTTGCGCTCAGCATGTGGGGGCGGTACGATCCCGTGCATTGCCTCGAAAGCATGGGGGGGTGGACGTGTGAGCGTGCAACGTATTTTTTCGGCAACTTCCAAGTTGTGACCGCGACGAAATCAGCATAAGGACAGACCGACTCGGTTTTACAGCATTTTCAACATCAAAGAGTTACTTGATAGCTAGAATGAAAGGGCAAGATATTCAGTTAACTTGAAACGTTAGCTGAATATCCTTTATTAAGTATATTTTAAAGATGAAAATGCTGTACATAAAGATATCCCCATGCTTAACATACCCTTTTCAGAAATGTATGCCAACCAATCATTTAAACGCGTATAATAATGCACTAATGGGCTTCACTCAACGCGGTAAGCCGCAACAGGCGTGTTCCGCCGCTGACCCGAAGATGGGCTTGCAGGTCGGGGAAGCTTGCAACGTCCTCGAAGCCCGCAGCTTGCAACAATTCTCTTGACTTGTCTGCCTGCTCATAA